>JAHDYP010000049.1 GCA_023383055.1 Verrucomicrobiota bacterium | reverse complement strand
CCGATGCCGACGACCAAGAGATCACGACACGGTCATCGGCGACGGGCGCGATCCAGAGTGCGAGCGGTTCATGCCATATCCCGAAATGGGCGGACGGTCGCCCGCCGACCGACTCAAACACCCCGGCCACATAAAGCTCACGGTCGCGCACGGCCAGAGCCAGCACATTGCCCTCGACACCGCTGCCCAGCGGGAACCACTGCCGGCCGTTCCAGCAAGCGATCTTGTTGACTGTCACGCCGCCCGCGTTGGTGAAGCTTCCCCCCACGTAAACAAAAATGTCGCTTGCGGCGATTCCCCAAACGGTCGCGCGCCGGAAAAGGTTGCCCACGCCTTCGCCCAGCGAATGCCACCGACTACCATCCCAACGCGCTACAGCATTGGCCGGCTGGCCGCCGGCTGTCTCGATCAGCAAGGCGAATCGGAGTGGCGTGTGTCGTACGGGTGTGAAACCGCCAACGAGTTTGGCAATTATTCGGACGTCGACCCCAGTGCACCCCAGTGCACCACTGAGAGCCAGGCTTTCAGGGGCTTGAAATTGGTTGCCGGGCTTGGATTTGAACCATGGATCCCACAGAGTGGGATTCTGAGCCTGAAGGCCATGGTTCGATTCTCGCCCTGCTAGTGCCCCTGGCCTCCAGGGTCAACTGGCCGGGCAGAAGCGAGTGTTTCCAACTTCCGAATCGCCTTGGTCACGAGCGCCGTCACCCGGTGTTTCGTCAGGTAAACCCGCGCGGCGCTTACTCCCATCGTCCGTGCCACCTCGAGCACCGACCACTCTCGCAGCACGTAAAGATCGAAGATCTGGTATTGCTTAAGACTGATATGGTCTTTGACCGACAGGAGCGCTCGGCGCAGCAGCGCCTTTTCGTAGGCCTGGTCCCATTCCGCCCCAAACTCCGGCACCGCCGGGTCCGGCACCCGGTCGACCGTCGAGGTCAGGCCCGTCTCCTCGCCCGAGTCCGCGCGCTGAGCAGCGCCCCCTTGGCCTGGCGGGAGCGGCTGACTTCGCTTTACGCGGCGGCGCAAATGATCCTTGATCCGCCAGGTGGTGAGGTTCAGCAACCACGTCTTGAAGCTGCACACCCCTGGATCGTAACGAAAACCGGGAAGGTTCCGCGCCACCGAGATCGCGGCTTCCTGCACTACCTCCTCGGCCTCGTCTTCCGTGAGTCCCGCCTTGATCGAGAACGCCCGGATCAGCCCCCCGTACGTGTCGTAGAACTCCTTCCAGCTCTCCGGGTTGTCCCCGGTCTTGAGCCGGTTCAACAGACTCGGCCGGGTCGGGACCGAATCGCCAGCCTTTGCCGTCATCTCGTGGGTCATCCTACCCATTGAACGTCGGATGCCGAGATTTCTTTCAGTCGATTCAGCCATGCTTTGCCCGCAACGCAACGCCGCCGTGCCGGAGGCCGGCGCTCCGATCGCGCAGGACCCTTTCGTGACGCACTTGAAAACCTTAACGCGCTCGATCTTTCCAGCGCGGCAAACGGCCAAGCGTGGAAAGGAGCGCCGGCCTCCGGCACGGCGTTCGTTCCTGAAACCATACCGCAACCGGATCGGAGCGCCGGCCTCCGGCACGGCGACGTTCCTTTTTCCTGAAAGATTCTCCCGGTTGTGTCGTTCAAGGCTTGGGACCCGATGAATGAACACCTGATCCCCGCCCCGGTGGCGGATCGCAAACCGATAATCCTATGAAAACCAGACCCTGTTCGGCTGATCCTGTAGCTTCCAGAACCGCAACTCCCCCAACTGTTCTCGGCCGCTGGCTGCTCCTGTCCTTTTGGCTTACAGCCGCCGGCCGGCCGGCGCTGGTCTTCAGCCTCGTCGTCATGGCGCTAACCATGTCCGTAGCCGATCAGTTCCTCAAGGTCGAGCCCCCCGGCGGGACGAACACCAGCCAGTATTCCTGGAACGGCGCCTGGGGTGACTATGACCAGGACGGCTTCCTGGACCTCCTCGTGCCGAACTGTTCGTTGAGTTGGGGTGCGTGGGCCAACTTCCTCTACCACAACAACGGCGACGGGACCTTCACCAAAAAGCTCGCGGCTGAAGTCGGCCCCATTGCCAGCGACAGCGATCCCTCGGGGGGAGCGTATTGGGGCGACATCAATAATGACGGGCGGCTGGATCTGCTCGTCGGCAACTGGCCCGCATCGGACAGCTCGCCTCCCGGCACCAACCGCGTCTACCTGAATCTGGGGAACGGCACCTTTACCTCGGCGGATGCGGGAGACCTCACGAAACCGACTTATACGTTTGGCTGGGCGAATCTGGCCGACTACGACAATGACGGCTGGCTCGACGCCTTTATGATCGCAGCCTGGGCCGACAGCGGCCATCGCACCAATCTCCTCTACCATGCCCGGGGCGACGGCAAGTTCGATTTGGTGACCAGCGGCGTAATTGCGACCGATACAAGCCCCATATCCCTCGACGCGAATTGGAGCGACTTCGACAACGACGGGGACGTGGACTTGCTGGTCACCAACTGGGACACCAACGATCCCGCTGATGACTACTTCTACCGCAATGAGGGCGATGGCCAATTCACGCGCCTGACCGATAGTGTGCTGGAGACCGGCACCCACGGAGCTCTGCATTACGCTTGGGCTGACTACGACAACGACGGCTGGCTGGATGTGGCCTCGGGCGGTTTCAGCACCTTGTGCGTGTTTCAGAATACCGGCAGCGGCGAGTTCGAGTTGACCCGAACGATCTCAGCTTCCGGCAATCCGGCTTGGGCCGACTACGACAACGATGGATATCTGGACATGGTCGTTTTCCGCGGACAGGGAAATCCTCTTGAACTGCTGCTTTTTCACAGTGACCGCAATGGCGGCTTCGAGGAAGTGGAGGACGCTTTCACCCGGGAATCCGCCAAATGGATTGGGGGAGCTTGGGGCGACTATGACAACGACGGCTTCCTGGATCTCTTTGTAGCCGAGGAGACTGGCCGAAATGCACTGTTCCACAACCTCGGAAACACCAATCATTGGATCAAGTTCGTGCTCGAGGGGACGGTGGCCAACCGCTCGGCGATCGGCGCCAAAGTCCGAATCGAGGCAACCATCGACGGCAAGACCGTCCGGCAGATGCGCGAGGTGTCCTCCGACAACTTCACTCCGGATGGTCTGCGTCCGAACTTCGGTCTGGGCGACGCCACCAATGTCAACCTCGTCCGCATCGAATGGCCCTCCGGCAATGTCCAGGAACTCGAGAACGTCGCCCCCGATCAATTGCACTCGATCACCGAACCTGCGGGCATAATGCCCGTCCGGCCGACCGCGGGTCTGGGGGACTCCATCACCCTGCAATCCCGAATTACACGGAACCTCCAGTGGTACCATGAGGGCGTCGCCCTCGAGGGACAAACCAACCGCAATCTGACCCTCACCACCGTCTCCCTCGGCGACGCCGGCCGCTACTGGGTCGTCGTTCACACCACCACCGGCGACCTCACTAACTTCACCTACCTCGCCGTCGATGCCCGCTTCGAGAAGATCACTCAAGGTGACGTGGTCAGCGACCGCTTCCGCTCCATCCAGGGCGCCTGGGGCGACTACGACGCCGATGGCCACGTCGATCTCGCCGTCGTGGGCGGCTATTGGGACACTTCGGGCGCCACAAACTCCGCCCTCTATCACAACGATGGCGCCGGCAACCTGGTCAAGGTCACCGACACTCCGCTGGCCACCAATCAGGACCGGAACTGTTACCTCGGCTGGGCCGACTGCGACCACGATGGCGACCTCGACCTCGCCGTCGCCGTCCATGAAAGCACCCCCATGGCCCTCTACCTGAACCAGGGCGGCGGCCAGTTCATCAAGCAACGCACCACCTCTGACTGGATCCTCAATGCCCTCGAGGTGCGCGGCGGCACTCTCGCCTGGGGCGATTCCGATGCCGATGGCCGCGTCGATCTTATGGTCATCAACTGGGTCGCCAGTGGCGGTCCGCCCGGCCCCAATTCCCTCCTCCACAACGCCGGCAATGGCCGGTTCGAAGTCGATACCTCGAGCGCCCTGGCCCTCGAAAACACCAGCGAGGAAACCATCGCCTGGATCGACTACGATAACGACGGCGACCTCGACTTCTCCAGCGTCGAAAGCGGGTCCACCACCCTGATCCGCCGACTCTTCCGGAACGTTGGCAACGGCCAGTTCGAACCGATCACCGACAGTCCCTTCTGGGGCGAACGCCGCTCGGTCCACTGGGGCCATGTCTGGGCCGACCTCGACAGCGACAACGACTTCGACGTCCTCGCGTGCGTGGGCGGCACCGACGCCGCGCACGACGCCATCTTCCTCAACGACCAGCACGGCAACCTCACCCGGGCCGACCTGGCGGCGATGAACTTGCCCGCCGATCTCGGCGCCATCCCCGCCGTCGGCGACTTCGACAACGACGGTCACCTCGACCTCTTCTGCGCCGGCGCGGAAGGAAAACGGAATCGACTGTTCCACAACCGGGGCGACGGCACCTTCGAGGAAATCCTGACCGGCGGCATTCCGACTTACAGCGGTTACAGCTACCAGGCCGCCTGGGGCGACTATGACAACGATGGTTACCTCGACCTGTTCGTCGCCAACGACTCGATCGAGGGCAATTTCCTCTACCGCAACAACCACCGCGAGTACCTGGCCCAACTCGGGCGAACCAACCACTGGCTCAACATCAAACTCCGCGGCACTCAATCCAACCGGAGCGGCATCGGCGCCAAAGTCCGCGTCACCGCCGCCATCGGCGGCCGCCGCATCACCCAACTCCGCCAGATCGGCGGCCAGACCTGTGCCCCCGAACTGTTCGCCCACTTCGGTCTCGGCAACGCTACGATGGCCACGCTGGTGACCGTCGAGTGGCCCTCAGGCACGCAATGCTCACTCCGTAACGTCTCCGCCGACCAGGCGCTCACCATCCTCGAGCCTTCCCTCCGCTGCGCGCAGACCCCCAGCGGCCAGATCGAGTTGACCGCCTTCGCCGATCTTGATCGCCCCTCCAAAGTGGAGGTCTCGACCGACCTGGTCTCCTGGACCCTGCTGGCCGAGTTCACCGGACAAGGCGAAACCCCCTTCACCGTCACTGACCCTGAAGCACCGGCCACCAGTCAGCGGTTCTATCGGTTGAAGTGAGCCGATGAAGACAACTCACCACGAAGGTCACGAAGGTCACGAAGAACAGAGCTGGAGCCGGCACTCCAGCTCCTGCCTTCGTGGTCTTCGTGCTCTCGTTGGCTCAGTGGGGAACCCCCATCCGCGTCCTTCGGTCAGATCTTCGTTTCAGGGGTCGAATGGGCGGGGCCATTGGTCTTTCCCCAGCCCCAGTTTATCGCACAGCGCCCAGAATCGCGGTTCGTCCTGGAGAACCTCCCACGCCGGATCGATTCGGAGATTGCCTTCGATCGCGATCATGAGGAACTCCGATTTATCCACTTCCGCCGTCTCGAGGTAATCCATCGCCCGGTCCTTCTCGCCGAGCGCCGCATACACCCGCGCGACGAAGTAGGGCTGGACGTAGTCTGTCGACTCCTCCAATCGCCGCAGAACGTCTCGGGCCTTCTCCGGCTGACCCATCCGGGCGTAAGCAAAGCCGAGCAGCGCGAGCATCTCGTGGGTTTCCATGACTTTCTGGGCATCCTGAATCGCCTGAATGCCATGGGTGTAGTCGCCCAGGGCGACGTAGAAGCGCGGCAGCCAGAGGTAACCATCCACATTGTCGGGGAGGAGTTCGAGGGTTCCCCGAGCCACTCGAATCCCATCGACATACCGGCCAGTGGCATACCGTACGGCAGCCATGCACACCCGTTCGTCGGTGTTGGTAGGTTCGGGCACTTCGGCCTTCTCGAGTTCACGGCGCGCTTCCTCGAACTGGCCATAGTTGAGGAGATAGATCGCACGATAGAATGACCGTGAAGGTGTTCCTCCTCGAAAACGTTCGGGAGCCACGGCCAGCAGACGGTGAGTCAAGGCTTTGGAAGCCTCCCAGTCGCGGTCCCAGAACATTTTGTAGCCCGCCATGTGGTCCAGCGCACCGATGTAGGTGTCGTCCAGCCTAAGGACCGCCTCCATGCGACCAATTATACCGGGCCAGACCTCAGTGGGAGGTTTTTCAAAGGCCAGATTCCGCCACATGTAGCCGATACAATAATACGCATCGACATAGTTCGGATCCAGGTCCAGCGCCCGCTGGGCGAGATGCTGCACTTCAGTGAGTCGACGCTGAGTGCCTCCTTGCTGCTGATAGACCTCCCACGCCTGGCGAAACCAAGGCAGCGCCTCCAGGTTATTCGTCAGCAACCGGTCAATCTGGCCTTGCTCAGGTTCGCTGATCTTCAGCCCGAGTTTCGCCGCCAGCCGCCCCACCGCCCGACGCTCGATCTCGACGATCCCATTGGTCCCGCCAGCAAAGGACTCCGTCCAGACCGGCTGCTCACTCCCCCGCAGGTAGAGTTGGAGCGTCAACGACACCGTATCCTCAACCTGGGCAAGGCGACCGGTCAGGATATGCCGCATGTCATTGGTCTTCGCCAGCGCGTGGCGCAAGTCGTCTTCATTCAGGTTGATCCAGCCCGATTTTCTCGGACTGCGCCGCACCCCATCGATCACCGCCAACGAATCAATGATCGCGTCGGTGATGCGCCCTCGGAGGTCGTCCTCCACGCCGTTGGGCTCTTCATTGCGAAAGGGCAGAACAAATACCGACGCTTTCTCGGTTACCACGGCCGCGCCGGACTGCCGGTCGGTCAGTATCTTCGGCAGTAGCAGGACCGCCAGCACCGCGACCGCCACGATCGGCGCCGCCTTGCGACCGACTCGAACCGCCAGATCCAGCTCCCGCCGCCAGCGCACGGATTTCCCTCGGCGCAGCAACGCCAACTCCGTTCCCATCTCCGCCGCGCTTCGATAACGTTGAGTCGGGTCCTTCGCGCACGCCTTGAGCACAATCTCGTTCAATTCGATGAGCAACTTCGGATCGTCGGACTCACGCAGATCATCCGGCAGTTTCGGAAACTCCCGTCGATCCATCCCCGTGCTGATTTCATACAGCACCTTTCCCAGACTGTAGATGTCCGCGGCGGGCGTGCCGGGCCCCTCGGACGCCAGGTAACCTTCGGTGCCGACGATCGAGCGCGTGTCCCCCACGTCCGCGACCAAACCAATGTCGCCAAGTTTGGGCACGCCGCCCACAAACAAGATGTTTGATGGTTTGATGTCCCGGTGCACCAAGCCGTGCTCATGGAGATGCGCCAAGGCTGTCGTCAGCTCACACCCGATCTCCAGGCATTCGGCGGGCGACAACCGTCCCCGGCGCTGCAACTCCTGTCTGAGCGTGTGCGGAGCGTAAGTCGCCGGATCGACCGCCGACGGCCCCCGTTGGTTGGTCCGCGTGCGAGTGGACGAACCCGGCGCTCCTGTCCGCGGTAACTCAACTGCGCCAGTCACCCGTTTGCCGTCCACGGGGTCGGCCAGCTCCATGACGTAGTAGAAACAGCCGGCCGCGTCGTCCTTGCCCACGTGCAGAATCGCCAACTGGCTCGGGTGCGACCGCGAGACGGGCTCGAACCGTTGAATGCCTTCGTACTCCCGCTCGAACGGACGTTCCTCGGCAAAGGCGTGCCGGTGCAGGATCTTCACCGCCCGAAACTCGCCGAAGACATTCCTGGCCAGCCACACTTCGCCGTAGCTCCCGCGCCCGACACACCGGAAGAGAGTGTGATCCGGGATCGCCGTCGGTGTTGCGCACGCGGGCGAAACGATCGAGTCGGAGCTGGGTGGAGTTGGACTGGGGGTGTCCGCTGTAACCGGGGATCTCCCCGCACCGCTGCCGACCTCAGCAAACGCAGCCTGAGGGTGCTGGAGGGAATCGTTGCCAGCCATAGGACCCAGACCTTCACGCGACCTTGGGGAGTTCGCGTTGTTCCGAGGCTTACCACAAGGGCGTGCGGCAGACTAGCGCAATCCACGGCCGTTCAGATCCCCCAAAACCGCTTCGCCTTCGCCCTGCTGACCAACTCCCGGTAATAGGCGTGAAGAATCGTGGGCAAATTGCCCAGTGAGGCGGCGACCTTACCCTCCCGGCTTCGCCCTCGACGAGTTCGGGCTACGCCGCGGCAAGCGGTCCTCCCGCGTCGCCATGAGCATCGAAGCGCAGGGGGACGTTTGGGGGCACATCTTCATTTTTGACAATTGAGCGCTCACCGCGTCGATCTGGCGGCAGGCTTTGTCTCGGTCGATCTGTTGTCGAACCCGCCGGATCGCCTCCGCCACCGTCGTGTAACCCACCCCGCCCGATAACCGCGCCAGTTCCTGCAACTTCAGCCGGCCCCGCTGCCGGCCCAGATACAGCGCCACGTCCCGTCCCCAGTCCCCGTACCGGTCCCGAAACTCCTCCCACCGCCCGCCGTGAACCGCTTCGGGCGTTTCCACCAGCAGATGAAAATGGTTGTCCATGAGGACCCACCCGCGAAAAGCCATGAAACATGAGAGCTATGAGCTTCAGGGGCCGGTCTTCACAGGCTGAAACTCCCGACACCGCCGCAGCGCTTCTACCAGTTGAACCGCGCTCATTTCGAGGGCCAGATCGCGGCACTCATCCTCGGCAACGGCCACCCCCCCCTGTGCCGCAAGTGCGTACCATTTGTAGGCTTCGACATAATCCCGCGTCACCCCTTCCCCCGCGTAATACATCGCGCCCAGGTTGCATTGTGCCGCGGCATGCCCCTGCTCGGCGGCTTTGCGGCACCACTTCGCAGCTTCTGCCGGGTTCTTGGACGTCCCCTCGCCGGTGCCGTACATCAAGCTGAGGTTGAATTGGGCCGAGGCGAGGCCCCGGGCGGCTGCCTTCCTGTACCACTTCACTGCCTGGTCAAGATCCTTGGCCACGCCCTCGCCCTTGGAATACATGATCCCGAGGTTGTTCTGAGCCATGCCGTCTCCCTGGCCGGCGGCCGCGCGGAACCACTTGACGGCCTCGGCCGGATCCCGGGGCACCCCGTCGCCCTCGGCGAACATGACGCCGAGGTTGTGCTGAGCCGCGGCGAGCCCCTGGCCGGCGGCTGCGCGGAACCACGTCAACGCCTCAACAGGATCCCGGGGCACCCCCGCGCCCTCGTAATACATCCGGCCGAGGTTGTACTGGGCTTTGGGGAACCCTTGTTCAGCCGCTTTACGATACCACTTCAACGCCTCAGCCACATCTTCGGGTACACCCTCCCCGCGGTGATATAGCACGCCAAGGTTGTGTTGGGCCTGGGCGTGTCCCTGGTCGGCGGCTTTGCGATACCACTTCGCCGCCTCGGCCAGGTTCTTGGGCAACCCTTCGCCCTGGTAATACATCACCCCAAGCCGGTTCTGAGCTGTGGCATTGCCTGCCTCCGCTTCTTCCCGCAACGTCAGTGGCGGTCCGGCTGACACCGTAAGGCCAAGCACGACGCAGAGGATCCACCGTCCCTGACCTGGACAAAAGGACAGGAAAGCGGCCGCGCGGTTGCCGGGCACGAGCGGGAGTCTTGGAACTGCGCGGCTCATGGCCAGGCTTCGCGAAGTCTTCGGGACATGTGGGTATGATGGCAGATCCGGCATCTGTGCTCAAGGTCACATGCGGCACCCTGGCGCCGGCGCGGATCAGATCCATCCCCAGCTCGAGCGTGCGCCCTCCATCCAGGCTGCCCGCAGGCAAGCTGGGCGATGGCCAGTAAACGTTGTCATAGTGCTGCCCCGGTGTGGCGAAGCCAGAGCAGGCTCCGCCTTGACGGCTTTGGGAAGTATCTTCATTGTATCTACGTCATGAACGCGACCATTCAGAAGTGGGGCAACAGCCTTGCCTTACGCCTGCCGAAAGCGTTGGCGGACGAAGTCAAGAT
Organism: Verrucomicrobiota bacterium; assembly: GCA_023383055.1. Lineage (GTDB taxonomy): Bacteria > Verrucomicrobiota > Verrucomicrobiia > Limisphaerales > JAHDYP01 > JAHDYP01. The sequence goes on along the minus strand of JAHDYP010000049.1, from coordinate 30,166 downwards.
GACGGAAGGCACGCAAGTCGAGCTCCTACGGACCGAGAACGGCTTGTTGCTTAAAGCCAGGAGCCGGCCGCGTTATCGGCTGGCTAAACTCGTGGCGGGTATCAAACCCGGTAATCGCCACTCGGAAACCAACTGGGGCCCGGAGCGCGGTCGGGAGATCCTGTCGTGAAGTCGCCCGAGCGCGGAGACCTGGTCTGGATCGATTGCGATCCGCAGTCCGGCCATGAACAGGCAGGCCGCCGGCCAGCTTTGGTGCTGACGCCTTACGCTTACAACCGGGCGTCCGGGCTGGCCATCATCTGTCCGGTGACTTCCCGCGCCAAGGGCTATCCCTTTGAATGCAGGTTGCCGGAGGGACTTCCAATCCAGGGAGTCGTACTCAGCGACCACGCCCGGTCGCTCGACTGGCAGGCCCGGCACGCCGCCTTCATCTGCCCCGCCCCCGTCGAGGTTGTCGAGGATGCCACGGCAAAGCTACACGCTTTGACCGGGGGCGAGGACTGACCTGCTCTCGACCAGTTCTGATTCAACGCGTGGCAACAACCTGTCACGCCCTGTCCAGGGAAAGGTTGACCGGGCGGTTCGCGGTGACGGACTTCGCCGAGGTCTTGCTCAAAGTGCCGAAGGGATGCCCGGGGGTGGGAGCGCCAGCGGTTGGCCAGTCTCCGCGCACGTCGCTGGCCCCGGGTCATGGAATCGTGGTCGGTCGTTCACCCCTACCATTCTCTTTGGCCATTTCGTCCGCTATATCGTGCCGATATTGACTTAACGTCTGACATACAGGACACTAAAGCCATGTCCAAAGCAGGCTCAATTCCGTTACCCGCCGCCTATGCCCTCCGCAAGTTGGGCCGCGACCTCGCGCTGGCGCGGCGCAAACGCGGCATCTCCACGAGCGATATGGCCGCCCGGCTATTCGTCAGTCGCGACACGCTCTGGCGGCTGGAGCGCGGTGATCCAACCGTCGCCCTTGGGACTTTGTCGACGGCGGTTTTCGTGCTCGGTTTGCACGACCGCTTGGCAAACCTCGCCGCCCCTGCCAGCGATGAACTCGCCCTCAGTCTGGATGAACGCCGTCTGCCGAAACGCATCCGCCGTCCACGCGTATGAGTCTCGAAGTTCACCTGGACTGGCGGGGGCAGACCTGCCTGGTGGGACGGCTCCACGCCGCGGAACGTGGAGCTTCGGTTTCCTTCGATTACGCCAGTGCGTTCCGGCATCCGCTCATGGATGAAACCTTACAGCTCCTTGGACGGTGAACCGATTGAACCGAGGTTGCCCGCCGAAGCCCGAACCGTGGGTATTTTTTTGAAGGCAGAAGGAACAAGGTCCTTCTGCCTTCACCCGAGCAACAAGATGGGTGGTAAAAGATGACCATTACCCCGGGTAGAATTCTCTCACCTTCCCCCAGTCCTTCGAGTTCGGCGGCGAAGGCTACGCCTTGGGCCTGAACGAAGCGTTGCTCCCCACAGGTTGGGCGTACCTGGCCAAAGCACGCTACCGCTTAGCCCGGTTGCACCCGCTGTCCACCAGCTTCGAGAATATCACCCTCTCATTGAAAATGATCGGCCAGGAAGATTGCCTCACCATCCAATATGAAGTCCGATCGACGACTCCAGGTCGCCCCGCCGTTTGTGCCGGCGAGTTCCACGATACGCCCGAAGTCGATCTCATCTCCGCCCGCGCACCCCTTCGTCAACTCAGCCTCAGCCTCTACCGCCCCAGCCTCGCCCCGTTTGACCTTCCCTATCGGCCCCTCCTCTTTTCGAGTAGATGGCTGATCCTGGTGCGGTGGGTTGGCGTCGTCCGAATCTGGGATCTCGAGCAGGGAGAATTCGCCACGGTCCAGACGGACGGAAAAGAAGCCCCGTCGAACTCCGGCTCAGCGGCGACCACCTCGTTTTCGATATCAGCCCCGACCTCAAAACCCTTGCCCAAGTCGGTGCCGGATATCGCTGCTCTCTCTGGGATCTGGAGCGCGGACGAGAACTCGATGCGGCACACCTGGCAGCCTGGCGAACCTCTGGCCTGCAATTCAGTCCCGACGGCCGCTTCCTGGCTCTGACGCATAGAACGGGTCTCGAATTGATCCGACCCGGCGACTGGGAGCCACTGCAAACGATGGAGAGCTCCGGTCTTTGCCGGTTACCCCGCTTCAGCCCGCGTGGTTCCCGCCGGGCCGCCATCCGCCAGGGGCGCGAGGTTCTCGTCTGGGACCTGGGCGAACTGGCGGCGCCACCGGCCGTATTTGCCCACGCCTTCCCGGTCGAGAACTTCGTCTTCAGTCCGGACGGCCGTTACCTCGCCTCCGGCACGGACAACGACCGGGTACATGTGTGGGATATCATGACCGGCACCGCGTTCGGCCCGCCGCTGCCGGGTCGCCCGGGCGGTTTCAACGCCAACGGCCGCCGATTGCTTCTCTCCAACCATGAAGGCAGTGTCACCCTATGGGACCTGAGTCGCCTCGAGGAACTCGTGCTCGCCGTTCCACCGCATCGGACCGGCCAATGGTCGACCCGATCCACCGATGGCAAGATCACCGCTCACCTCGATGGGATCGAAATCTTCCTCGCGACCCCGCTCGAAACACCGCTCCGCCGTGTCGTCTTCAGCCCCGATCATCGGCACCTGGTTGCCGAAAGCCCGGATCGGCGCGCCTGGATCTGGAACCGTTCTACACCCAACCGCTCGGCGTCACGACAGCCGCCAACCCGTTCCCCGCCCCATTCCGACCCTTGGCGGCGAAGGTGCATCATCTCCACGGGACGGGCTTCGACGTGCGCGGGATCGTTCAACTTGACCCTGGAATTTCCCTCTCCATTCCCGTGAACCGTCCCTGTCATCGAGTCCATTTCCTCCATGCGGCGAGCCAGAGCGCTGCCGGCCTGCGCGAAACCGCCGCCGGTTATCGGGTTCATTTCGCCGAGGGCCATACCGCCAGTGTGCGACTCTCGAATCCGGAGGATCTGCCGCCTTATCGGCCCGGCGATTTCCTGGGCCTGGCGCAGCGCGACTGGCAAGGTACGTCACCCGAACTTCACTGCACCCTCGTCTGGTCGGACTTCGCCATCACCGTGGTCCGCAATCTCCCGGAGTTCCGCTACCAGCCCGACCAGTGTTCCTTCAAAACCTGGTTGTTCAACCTGACCCGGTGGCGCATCCAGGATCAATTGCGCAAACGCCGTCCCAAGAACACCTCAAGACGCTTGTGCCCGGTAAAACGTTCCAGATCTTCGACCTCTACGGTCTCCAGGGCTGGTCGGCCCGCGAAGTCGCCCGCAGCCTCGGCGTCAGTCTCACCCGCGTTTACGTCACCAAACACCGCCTCGCCGCCCTGCTCAAAAGGGAAATCCAACGCCTCCAACGCGAGCAGGAGTAAGCCGCACTACTGCCGCCCGATGTGATCGCGCACTTCCCCGGAAGATGCACCGGCAACCGCGGAACGGTGCTGGTTCCCCGAGAGACGACAGCCGGTCGCGGCCATCCGCAGCCGACAGATTTTCTGTCGCAGGTGGGACAGAAAATCTGTCGTTGTCAGTCTGGGGATTCGATCCGCGGTATATCCACGAATTCGCGAACCATCCGGGCTTGGAGGTCCACCGCCAATAGCGCTTCCCGTCGCCAACCCGTACTGGCAAGCTCCGCCCAACATGACTCGGCGTCCTCTGCTTCCCGTCCCGTGAATCGCGCCGCTTCCTGCTCGCTCCTGCAGGTGCCGGGACCCGACCGTCACCCCGACCGTGCGCCGCCCCAAGCGAGAATCCCGCGGGTCGCCCTGCTCATCGAAACCTCGCGCACTTACGGTCGTGGTGTCCTCCGGGGCATCGCCCGCTACGCGCATGCCCAAGGTCCCTGGTCATTCTTCATCCAGGAGCGCGAGTTGCACGGCGGCATCCCGGATTGGTTGCGACACTGGCGCGGCGAGGGCGTGATCGCCCGCATCGAAGACCAACGAACCGCCAGGGCATTGCTCCGCCTGGGTTGCCCCGTCGTCGACGTGCTCGGCAACCGGCGCTTCGCCGGCATTCCGGGATTCGACACCGACGCCGACGCCGTGGCCCGGCTGGCGGCGGACTTCTTCGGCCGCGCGGGTTTCCGTCACTATGCCTTCTGCGGTTATCCTGGCATTCCGTTCTCGGATCGTCGGCAAGATGCGTTTACCCGCCGGGATGATCGGTGCCGCCGACACTCACCGCGCACCGCCAGCTTCCTCGCCGGCCAATCCACGGTCCCATGACCGGTGCGCCCATGACCAAAGCAAAAACGCAATCCACCGGCGTCCGCGCCTGGCGCACTTATCTCACGTTTCCCACCTGCCTCCCCGCGCCGCCGGACCGGAACCCGATGTTCCTCGAGAAACGGGTGTACCAGGGCAGCAGCGGACGCGTCTACCCGCTGCCCTTCACCGACCGCATCGCCGAACATCCCACCCCGCGCCGCTGGCAGGCCATTTGGATCGAGAACGAGTTTCTCCGCGTGTTGTTACTCCCGGAAATCGGCGGGCGCATCCACCGCATCGTCGACAAGACGAACGACTACGACCTGCTTTACCATCAACCGGTGATCAAGCCCGCGCTCGTCGGCCTCGCCGGCCCCTGGATCAGCGGCGGCATCGAGTTCAACTGGCCACAGCATCATCGGCCCGCAACCTTCCTCCCGGTGGATACGAAGATCGAACGCCACCGTGACGGCAGCGTCACGGTCTGGTGCAGCGACCACGATCCGATGTGCCGCATGAAAGGGATGCACGGCGTCTGCCTGCATCCGGGCCGCGCCTGCGTCGAACTCAAGGTCCGTGCCTACAATCGCACCCCCTTCGTCCAGACCTTCCTCTGGTGGGCCAACGTCGCCACCCGCGTTCACGAAGCTTACCAGAGTTTTTTCCCGCCGGACGTCACTTACGTGGCCGATCACGCGCGCCGTTCCATGAGCGAGTATCCGCTGGCACAGGGATCCTACTACGGCGTGAACTACTGCGCCCGCGGCCGGAACGGCGTCCCTCCCACCGAAGCCCCGCGCTGTTTCGTCCCTCCACACTCCCGTGACCAATCCCCAATCCCCAATCCCCAATCCCAAATCCCCCAATCCCCAATCCCCAACTACGCTCCCAACGATCTCTCCTTCTACGCCAACATCCCGGTGCCCACCTCTTACATGTGCATGGGCAGCCGCGAGGATTTCTTCGGCGGCTACGATTTCAAGGCCCAGGCCGGCATCGTCCACCTCGCCAACCACCACCTTGCGCCAGGCAAAAAGCAATGGACCTGGGGCAACCACGAATTCGGCTACGCCTGGGACCGCAACCTGACCGATCCCGATCCCCAAGGTGTCTGCGGGCCTTACATCGAAATCATGGCCGGCGTCTATACCGACAACCAGCCCGACTTCAGCTTCCTTCAGCCCGGCGAGACCAAGTCCTGGAGTCAGTATTGGTATCCGATCCAGAAGATCGGCCCCGCCCACCACGCGAACCTCGACGCGGCGGTGAGTGTGACCCTCGCGAAAGAACACTTCCGTGTCGGCATCGCGGTCACACAAACCTTTCGGAAGTCCGTCGTCCGACTCGAACGCGCCGATGCCTCCGCCGCGGCCGAATGGAACGTCGATCTTTCCCCAGGAGAACCTTTCGTGTTGCACCGCCCCCAGGCCGCCAAACCGTGGAAGATCGGCGAGACCATGCTGCGTCTCCTCGATCGCCACGGCCGCGAAATCATCTCCTTCCAACCCAAACCCCGCGCCCAACACCCTGTTCCTGCGCCCGCCAGCGAACCGCCCGCGCCAGGAGAGATCGCCAGTGCCGACGAACTCTACGTTACCGGTTTGCATCTGGACCAATACCGCCACGCCACCCGTTGCCAGACGCTCTACTGGCGGGAAGCGCTCCGCCGCGATCCGCTCGATGCCCGATGCAACAACGCGCTCGGCCTCTGGCATCTCAAACGCGGCGAGTTCAACCTGGCCCAAGTCCGCTTCCGCAAAGCCATCGAACGGCTCACCCGCCGCAACGCCAATCCCGCCGACGGCGAACCCTTCTATAACCTCGGCCTCTGCCTGCGCTTCCAAGCCGACCGCCTCTCCGCAACCTCCCATATCCTCCATACCGCCCGACGTGCCTCCCGCGCCTCCCCCGGAGGAGAGGGCCGGGGTGAGGAGGGTCTCGAAGCCGCCTACGCCGCCTTTTACAAATCCACCTGGAACCAGGCCTGGGCCGCCCCCGGCTACCATGCCCTCGCGGAAATCGACAGCCGCCGCGGCCATTGGACCACCGCCATCGAACACGTCGATCGCTCGCTCCGGTCCAACACCGACAACCTCCGCGCACGCAATCTCAAGGTCATCGCCCTCCGAAAACTGGCCGATGCCAAGCCCGCCTCCGCCCTGACCGCCGCCGACCGCGCCCGGCTGAGAACCAAAGCCGCAACCCTCCTCCGGGAAACGCTCGCCCTCGATCCTCTCGACGCCTGGGCCAGCCTGCTCGCCGGCAGGCAACCCGAATGCGATCTCCAGACCGCGCTCGACCTCGCCCACGACTTCGCCCGCGCCGGCCTTTATCCCGAGGCGATCGCCTTGCTGAATTCGGCCCGGCCATCCCGCGGTGACCTGCCGGATCAAAGCTGGGGCGCCGCGCCCATGGTGCAATACACCCTCGGCTGGCTCCATCGGCAACGCGGCGACTCAACCAACGCCCGGCAACACTTCCAACGCGCCGCCGCCCTTCCGTCCGACTACTGCTTTCCCGCACGCCTCGAGGAGATCGCGATCCTCGAAGCCGCCATGCGCAGCCAACCGAACGACGCGAAAGCACCTTACTACCTGGGAAACCTGCTCTATGACCGACGGCGGCATGCCGAGGCAATCGCACTCTGGGAACGCAGCGCCCGGCTCGACCCAACCTGCTCCATCGTCTGGCGCAACCTCGGTATCGGCTATTTCAATATCCGCCGCCAACCCGCCCGGGCTCGCATCGCCTACGACCGGGCCTTCCGCGCGAATCCATCCGATGCGCGACTCCTGTTCGAACGCGATCAACTCTGGAAACGCCTCGGCGTGAATCCCGCCAGTCGTCTGCGCGAACTCGAACAGCATCTCGACCTGGTCCGCCAGCGCGATGATCTCAGCGTCGAACTCTGCGCGCTCTACAACCAGACCGGCCAATCCGCCCGAGCGCTCGCCCTGGTGAGCGGCCGCCATTTCCAGCCTTGGGAAGGCGGCGAAGGCGGTCCCCTGGGTCAGTGGACCCGTTCGCACCTGTTGCTGGGAAGATCGGCGCTCGCACGGGATGATGCGGCTCGAGCACGAGCTCACTTTGAGTCGGCTCTGACGGCACCCCCCAACCTGGGCGAAGCCCGCCACCTGCTCGCCAATCAAAGCGATCTCCATTACTGGCTCGGTCGCGCCCTCGCCGCGCTCGGCGATTCCAAACGAGCGCGCGAACATTGGCGCGCCGCGGCCACGTTCCGGGGCGACTTCCAGGAAATGCGGGTGCGTGCCTTCAGCGAAATGACCTATTACTCGGCCCTGGCGTGGGGCGCATTGGGCCAAAAGACCAAATCCGAAAAGCTGTTCCAGGACTTGCTGGCTTACGCGCGGAAGCTCAAGGCGAGCGAAGCCAGGATCGATTATTTTGCCACGTCGCTGCCGACGTTGCTGCTTTTCGATGATGATCTGCAATTTCGGCAGGAAACCACCGCCTTGTATCTCGAGGCGCAGGCCCGGCTCGGCCTCGGCCAGATCTCCCGCGCCCGGACCCTCCTCCGCACCGTGCTCGAACGCGATCCCAACCACCCGCTGGCCGCCGATCTCGCCGCGGAACTCGGCCAGGCGCGACGAACCTGAATTCGATGCCCCACTCAATGCGCCAAAGCACCGCGCACTCCACAACCCAAACCTCCCCTCGCCATGAACCCTTGCTCTCTCATTCGCACACTCGTCGTGCTGCTGCTCACCACCGCCACCATCCTCCACGCGGCCAAGGATCAACCCATCTCACTCGCCGGCACCTGGCGCTTTGAACTCGACCGCGCGAACTCCGGCGTCAACGAACGCTGGTTCACCCGCGCCTTGCCCGACACCATCCAACTGCCCGGCTCGCTGCAGGAGCGCGGTTACGGCGATGACATCTCCACGAACACGGTCTGGACTGGTTCCCTCAACGAGCGATCCTGGTTCACCGCCGACCGCTACGCCCCCTACCGCCAGCCCGGCAACGTCAAAGTCCCCTTCTGGCTTCAGCCCGAAAAGGGCTACGTCGGCGTCGCCTGGTACCAACGCGACATCGACGTTCCCAAGTCCTGGCTCGGTCGCCGGCTCGTGGTCCAGTTCGAACGCGCGCATTGGGGCACAACGCTCTGGCTGGATGATCAAGAGATCGGTTCACGGGACGCCCTCGGCACCCCCCACACCTATGACCTCGGGACCACCGTCACGCCCGGACGTCATCAACTGACGCTGCGGGTCGACAATCGCGAGCTCATCGCCGTCGGCGCCGACGCCCACAGCATCACCGACCACACCCAGGGCAATTGGAACGGCGTGGCCGGCCGACTCGAACTGCTTGCCACCGATCCCCTCTGGTTCGACGATGTCCGCGTCTTCCCGAACGCCGCCAAACGACAGGTCCGCGTCGAGGTCAAGCTCGGCAATGCCACCGGCCAACCGGGCAGCGCCCTGCTCAAGGCCTCCGCACGCAGCTTCAATGGCCGCAAAACCCCCAGCCCGGCGCCGCTCGATCTGCCCATCCAGTGGGCTGCCGACGGCGGGCACGTGAACTTCACTTACGAACTCGGTCCCGACGCGCCGCTCTGGGATGAGTTTAACCCCGCACTGCACGAGCTCACCCTGGAAATGCCGGGCGTCACCTCCCCGCACCGGGTCACGTTCGGCCTGCGCGATGTCACCATCGCGGACAAACAGCTCGTTCTCAATGGCCGGAAGATCTACCTCCGCGGCACGCTCGAATGCTGCATCTTCCCCCAATACGGTTACCCACCCACCGACGTCGCGTCGTGGAAGCGCATTCTCCGCATCGCCCGCGAGCACGGCCTCAATCATCTCCGCTTTCACTCCTGGTGCCCCCCCGAGGCCGCCTTCATTGCCGCCGACGAAATGGGGTTCTACCTCCAGGTCGAGTGCTCGGCGTGGTCGTCTCACTTCAACCGGGGCACGCCACTGGATCAATGGATCTACGACGAAAGCGAACGCATCGTCGCCGCCCACGGTAATCGCCCCTCCTTCCTCCTCCTCGTCGCCAGCAACGAACCCGGCGGTCCCGACTACGAACAATTCCTCGCCCGGTTCGTGGACTTCTGGAAGCAAAAGGACCCCCGCCGCCTTTATTCCGCCGGGTCCGGCTGGCCCAGCATTCCCGCCAACGACGTCGATGTCACCCCCGAGTCACGCGCCTACCCGGTGCATTCCGCCGCGCAGGGCCGCACCGACGGCGATTATCGCGCCTTCCTCGACCAGCGCGCGCGCCCCATCGTCAGCCACGAGATCGGCCAGTATTGCGTGTTCCCCAACCTTGACGAGATCCCGAAATACCGCGGGCTGCTCAAGGCCAGGAATTTCGAGATCGTCCGCGATTTCATGGACGAAGCGGGCCTGCTCAGCCAGGCCAAGGATTTCCTGCGCGCCTCCGGTCGGCTCCAGGCGCTGTTCTACAAGGACGAGATCGAAGCCTGCCTCCGCACTCCCGGCTGGGCCGGCTTCCAGTTGCTCGACCTGCATGATTTCCCCGGGCAGGGCACCGCGCTCGTCGGCGTCCTCGACGCCTTCTGGGACGAGAAAGGCTACCTCAAACCGGCTGAGTATCGCCGGTTCTGCGACCAAACCGTTCCCCTCGCCCGTCTGCCCAAACGGATCTGGACCAGTGACGAAACGCTCCAGGCCGCCATCGAAGTCGCCCACTTCGGCCCGCGCGACCTGCCCGAAGCGAATGTCCGCTGGCGCCTCCGCGAGGTCGGCGGCAAGCGGGTCGCCGGCGGAAACCTCACGCCGAAGACTCTGCCCACCGGCCAGCTCACGTCCGTCGGCGAAATCGTGCTGCCACTCGCGCCGTTCGATTCGGCAATGGCCTTGAATCTCGAGATCGACCTTCCGGGGACCCGCTTCGCCAACGACTGGAATCTCTGGGTCTATCCAGCGGCAACGGCCGAGGCAACTCCAGCCAACGTCACCATCGCGAAGGATCTCGATCCCACCGCGCTCGCCGTGCTCGAGGGGGGCGGACGCGTGGTGTTGCTCGCCGACCCGCGGCGGGTGGCCGGCCGGACCGTCGGCCGGTTCGATCCGATCTTCTGGAACAAGCTCTGGTTCCCCAGTCAGCCGCAGCACACGCTCGGACTGCTGCTCGATCCCAAGCACCCCGCCCTGGCCCAGTTCCCCACGTCGTTCCACAGCGATTGGCAATGGCAGGACCCGCATAACCATTCGAAACCGATGGTGCTCGATGCCTTGCCCAAGGGATTGCGCCCGATCGTCCAGGTGATCGATGACTGGAACACCTGCCGCAAGCTCGGCCTCGTCTTCGAAGCACGGGTCGGCGCAGGTCGATTGCTCGTCTGCGCCATCGACCTCGACCGTGACCTGGCCCAGCGCCCCGCCGCGGGCCAGCTCCGTGCCAGCCTGCTTGCCTACGCCGCCGGCAACCGCTTCCGACCGACCACGACGCTGGAGATCGCGCAAGTGCGGGGTTTGTTTCGCGACCTGACACCGATGGAAAAACTCGGCGCGCGCGTCCTTCGCACCGACAGCCAGCAGGGCGGCTATCCCGGCAGCCTCGTGCTCGACGGCGATCCGCACACGCTGTGGCACACCGCGTGGGGCGACCGCGCCCCGGGTTTCCCGCACGAACTGGTCGTGGAACTCGAATCGTCCGCCACCATCGCCGGGGTCACCGTGCTGCCGCGCCAGGATGGCAATCGCAACGGCTGGATCAAAGGCTACGAAGTCTACGTCAGCACCGATGGCTCGGCTTGGGGCGTTCCGGTCGCCCAAGGTGAATTCCCCGCCAACGACTCCCTAAACACGGTGAAGTTCACCGCGCCAGTCCAGGGACGTTTCCTTCGACTCCGCGCCCTCAGCGGCCATGCCGAGGGCCCGTGGGTCTCATTGGCGGAGTTTGGCCTGTTGCTGCCGGAATCGCCGTAGGCGCTAAAAGCCAACTGCGTCCGGTGGCGACGCCTACCGGAGTCGGGTATCCGGGTTCCCGGGTCTATTCTTCGCACGCGGTGAAATTCTCGGCGTAGCCGCTCACCGGCGCCAGGAGGGCGCTTAAATCGCCAAAGGTCCGCACGATCGCCGGGTGGGTTACGTTCTTGCGCGCGGTCTCGCGATTCAGTTCCGCGGTGAAGCGAGTCCAACGACCGGTGATGTCTCCGGCGCCACCGCTCAGGACGTCCCACACCGGAACCGGTTGGGCGCAATCGAACTTCAACTGCGATAGTTCGAGGCGGCGGATTTCCCGATGGTTGTGCGTGCGGAAGAGGATTCGTTTCTCGCCGATGTCGTAAACCACGCTCCACACGGTGGAATGGGCGTCGAGTTCGTAGCCTTGATTGACGCCGTCCAGCATATCGAACGCGTAGTCGACCACGTCCTGGTCTGCGCGGGCAAAGGCGTCGATCCGCGCCGCCGTGCGGACGAACCGCTCGAGTGAACCGTCTCCATCCGGAATTGTTTGCGAGCCGTCCGCGCCTTGGCGCATAGCCGCCTGCTGCATCGATTCCGCATAGGTGCTATTGGCCAGGCAGGCGTGGGGCAGGTTATCGGCGCGGTGCACCACCCGTTTGCCTTCGAGAAACTCGATCGTCGCCACCCGCCCGGCGGCGTCGCAGACGAGGAAATGCTGCGGCAGAATGGAGTCCTGTGAAATCCGCACCTCCGCGTCCGTGGCGAGCACCTCCTCGACCGTGCGGCAAGTGTCGAGCAGGTACTGCGTCCATTGGAGGACGTGCAGTTCCGGGCGGGCGTCCGGCGGCGGATACTGGGTGGCATCCAGCCACATGAGTTCGATGACCAGACCGGCCTCGTTCATTCCGCCGGTGGGGAAGTCGCGACCCAGGCTGTTGAACGTCACGCTGCCGTATTGGGACACCCACTGGGCCGGGTGCGTTTCCCGGGCCGATATCGGAAGCACCAGCGCGCGCTTCTTCACCCGGCGCGGGTTGGCGATCAGCAGGCCTTCGCCGACGTGCCAGTCGAGATTCCTGCCGAACACCAACCGACCATCCTTTTGCAGGACAAAAGTGGTGCAACCATCCGCCGTCGGCCCGACTGCGGCACAGGCCAGGACGGCAATCAGAAATCGGAACGTGCGCTTGAGGTTCATACGCGGGGAATTTCTGGAATCGATGGGCGGGATTGTTTCGGTTGTCACGCCGCGGGTCAACGTCAAACCCGTGTCCGACCGCCAGCGCGGCTGCGGATTCTCGGCCGCAATCGCCTTGTGCCCCACGACTTCCGGCATTTTCACGGTCTTGAGATGGGGACGCAGCCGGTCGGGGTCGCCGACCAACCGAACCATCCGCCGGAGGTTCTCCTCGATGCGGTCCGGATAAACCAGCAACGCCAGGGCCTCGATCTCGACGGCGATGTTGCCCGGCAACGACCCCGCGCCCACCGCGCTGCGCGCGCCAACACCCGCTTCAGCGCCGAAAACTTCGGCGGACAGTTCGCTGGCGAAGCCGCCCAAAACCACGCAGGGCCGATAGACGCCCATCGGTTTTGGCGCCGGTGGGAGTTCGAGTTTAAGTTGGGCAACCTGCGCCACGGGATCGGGCACGGCGGTGACCGTGGGCGGCGAGGTTTTCCACAACCACGCGGCCTGCGGGGGGGCCAGCACCTCGGTTGCGGCTGCGCCGGCCGGAGACAGGTGCGGGCGAAACCTTCAGGGCAGCGCCACGTTGTTCGTGGGCGGCAGATAGTTCTGGTGCCAATGCAATTGCCAGAGCCGCACGAACGGCACCTGTTCGGAATGCCCATCGGAAAAGACCATGTTGACGGCCCCTTTCAGGCCGGCACCGGAGGGCCGGGTCGTTTTGGCCTGATCAAACGGCCCGCTGGCATGGCGAGCCACCAGGTAACGCCCCATGCCGCCGTCGTTCCAGCCGAAGTAGCCGTTGAGCTGCGGACGATCGTTCGCGTCGGGCCAGGCATCCACCCACATCGAGTCGCCCAACACGGGCGTTTGCGATGGATTGGCAATCTCCGATTCCTTCTTGAACGCAAGCCGTTCATCGGCCCAACCGGACGGCCAACCACCTGAATAGAGCCAGGAATTGAACGCGAACCCCCCGTGATAACCCCGGGCCGACGTGCTGCCCCACTGACCGTTCGTCGGCCACAACCACGCTTCATCCATGGTTCCGCACTCGGGGAACATCCCGGCGTCGCCCGGGGCTTTCAGGGATTTTCGGGGTTGCGCCCCAAAGTTCTCCTTGGCCACCGGGCAGAGCCGCGCCTTGTCCGCCGCCGCGTAATACTCGACGTACGCGCGCATCCAGAGATCCTGGTATTGGGCGTAGGGCACCGTCATGCCGAAATCGTTCACGTACATGAAATGAGCCAGACCCATCTGCTTGGTGTTGCTCATGCACGAGATCGCCTGCCCCTTGGCCTTGGCCTTGGACAAGGCCGGCAACAACATGCTCGCCAGGATCCCGATGATGGCGATCACCACCAGCAATTCAATCAAGGTAAACCCCGGCTGCCGACCGCGGCCGCGGCCCAAGCACTCGAACTGGAAGGTTTGCATAAGTCTTTGTCGGATTTGAAGCCCGCTGCGCCTGCTCATTTGATTGAGGAGAGCCTACACATAAGAGTGTTACATCCAAGCATCAATTTCGATTGTAACCGCGACAACACCCCGGACGTCTGCGTTCGAAGCCGGGCGCATCGGCGGCCGACTGAACCGTGCATGAACCTACAAAACCGGAGACCATGAAAACCTCGCAGCTCCATCACCCGCTCGCCAGCGTGCTGCTGTTCGCGCTGAGTTCAACCGCAGCCCTGGGCGCGAACGCCGAGCAATACAGTCGCAACTGGCCTCAGTGGCGCGGCCCGGCCGGCAACGGCCTGGTGCGACACGGAAACCCGCCGCTCGAATGGAGCGAAACCCGGAATATCAAGTGGAAGGTGCCGATTCCCGGGCGCGGCCATGCCACTCCCATCATCTGGGAGGACAAGATCGTGGTCCTGACCGCCGTTCCGGACGAAGCCGGCCCGGCCGCTCCGGCCGCGATTGAGCCTGCTCCCGCGGCGCCGCCCCAACGTGGCGGACCCGGTGGCGGGCGTGGGCCGGGCGGGCGGGGCGGCGGCGGGGCGCCCACCGTGGAGTATGCCTTCACGGTGCTGGGTTACGACCGCGCGACCGGACGGAAGCTCTGGGAGAAGGTCGCGCGCAAGGAGCGGCCGCATCAAGGTGTGCAACCCTCGAACAGCTTCAGCTCGGGTTCACCCGTCACCGATGGCGAACTCATCTATGTCTCTTTCGGGTCATCCGGCCTTTACTGCTATGACTTTGCCGGCAACCTGGTTTGGGAAAAGGACCTGGGCAAAGTGGAGGTGACTTTCGGGGAAGGTTCCTCGCCCACCCTGGTGGGCGACACGCTGCTGGTCGTGCAGGATAACAACAACGCCTCGTTCATCTACGCGCTCGACAAAAAGTCCGGCCGGGAACTGTGGAAAAAACCGCGTGACGAAGGATCGGGTTGGACCACGCCTTTCGTCCTCGAACACGGCGGCCGCACCGAGGTGATTGTCAGCGGCTCGAACGCCGTGCGCAGTTACGATCCCAAGACGGGGAATGTCTGGTGGCAATGCGGCGGGCTGGGCTCGAACCCGGTGCCGATGGCGGTCGCCGACGCCGACACGGTTTACGCCATGTCCGGCCATCGCAACCCGGCGGCTCTCGCCATCGCCCTGGGCCGATCCGGGGATCTCACGGGGACCGATGCCGTCCGTTGGCGGATCGAGCGGGGCACGGCTTATGTCCCGTCCCCCTTGCTCTATGACGGTCTCCTCTTTTTCTGCCAGCGTACCAGCGGCATTCTCACCTGCGTGGACGCCAAGACCGGAACGGTCCTTATCGATCAGCATCGGCTCGAAGGTCTCGCGGACGTCTACGCCTCGCCCATCGGCGTCAATAACCGCATCTACCTGGCGGGACAAAATGGATCGACGCTCGTGCTCGAGAAATCGAAGGAAGTGAAGATACTGGCCAGCAACAAACTCGACGATGGCTTCGATGCCTCGCCGGCGGTGGTCGGCAACGAACTGTTCCTCCGCGGCCGCGCCAACCTTTACTGCATCACGCAGCCCTAGGCCGCACCTTTCGCGGCGGGCCGCAACCGAAGTCGCATGACCGGCTCCCCTGCGAGCCACGGTCATCGCCGAGTTCGCTCTCGACGCGGCGCGCCTGCCGACACGGCAGACAGGGCTGTCTGCGCTACTGGCCCCGCCGAACCACCCCGCGCGTCCGGATTGCGCATCTCACTGTCAATCAACAGCTACCGCTCGACAAACAGGGTGACAGGTTCATGGAACAGAGCTCGCTGGCGCCTCAGCCACAGCCCCCCCAATGGGGTGACAGGTTCAGGGTTCTGACCATATCGGTGTCAGCCTAACCGCTTGAATTGCGGTACCAGCGACAGGCGGGCTATAGCGGGCTCGCCAACCACGGCAGGTTCAGGCAAGACTCGGGCGCATGAAACTCCCCTGCATGTTACCCGGCATTGCGACGGGTGCAGTCCTGCTGCTGGCCAGCTGTGCCACCTCGTCCGATCGAACCTCGCTCCGGCAGATCAGCGGCGAATCCGTGGTCTGCGTGGGCGAGGAACCGGCGGCGCTGGCCTGGTTGCCGGATCCCCGCCGGCCATTGCGCGTGCGCAGCACGTATCTGCAGTTCGCCGACACCATCGACTACGCCGAGGGACGCGATTATGCGGTGGATTACGAACAAGGCCGGCTGCGCCGGATGCCGGGATCGCGCATTCCGGATTTCCGGACCAACATGCTCTTCGCAAAGGAAGATTTCGATCACAACGCCTTTCCCGGTTTCGGCAACACCGGGTTCTTCGCCTTTGTGGACTACACCCCGCTCACGCCCCCGGTCTGGCCGATGCCATCACCACAACCGGATTGGCTCGAGCGGACCCGGACAAAGCTGGCGGGGGGTGAACCGGTGAAGATTGTGGCCTTTGGCGACAGCATCACTGCCGGAGGCGACGCCACGCTGCCCGGGCTCATTTTCTGGAACCGCTGGGCGGACGAATTGAAGCGCAAATACCCGACCGCAACCATCACCGTCAAAAACGGCGCGACCGGCGGCGATAGCACGGTGCAAGGATTGGCGCGGCTCCAGGCCAAGGTGCTCGATGAAAGCCCGGACCTGGTCCTCGTCGGTTTCGGCATGAACGATCATAACCAAGGGGGCGTGCCGATTCCGCGGTTCGAGAAGAACTTGAAGGAACTCGTGACCCGGATCCGGCAGCATACGTCCGCCGAGGGCATCCTGTTCTCGGCGTTCCCGCCCAATCCCAGGTGGAAATTCGGGACGCGGCGCATGGCGGAGTACGCCGCCGCCACCGAGCGGACCGCCCGGGCGGTTTCGTGCGCTTACGCCGATGTGTTCGGCAACTGGCGCGCCCTGGCGGCGCGCAAGCAACCGGAGGATTTGCTCGGCAACAACATCAATCACCCGAACGATTTCGGCCACTGGATCTACTACCGCGTCCTCTCTTCGCTCGGGCTTTGACCCGCCCAGCCCGGATGGTTCATGGGCTTCTTGAACCGGCTCTTTAAGGGCATGAAAAATCCGGGCCGGCTCACTCGCCGATGATTTTCACGAGCACCCGCTTGCGACGTCGGCCGTCGAACTCACCGTAGAAAATCTGTTCCCAGGGACCGAAGTCGAGCTTGCCCTCGGTGATCGCGACCACGACTTCGCGGCCCATGATCTGGCGCTTGAGATGGGCGTCGGCGTTGTCCTCGCCGGTGCGGTTGTGGCGGTATTGGCCGGTCGGTTCGTGCGGGGCCAGCTCCTCGAGCCAGTCCTCGTAATCCTGGAGCAGGCCGCTTTCGTTGTCGTTGATGAACACCGACGCGCTGATGTGCATGGCGTTGACGAGGCAAAGCCCCTCCCGCACACCGCTCTTACGGACCAGTTCTTCAACAGTGTCCGTGATATTCACAAACCCGCGACGGGTCGGGATCTCAAACCAGAGTTGTTCTCGCAGTGATTTCATGGCGCTTGATTCTACCGTGTGCTCCGGACGCCGCAATGCCCCTGCTCCTTTGCCGCGCCGCCCAACCGTGTTGGCGGCGGATAATTCCGCAGATTCAGGGCTTCAACGGAATCCCAATATCTGATACCGGGTTCGGTGTACGCGGTTTTCTGGATATCCTTCGTAAAGAGTAGAGGCCTGATCCTCAATGTGGGGACGAGCCGCCGAGAGTCCGGGTTTGCACAAGAAGTGGCGGAAATGCGGGCTCGAGCAACTCGCACCTCCACCTGTGGCCAATTGTGAGATGAGTTGTCCGCTCTTCCGGACTGGTTGTCCCCAGTGCCCAAGACGTTCACCCACTCGCGGTGTGCCGGTGCAATGCCTGCAGCCTGCAGGCGGTTCCCAGGTTCTCCTTTGAATCCGCGAGCCGGCCGTCATATTGTGGCGCTGGACCGGCGCACGAACGCTCGTGAAGGTTGAGAGGAGAACATGAAGACATCAACGTTCGAGAACTTCCCGTGGTGGATGGTGGCGGCCTGTAACTCGGTCGCTTTGGCAATCTACGCGATTGGCCTTTATCTGATGGCAGGTCTGGGAGCCGTGTGGGCGGTTTTCTACGCCGCATACTGTGTCTGGATGGAATGGCGGCTCCTTTCGGGAAGCTGTCGATCCTGTTCTTATTTCGGGAAGCGGTGCGGCTTCGGCAAAGGAGTGGTGTGTTCCTGGTTCTTCAGCAAGGGGGCTGACCGGCCGCTGTGCGCCAAACAAATCTCGTGGCGCAATGTCATACCCGATTTCATGGTTTCGTTGATTCCGCTCGGCGCCGGGATCACCCTGCTCATCCGGAGTTACTCCTGGCTTGTGTTGGTCCTCGTCGGCGCGTTGGTGTTACTTGGTTCGGTGGGCAGTGGTGTTGTCCGGGGGCGTTTGGCTTGCAGATAGTGCCGACAGCGTGAGCTCGGATGCCCAGCGGAACAACTCTTCAGGAAAACCAAGCATGCTTGAGAATCGGGCGATGCCAGATCGATTCCTAGCCCGCATGTAGCTTATCACCGCGATGCAACGGCTCCACTTGCCACGAGAATCCATGAAACATGCGAGGCTAGCGTGGTAGATCGCGAAAAGCGGGTGGAACTCGGCAAGGCCCTCACCGAACTGGTGGAGGGGGCAATAACGAATTACCAGTTCCCCGATCTCAGCCGGAGCTGGGGGTGTGCGGACCGCGCGGTGAGCGCAATCGGCGATTTCTTCGTGGAGCTTTGCACGGACGAGCGGGAATACCGGCTGACAGAATTTGACCCGCTGGATGCCAGCAATCGTGCTATCGCAGACCGGTCTCTCCTCTTCCTCAAGACTGACCGGGAATACGAATGGCCGGAGGCTCCGAGCATGGCTCTGCAAGCTGGAGCAGGTGGAGCGGCGGTTTTCTTGTTACTTCCTTTTGGAATTGTCCTGCTCATCGCCGCACTGGTCTTTTGGGATGCGACGTTGGTCCCGGCAGGGATCGCATGTCTGGGATTGAGTGGGCTTTTGTTTTGGTGGTGGTCTCGCAGGCAAGAGACGCCAGAATGGCGGGCCTACTGGGCCAATGGAGATCGACAGGCGTGGCCGTTTCTTCACCAAGCGAATTTCGAGCAAGCCCTCAATCGCCTTGCCCAATCGGGGCGCCGAGGCGATTGACCTCTCGGCCCCCACGCCACCGGGCGTTTGGGTACACCGCGGCGGTTCCTGACAGTCTCGAAGGATGACGCGGCGCTGTTTCTCTGCCCGCGAGTGCCGGGTAACGGCTCAGAATCGGTTTCAACAACCGCCTGTCGTTTTCTGTCTGTCCGTTCCGCGGTACGATCAGCGGGAGCTGGCGAGGTGGACGAGGGCGAGATAGTTCAGGCCGGGCAGCAGCAGCAGGACGGCGAACATCGAACTCTTGCCGCACGCATGGCAAATCCGGATCGACCAGACCATGGCGAGGCCGACGGTCGCAATGGCGAGCAGGGCGGCCAGAACCGCGGTGTGCTGGGGAACCCGGAACGCGGTATAGGCGAGGAGGACCGAAAGGGAGGTTAACGCTACGATCCATGCCCAGGACATTCGGGCGGCGCGCATGAGGGGAAACGCCTGGAAGTAAGGAAGCCAGACCGTGAAGCCGGGGTTGGTGCCTGATTTCAGGCAGATCAGTCGGAACACGTAGCCGGTGTAAATGCAGGTCCCCACGATCAGGGCGAACACCCCGGTCAGCAGCAGCAGCAGGCCCCACCGGAAACTGCCTGACGGAATGAGGCTGGGAAGAGTCTCGATGCGTGCCGAGGCATTGGCGGTGACCGTCGGTGGGGGTGTGGATATTTCATAACCCAATCGCCTCAGGGTGGGGTTGTCCAGTTGCTGGACCTTGAAGCCCGTGATTCCGCCGTCGTGACGTATGATGATATCGGTGGGCGATTGCTGAAATACCCTGACGTTGGTGAATGCCTCGCCGGCGATGGTCAACGACTCCAGGGTGCGCAGTGTATCTTCTTGATTTACTGGCACTTGCGCCGTTACTGCCGAAACCGTGAACCAGATCAGGCCCGCCATGATCACCTGGCAAAGGACCCGCGACTTGACTGCGCCATTTTCGGGTTTCATCGTCTGCGGTAGCCGCAAGCACGCCGGATGCCGACCGGAAATCGACCCTGACCAACCGTCCAACTTGTTGCGTGGTACAGCTTTCTACAGCCCGGATGCGCTGAGGTTAGGTTCCGCCTCGTCTCAACACGGCCACATACGCGCCGTCGACGCCGTTTTGAATGGGGGTTAGCAGACGCTCACGTTCCAGCTCGAATTCCGGGACGGCATCGAGCACGGCCTTGATCACCTCTGAATTCTCCTCGGGTTCGAGGCTGCAGGTGCTGTAAACGAGGATGCCGCCCGGCCAGAGGCGGGTGGTGGCCTGGCGCAACAGTCTGACTTGGGCTTGTTGGAGGCGACGGAGTTCGGGTGGCCGGACGCGCCATCGAACTTCGACGCGTCGGCGCATCACGCCGGTGTTGGAACAGGGCGCATCCACCAGCACTCGATCGAACCGATCGGAGTCGGTCTCGGCGGCACCGGATGCGCGAACGGGGCTTGAAGTGCCGTCGGTCTCTTCGATCTGGACGCAAGTGATGCCGAGGCGGGTCGCGTTTTGGCGCATCAACCGGAGCCGCTTGGGGTTCAGGTCGGAGGCTACCAGTTGACCCTCATTCCGCATGATCTGGGCGATGTAACTCATCTTGCCGCCCGGGGCGGCGCAGACATCGAGAACCCGATCGCCCGGTTGGGGATCGAGCCATTCGACTGCCAGCAGCGTGCTGGGATCCTGGATATAGAAGCAGCCCTGCTGAAAGCTCGGCAGGGTGGCCAGCGGCGGGTGGGCTTTGAGTTGGAACACGAGGTTTTCCTCAAGCCACTCATGATGAATGAAATCGTATTCCACCTCTTCCTCGCGCCATTGCGTCAGCAGTTTTCCAGCGTCGGTTTTCAGGGTGTTGACCCGGGCAAACGTCGGGGCCGGCAAGTTATTCCACTCGAGCAGGCGCCGCAGGGCCAGAGCGCCCCACCGTTTCTGCCAGCGTTCGCACAGCCAGCGCGGGTGGGAATAGGCGATATCGGGCTCATCGACCTTGAGTTGGTCGATGAGCAGGCGGGTCTGGTCGCGTTCGCGGGCGTAGCCGCGGAGCACGGCGTTCACAAATCCGGATTGGGGGCCGAAACCGAACTGACGGGCGAGTTCGACAGTTTCATTGACGACCGCGTGGTCGGGGATCCGGTCCAGCCAGAACAGTTGGTAGAGCCCCAGGCGCAGCAGATTGACCAGGGGCGGTTTCTGGGGGCGCTGGCCGGTTCTGCGGCCGATCAACCAGTCCAGCAGTCCCCGGTTGCGGGTCACTCCGAAAACCAGTTCCTGGCATAAATGACGGTCCTCAAGCGCGAGGGCGGGGAGTTCACGGGCCAGCAAGCCCTCCAGATAGTCGTCGCCATCCTCGCTCTGGAGGAGGACACGCACCGCAATTTCTCTTGGTTTTCCTTTCTTCACGCTTCTATACTCCTGATTCCGGCCCCACCGCCGGGGACTTAGGACCTGTATGAGAGAAGAGTTGGAGAAGTTAGTGGCCGCTGGCAAGATCGGACGTCAGCATGTTGATCCTTTATTGCAATTGATCCAATGCGGCTATTGCAGCCACCGCAGTTGGGGCTTTGGCAAAATCACCACGGTTGACACCGTGTTCGGCCGGCTCCTGATCGATTTCCAATCGCGGCCGGGGCATTCGATGGATCTGGCTTTCGGGGTGGAGACGCTTAAACCGATTCCCAGCGAACATATACTCGCCCGCAAGGCATCCGATCTGGCAGGGCTTCGCCAGATGGCGGCTCTCCAACATCTGGACCTGATCCGCTTGGTGTTGAAGAGCTTCGGTGGATCCGCCACCGCCGACCAGATCCAGGGCGTGTTGGTTCCGGATGTGATTGCCGACGACTGGCGGAAATGGTGGGAGGGGGTCAAACGCGAGCTGAAACGCAACGGTCACTTCATCGTTCCCCTCAAGAAATCCGATCCGATCGTCTATCTCGAAGCGGAAATCTCCATCCAGGACCGGCTGATGCAGGAGTTTCGCGCCGCCCGGGGCCTCAAAGCCCGCCTCCTGGTCATGAACGAGATCCTCAAGGTGCTCGATCAATTGACCGATTTACCCACGGTCAGTGCTGAAATCGAGGGGATGCTCAACGCTGAAATCATCTCCCATCAACAGACCATGCCGGCGCTGGCGCTGGAAGCCGTATTCACCCGGGATGAATTTCGCCGTCTGGGCGGCCTAACGGCGGGCGACAACGAGATCTCTGCCGCCGTCATCTGGAACCAGCACACGAATTTCGGCCAGGTCTTCGAGGATCTACCGGCCACCAAACACAAGCAGGCCCTCCAGTCTTTCCGCGATGCCTTCCCGGATCGTTGGGACGCATTGCTCCTGAAGATGATGAACGGTGTCTCCGCCCGGCTCTGCGGCGAGTGCGCCCGGTTGCTCATCCAGGAGGGCAAACTGGACAACCTCAAGGATGCCCTGGCGCGGCTCATCAGCGGTCATAACGCGAACAGCGAGCTGCTCCTCTGGCTGGCCAAAGAACGATCCGACGCCTTCGCGGACATCCTCGGGCCCGAGGTTTTCCGCTGCATGCTTTCCGCCATGGAACGCGACCAGTTCAACGAGGTGCGCTCGAACCGCCTCGGCGACTTCGTCCTCAGCGATTCCGAGCTGCTGCTCGAGCTGATTGCGTCCGCCGATCTCGACATCATCCGGGATTTGACCCGTGCGCTGTTGATATCGCCGGCGTTCGACGACAAGGACCGCGGGTCGCTCCTGGCCCGGATTGTGAAGAACTATCCCTCGATGCAGGCCTTGATCACCGGCGGTCAAAACCGGCAGGAAACCGGCCTGATCGTCTCCTGGAGCAGTCTCGAACGCCGCAAACAGGAGTACGATGAACTGGTCCACAAACGCATCCCGGCCAATTCGAAGGAAATCGCCATCGCCCGCAGTTACGGTGATCTCCGCGAAAACCACGAATACAAGGCCGCCAAGGAAATGCACCGGCTGCTCATGCTCAAGAAGGCCGAGCTGGAATCCCAACTGGTGCGCGCCCGGGGCACCGATTTTTCCGATGCCAAGTCCGATCAGGCCAGCATCGGCACACGCGTTCAGGTGACCGACCCGGCGAACCAGCATACCGAAACCTTCACCATCCTGGGCGCATGGGACTCTGATCCCACCAACGGCATCATTAGCTACCTCAGCCCGGTCGCCCAAGGCTTGCTCAATCATCGGCCCGGCGAGGAAGTCGAGTTCGAGCTCGAAGGTACGCGCCGACGCTACCGCATCGATCGCGTCGAGCCGATCGACCCCGCCCAGGCCCCTGCCGCGCCGGTGGGCGCCGGATCCTCCGATGCCGACGACAGCCACGCGGCCACCGCCGAGGATCAAGCAGCTCAGCCCAGCCTGACACCAACGGGCTAGCCCGCACCGCCCTTGCACCGCCACTTCCATTGCCGCGCTTTCCGCGAAAACCCATGGAATGTGCGGGCCAACGCTCCCGACCAATGAATAAACCGGAGCCGGTTCGCGTCGGGCTGGTTTCGCTGGGTTGCGCCAAGAATCTCGTGGACAGCGAGATCATGTTGGGCAGCTTGCTCGAACGCGGTTTCCAGGTGGTCAACGACCCCGCCCAGGCCCAGGTCCTCGTCGTCAATACCTGCTCGTTCATCGACGCCGCCAAACAGGAAAGCATCGCCGCCGTCCTCGAATCCGCCGAGGTTCGCGACGCTCACCACCGCGGCCAGGCCCTGGTCGTGGCCGGTTGCCTGACCCAGCGGTTCCCCGACGAGCTTCCCCGGCTTTTGCCCGAAGTGGACGCCTTCGTCGGCATTGACCAGGTGAACCGCATGCCGGAGCTGGTCGAGCAGGCACTCGCACGGCGCGCCCGCAAGCAGCGCGCGCCAACGTCAGCCGCTCCCCCCCGCGGGGCAGCCCCAGCCCCGGTGCCCCCACCCGTCACCGCGGTGACCCGCCGGCCCCGCTACATTCCGGATTACGCCACGCCGCGTTTCCGGCTGACTCCGCGCCATTTCGCCTATCTGAAGATCGCGGAGGGCTGCAACCATCCGTGCAGTTTCTGCATCATCCCCCGCATGCGCGGCAGCCATCGCAGCCGTCCGCTGGCGGATCTGGTGGAAGATGCCCGGCGGCTGGTGGCCGATGGCGTTCGCGAGTTGAACCTCATTTCCCAGGACTCGACGTACTACGGACTGGATCTCCGGCCACGCCGCTCGGGTTCGGTGGCGGATCCCGGCCGATTTCAGGCCGCCACGCGCGCCCTGCCGGCGGATACGCCGACTTTGTGTCACCTGCTGCGGGCGCTGAACGGGATCGCGGGCAATTTTTGGATCCGACTGCTTTACACGCATCCGGCTCATTGGACGGACGAATTGATCCGGACGATTACGGAATGTCCCAAGGTCGCTCGCTACGTGGACATGCCACTCCAGCATATCCATGATCTCATGCTCGAACGCATGCGGCGTGAAACCAGTCGCGCGTATATCGAGGACCTGATCGCCCGCATCCGCGCCGGCCTACCGGGCATTTCCCTCCGGACCACCTTCATCGTGGGGTTTCCCGGCGAGTCCGCCGCCTGCTTCGAAAGCCTCCTCCAGTTCATCAGGACCACCCGCTTCGAGCGGCTCGGGGTGTTCACCTACTCGCGCGAAACCGACACCCGCGCCGCGCGGATGGCCGGTCAGCTCTCTCAACGGATCAAACAGAAACGCCGGGCGCTGGCCATGGAAACCCAACGCGAGGTGGCCCGAGCCATCGCCGCCGCCCAACTCGGCCGGACCCTCAAGGTCCTGATCGAAAAACCGGTTCAAACCCGAGACCTTCCTCGCGACGCCATCCAATCCTGGGAACACGGGCTCATCCGCGCCGAGACAGCGGGCCCGCTCCACCTGCGCGGCAAATACGCGATGGCCCGCGGCGAAGCGGATGCCCCCGACATCGATGGGCGGGTTTATGTCCGAGGTGTCCTCCCCGCCGGCGAGTTCGCCCGGGTGCGGATCGTCGGTCACACCGATTACGATCTCCTGGCCGAACCGGCCTGAAGATGATGCTCGATGCCGGCCAGGACCCCGCTGCCGCAGATCTCGTCGCTGACAAAGCCACCCTGGCGACGCACCAACTCCTTGACCGCGGGGATCGCGTTGGCCGGAGCCACCAGATAACCGGCTCGTTCGCGCTGTAGCATCGGCAGGTCGTTCCAGTGATCGCCGGCCGCCAGCACCCGCTCCGCCGGAACCTCCAGCCGCCGCGCGAGCTCGGAAAGGGCGGTTCCCTTGCTAAAGCCGACGTGACTGAATCGCGCGTAGACGTCGTTCCGCACGACGGTCAATTCCGGGATGGTGCGGCAGTACTCCTCCAGGTACGCCACAATCTGATCCGCGTCACCATTGTCTCCCGCGATCAGACAGAACGGCGAGAAAGCATCCTCATACACCGTGGCCTCGAACCGCTGGTTGATCCACGCAGCCAGCCTCGCAATGTCCGGTCGCACCCGGCCGAACAATTCGGCGTGCGCCAGCGTGCAGCGGCGGTTCCATTCGGTCAGTGGCACATAATGCGCCCCCTCCCGGACGTGGATCTCGCGCTCGACCAACACCAGGTAATCCGGCCATACACTGAGCCGGGCGCGGACCAGGGACTCCATCAGGTTGGACATGTCCCGGCCGGTGTTGATGACCCAGCGCGCTCCCTGGGCCTGCAGGGCGGCCAGCAACTGCTGCAACCCCACCGGCACCGGTGGGCGCTCGAACTCGGCAAAGAGCGTGCCGTCGAAATCGGTCGAAATCAGCTGGATGGGCAAAGCCATACTCATGGATGCTGGCGTGGAGAGCTCCCGCCTTGCGCGCCTTACCTTCCTGCCCTACCGTCAAATGTCAAAGGCATTTATGCCCGCTTTCGAGCAACAATACGATGAAGCCATGTTCGCCCTCAGCACCGGCGACCTCCCCCGCGCCTTGAGTGGACTCAACGAGATCCTTGCGCGGGATGCCGCGTATTTTGACGCTCAACTGGCCCTCGGGATGGTCTATTGCCGGATGGGCGATTACGTCACCGCCATCCGCGAAGGCCACAAGGCCGAGCGCCTACGTCCCGACGAACCGCTGGTCCATACCAACCTCTCCCTCTTTTATCTCAAAGCCGGCAACATCGGCGCCGCCGAACATCACGGCGCCCGGGCCCGCATGGCCTCCTGGAAAGGCAACCTGACCCCGCCGACCGCCGACCCGGACGCCGACCCTGAACTGCGCCTCAATCAGTCTTCGCCCAAAGTCATTGCTTCGCCCCCCAAGCTGCCCAATATGCCCTGGAAGAAAAACCAATGAAAACCGCCTACGAACTCGCCATGGAGCGCCTCAACCGCACCGCTCCTGCCACCCAGCTTTCAAAAGCCAAAAAGGAAGCGCTCGCCGAACTCGACTCCAAATACCAGGCCAGGATCGCCGAACGGGAAATCTTCCTCAAAGCGGAAATGGCCAAAGCCTCGGCCAAGGGAGATCTCGAAGCCCTCCAACAACTCGATCAGCAACTCAGCTCCGATCGCAAGTCGCTCCGGGTCGAACTCGAAGAGAAGAAGGAACAGGTCCGCCAGGGCAAGTAATCCTCTCAGTAAGCGGAGTCGGCCTGCTCAAGCACCCGCAGTATCCGGTTGAACGCATCGCGAATATCGCCGTAGTCGCGGAGATCCACCGTGAACCGGCCGTCGCCATTCCGGCGTGACCCCGCACTCCCATCCGCGAACAGGACGTTCACAAATTTCCGCTGGTGATGGGTGCGGGACTTGACGTTGAACGACGCCAGGTCGGGCGGACTCAGGAACTGCGAGTCCATCGCCAGTGCCCGGATCGGCTGTCCCTCACGGTTGTCGCCCAGGTTGATAAGCTGGAGTTGGGGCGGCCCGCTCGGGTTGGTGGGATGATCGAACAACTGCGTGTTGCCACCGTGCCGGTAGTAGTAGCTCCCCTGGGCCTGGTATTGCCCCACCTTCGCCAGTTCCGCGTCCGCGTCCATCGGTTGATCGCTGCCGGGACAGAAGAGCACTTTCGGCGTGTCGGCCAAATGCTGTTTCAGCAGCAAACCCAAACCCACCGGTGCGCCGGTCTGCAGCGACAACAGGCTGGTGGGTGCGCCGGTAGACGGATAGAAACTCGCCGGGCTGGTGAACGGCGGCGCCTTCGGGCCGTAGGGAATCTGTCCTGAGTAATCCTGCGAATAGCTGTGAATGGCGAATCCCAGTTGCCGGAGATTCGAAAGACACGCGGCCTTGTGTCCCATTTGTTTCGCCGCCGACAACGCCGGAAGCAACAAGGCCACCAGCACGCCGATGATCGCGATCACCACCAACAATTCGATCAGGGTGAATCCACGAACCGCTGATGGGGATCGGGCCATGGCGGCGGGCAGTTATTCCGTCGACCGCGCCCGGTAGAAACGGTGGCCGGCGCTGGTCGCCGGCTCGGCATAAGTCACCCGCCCCGACAGGTTGGTCAAGGTCGTCAAGTGTTCCCAATAGGCGACTGGCACCGCGGGATCGGCGCTCGTCAGCAATTCGAACTTGTCGCCCGGCTCGCCTGCCAAACTCAGCCGGACCTCACCGTCGATCACTTCCACGTCCACGAACGCCGGCGGCGCGATGCTCCGCAAGCGCACCTGATCCAGATCCCAATAGCCGCCCTGTCTGGCGGTGTCCACGGTCGACAACAAGCGCAAGCCGATGGGACGGCCCGCCCAGGCGTCGCCCGCCTCCACCGTCGGGACCTTCACTTCGAAATCGATGAAGTGCTTGAGATTGCTGAAAACCGCGGGGGTATTCGTGATCGTGGTCGCGGCCACCGTCACCTGGTTGCTGGCGTCATCCCGGTAGTAAAACGCCAACTCGAGCGTCACTCCTTCGAGCATGCTGCCGCCGCCGCCCATCACGGCCACCGTCAACCGATACGAGCTGCCCACCTCGTAAACCGTCTCCGGCGGAGAAGGAACCTGACCGCCGCCCAATTCCTGGAATAAACCAACCTCGGGAACCGCAAAGAGCCAGAGCGCCTGATTGCCGTCGCAGTTGTCGATGTGGTTCGGACTCGTCGGCTCCGGATTCAAAAACAGGCCAGTCAACTGATCCCACATGAACCCGCCCCCTTCGCTATACCACTCCGGTTTCGGCGTCTTCTGCCAGTCGTCGATCAGGGTGCTGACAAAAGTCGTGGCCGGCGTCTCGAACGACGCGTTCGGCACCGTGAGCTCCCCGGCGCCAACCCCTAATCCGGACAACCCTCCCGCCCACAGCCAAACAACCCAGGCCAACCCGCACCGCCACACCCCGCGGCCAGTTTGCCCGCCGACGGGGGTGCGCTCCAGCCCGGGTTTTTCACGGGCCGCGGTTTTTATGCTAGCCCGCATGTCGCTGATGACGACGATTCCAAAGCGGCAGCATCATGAATGGCGTCGCCGCGCGCGGTATCGCATCAGGCTCAGAAAACCCAAACCGATCGCCAGCAAACCCGTCGTTGCCGGCTCCGGAATCGCCTGCAGCCGGACGTTATCCAAATCCCAAATGCCGCCTTCGCCGAAGGTGGAGAGCAGCCGGACACCGATGTTCTGTCCGGCCCAGGCATCGCCCGTTTCCACCTCTCCGAGGTTCACCGAGAAATCCACAAACTCGGTCAGACTCGGAAAACTCGCGCTGCTGTAACTGATCGGGGTGCTGGCAACCGTCACCGGCGAGCTTGCGCCATCCAGGTAATACAAGCTCAGTTCGAAGAGGCTCCCTTCCGGAACCACCTGCGACGCCGACGACACCATGCCCACCGTGAGCGTGTAGCTCAGGCCTACCTCGTAAGTTGCGCTCAGCTCCTGAAAGAGCCCCACTTCCGGCAGGGCAAACATATACGCTGCCTGGGCGCCGTCCATGTTGGCAATGCGGTCCGGGCTTCCCTCCGCCGGGTTCGGAAACGCCCCCATGGTCTGCGCCCACGTGACCCCCCCGAACGCCTGGGGATCGAACCACGCCGGTTGCGGCGTCTTCTGCCAGGAATCAATCTCCAGGACCACCGGGAATGGCGGCGTCACCGCGGGCGATTCAAACGAACCGTTGGGCACCGGGATGTCGGCGGCCCGGACCGCGGCCACACCAAAGCACAAAGCCAACAGCGGCAGCCTGAGCCGGTTCCATCGTTCCGGCACCCCACCGCCGCGTGTCGCTTTCACGGGCGAAGCCGCCCACTTGCTCTCGGGATTCATCGTCATCATAAGAAACATCCGCCTTTGTGCATGCGCCCGCCGCATTGTTCAAGGCGATTCTCCATGCTTGAGTTGAGCGGCCCACACCGTGTATGTTCCGAGCCATCAAACCTCAACCCCCATTGTGTATATGTCTCCAGCCACTTCCCGTCCCTTGAGCCGTCGGCGCTTCCTCACCACCACCTCCGGCGCGGTCGCCGCCATCAGCGTCCTCCCCAGTCACGTCCTCGGTGCCGCCAGAACCGTCGCGCCCAGCGGCAAAGTGAATGTCGCCCTCATCGGCTGCGGCGGCCAGGGCCGCACCAACGCCCGCGCCCTGTTCCAGCTCGATGACGTCCAGATCGTCGCCGTCGCCGATCCCCAGGAATCGTTCAGCCTCGAGAACTTCTATTACCGGGGTATGGGCGGCCGCAAACCGGTCAAGGCCGAGATCGAAAAGCATTACAGCGCCAAGACCCCCAACTTCAAAGTCGCCGAATACGAGGACTTCCGCGTGATGCTCGATAAGGAGAAGGCCATCGACGCCATCCTTTGCGCGACCCCCGACCACGCCCACGCCTATGTCTGTGTCACCGCCATGCGCCAGGGCAAGCATGCCTACTGCGAAAAACCACTCACCCACAACATGTGGGAATCGCGCCTCGTCATGAAGGTGGCCAAGGAAATGGGCGTCGCCACCCAACTCGGTAACCAGGGCCACTCCGGCGAAGGCATCCGCCAGACCTGCGAATGGATCTGGGACGGCGCCATCGGCGATGTCCGCGAAGTCCATGCCTGGACCGGCGCCTCGCGTTGGAACAAACAGTTCATCTCCGGGAACCCGCCCGAAGAGCCGATGCCCAACGGCGTGAACTGGGACCTCTGGCTCGGACCGCGCTCCAACCGGCCGTACAGTTCCGCTTACACCCCGGTGACCTGGCGCGATTACTTCGATTTCGGCACCGCCCCGATCGGTGATTTCTTCTGTCACAACTTCGATCCCGCCTGCTGGGCGCTGGACCTCAAGGAACCGACGACCGTCGAGGCCTTCGGCGCGGGCGGCGTCGACAATGTCATCGCCCCGCCGGGCGCCATCTACTACTTCAC
>JAHDYP010000048.1 GCA_023383055.1 Verrucomicrobiota bacterium | reverse complement strand
CCTCCTTGAACCGCTGCGATCGGCCGGCGCGCAGCCGTTTGTGGTTCCCGCCATGGGCAGCCATGGTGGCGCCACGGCCGAAGGGCAGCGTGAAATCCTGGCCGAATATGGCAT
This sequence comes from Verrucomicrobiota bacterium, assembly GCA_023383055.1. Taxonomy (GTDB): domain Bacteria; phylum Verrucomicrobiota; class Verrucomicrobiia; order Limisphaerales; family JAHDYP01; genus JAHDYP01. The sequence goes on along the minus strand of JAHDYP010000048.1, from coordinate 40,668 downwards.
CACGGAAGCCGCGCTGGGCGTCCCCATCCACGACACCATGGAGGTCACGAGCCTGGGTGAGACCCCCGAAGGCATCCCGGTTTGGACCAGCCGCGCCGCCCTGGATTCGGATGGCATCATCCTCGTCAACCGCGTGAAGCCGCATACGGACTTCAGCGGCGGTCTGGGCAGCGGCCTCAGCAAGATGAGCGTGGTGGGCCTGGGCAAACGCGAGGGCGCGATCGCGTTTCATGCGGCGGCGGCACGCTCCGGTCATGCCGCGGTGCTCCAATCGCTCGCGCGGGTCACACTGTCGACGCTGCCCATCATCGCCGGCGTGGCCATCCTCGAAGGATTCCATCACGAGACCGCGCGGCTGGCCGTGCTCCGCCGCGAAGAGATCGCCGGTCAGGAGCCGGTACTGCTGGCTGAAGCGGCCCGACTGCTCCCCCGGCTCCCGTTCGACGACATCGACCTGCTGATCGTCGATCGCATCGGCAAAAACATCAGCGGCACCGGCATGGATCCCAACGTCACCGGCCGCTACGTCGAAGGATACCGTTCGTCCCTGGGCCCGGCCGACGGTCCCGGTCCCGCCATCCGCCGGATCTTCGTCCGCGCCTTGACGCCCGAGACCCGCGGCAACGCCATCGGGATTGGCATGGCCGATTTCACCAGCACCCGCCTGGTCCAATCGATGGACCACGCGGCCACCTTCACCAATGCGCTCACGGCGCTCTCCGTGCAGGCGGCCAAGATCCCCATCCATTTCGCCGCCGATCGTGAAACGCTCGCGCGGGCGCTGGCCTCGCTCGGGTTGAGCGATGCGCGCCGTGCCCGGATCCTCCGCATTCGCGATACCCTTTCCCTGGTCGAACTCGAGGCCTCCGAGGCGTTCGTGGAGGAACTTGGGCGTCGATCGGACCTCGAACCGCTGAGCGCTCCCAGTGCGATCGCTTTCGATCGGCACGGCAACCTGACGGACTGAGGAGTCAGGATTAACGAATCACCATCGCCAGGTCCGCCGTCGGCGGCGTGTCCTGCCCCGGCGAAGTGCCGGGCAATCGCCCGATCCCCTGCGCGAACTGTCCCAGCATCCAGAACTCGCCCACCGCCAGGGTGAGAATCAACATCCAACCGAAGACTAACCGGAGTCGGCGACGGTTTCTGGCGGCGCGTCTTGTTTTCATGGGACAAACGGTAATCGTTCAAGGTGGAGCCGGGTAATTGATAAAAGAAGTCAGGGCATTGATGAAGCGAATGGCGGATCCTCGTTCCGTCACCGACCGCGCCGGCACGCTTTTGCGGATGGCAAGTTTCGATACCTCACTTATAGTCCCGTCATGTCGCAGCAGCCCGACAGCGAATCAGACACGACCGGCGGATCCGCGTCTCCAGCCGCGACGCCGGAGTCCGCCCCACCGCCGCCCCCGGGCTCGGGCTCGACGCCGGTGGCATCGGCTCTCGCGGGGCTGCATCCGAAGACACGCCTCGAGCAGGGGCTGAGCGTGGTCACCCTGGGATTCCTGCTCATCGGCTGCTTCGTCGTGATGCGGCCGTTCCTGTCCGCCCTCATGTGGGCCATCATGCTCGGGTTCACGCTCTGGCCGGTTCAGAGCCGGCTCACCCGCTGGCTGGGCAATCGTCGGACGCTGGCCGCCTCGTTGACCACCTTGAGCATCGCGCTGGTGCTCGTGGTCCCATTCGTCGTGCTCGGCATTAGTGTTGCCGACGACGCCCGGGCCCTGGCGGCGGCGACACGGAAATGGTCGGAGGGCGGGCTACCGGCTCCGCCGGCCTGGCTCGATCGCATCCCGGTGGTTGGCGGGCAGGCCAAAGCCTATTGGCAGGAATTTGACGAGGATCTGGAGGCCTTCTGGCGTCAGCTCAGGAAGCCCCTGGACGAGGAATCCGAGGCGACCCGGGTGACCGCGGAGACGGCACCGGGCGCGGTGGTGCAGGAAGAGCCCTCGTCCGCCGCGTCGTTTGGCGAATCGCGGCTGGCGAATGCCCTGCGGGGCGTCTTTGCCTGGGCGCAGTCGTGGCTGCCGCGCGCCGGGTTGGCCATTGGACGTGGCATCACCGAGGTGGCGTTGAGTGTATTCCTGGCTTTCTTCATCCTCCGCGACGGCACGGTCGTGGCCGATCGGCTGGCCACCGGCGTGGACCGGATCGCGGGTGACCGTGGCCGGCACCTGCTCGAGGTGGCCGGCAACACCGTGCGGGGTGTGGTCTATGGGATTCTGGGCACCGCCCTGGTGCAGGGGGCCATGGCGGCGGTGGGATTCCTGATCGCCGGCGTTCCGGGTGCCACCCTGCTGGGGCTGCTGACGTTTCTGCTCTCGGTGGTGCCGATGGGCCCCCCGCTCGTCTGGTTTCCGGCGGTGATCTGGCTTTACCAGCAGGATTCCACCGGTTGGGCCATCTTCATGTTGGTCTGGGGTCTCATCGTCAGCAGCGTCGATAATCTGGTCAAACCCTGGCTCATCAGCCAGGGCAGCAACCTGCCGTTCATCCTCATCTTCTTCGGTGTCATCGGCGGTGCCCTGGCCTTCGGCGTCATCGGAGTTTTCCTCGGTCCCACCCTGCTCGCGGTGGCCTACCGGCTCATTGAAGAGTGGTCCGCTACCCGGAGCGCCTGAGGTCTCAAATTTCAGATGTGAGATGTGAGATTTGAGATTTGAACTGCTCGCGAGGCTCACCCGCCCAGGTTCCGCCGAAGCAGGGCGGTCAATGCCGCCGGCGAAAGCACGGTAATCGTCCTGGCGCGCACGGAGAGCAGATCCTGCTCCCGCAGCTTGGCCAGCGTGCGGGAAAAGGTCTCGCTCACGGTGCCGAGTTCGGCGGCCAGGACACGCTTCGTCACCGTCAGCTCAATGGCCACGGGGGACTCGCCCTCCGGGTCCGGACAGCGCTTGACCAGCCAGTTGGCCAGCCGGGTTTCGACATCCTTGAGCGTGAGATCCTCGAGTTGCCCCACCAGCGTCCGGAGGTGGAGGCTCATGGAACTGAGCATGCGCAGGGCGAGTTCGGGTTGGCGGCCGACCAGCCTCAGGAAGCCGGCGCGGCCGACGAGGAGGACCTGGGTAGGTTCCAGCGCGCGGGCATCGGCGGGGTACCCGCCGGAGGATGCGACACTGGCTTCCGCGAAGGATTCGCCGGACCGGAAAACGTGGATGACCTGTTCTTTGCCGACGGCATTGACCCGGTGCACGTTAATAGCCCCGCGCTGGACGATATAGAAACCTTCGGAGGCCTGGCCTTCATGGAAAAGATAATCGCCCTTCGCGAGCGACCTGGTCACCGTAATCCCGGCAATACTCTCCAGGTCGGGGAGCGGCAGGCCGGAGAAGAGTTGGCAGCCCCGCAACGTGTTGACCAGCGCGGCGCGTCTCAGTTCGATGATCGATTCTGGCATTGACACCCTCCAGCTTGCGACAAGCCGGGGGCTGGGATCAAGCCCGCGGCCGGACAGCTCCAGACCGCGGCGACGGCCTCCGCCACGGCGGCCCGTGGGCGCTGGCTCAACCGGCGCCACGGCGTGCCGGCAAAAAATGTGGACTTCTCGCCAACGCGGGTGTAGTGGGCGACCGTTCCCCTCATTAGTTTTTCGAAGGAATGGCGGATAACGGTCGTTCACGATAATCCGCGGGTCGGCCGGGGCCAAAAGGGCGCCGGTCGCTCGTCTTTTGAGGAATGGTTATGAAAATCAAGCCCACTCCCAAACGCGGGCGCGTGGTTGTGGAGGTCGACCGCGAGGAAGAGCGCCTGCTGTCGCAAGGCTCGGCGAGCGCGGTGGCGCGGGAGTTCGCCCTGCGGAGCATCCTGGTCCCGATCGATTTCTCGGATTGTTCCCGGAAAGCCCTGCAGTATGCCGTGCCGCTGGCGCGCCAGTTCGGCAGCCGCCTGCTCCTCGTGCATGTCATGCCGGTCCATTACTTCGTCGGATCCGAGTTCGGTCCGGTGGACGTGCCGGTGCCGGAGCAGGAGATGCGCGAGAACAGCGAGCGCGCCCTCGAGCGCTTTGCCCGCGAGGAAATCGGCGTCGTGGTGCCGGTGGCAACCCGCGTCTGCCGGGGACAGCCGGTCCAGGAGATTGTGGCGGTGGCGCGCGAGGCGGGGGTCGATCTGATTCTGCTTTCGACCCACGGGCACACCGGGCTGAAACACGTGCTGTTGGGGAGCGTGACCGAGAATGTCGTCCGTTATGCCCCCTGCCCGGTGCTGGTCGTGCGCGAACACCAGCGCGAATTTGTCGAGACCGCCTCGGGAGCTCGTCGCGGGAAGAAAGAATGATGCGGCTATGGGAGTAGTTGTTGAGCAGCACCCGCGGCACCCCGCCGAATCGAACGGAAGGCGCGCCGGACCGGGTTTCACGGCAGCGCGGGAAACCCTGGGCAACCGCTTCGTTTATCTCATGGTCTCACCCCGGGCGCGCGGCTTGTCCGTCGGGGTGAATTTGAACCCGGACCGCCGATGTAATTTCGAGTGCCTCTACTGCGATGTGGATCGCCCGGCGCCGCCCGGAGCGCCGGAACTGGACGTGGAGATCATGGCCGACGAACTGGGCCACACGCTGGCCCAGGTGCAACCGGGCCATCTGCGCCGACTCGACTCGTTCCGCAACCTGCCGGACGAACTCCTCACGCTGCGTCATGTGGCGATCAGCGGTGACGGCGAGCCCACCCTCTGTCCCGTGTTCGCCGATGCGCTTCGCGCGGTGGTGCATGTCCGGGCCCGCGGTCAGTTCCCGTTCTTCAAGATCGTGCTGCTCACCAACGCGACCACGCTCGACCAGACCTCGGTTCAGCACGGCCTGCGCCTGCTCATCCCCCAGGACGAGGTCTGGGCCAAGCTGGACGCCGGTTCGAGCGAGTATTTCAAACAAGTGAACCGGCCGCACAACCATCTGGCCAAGGTGTTAAGCAACATCCTCCTCCTCGCGCGCCAGCGCCCGGTCGTCATCCAGAGCCTCTTCCCTCTCATCAACGGCCTGGAACCGCCCGAGGCCGAGATCGATCGATACGCCCATCGCCTGCTCGAACTGGTGGCCGGGGGCGCCCAGATCACGCTGGTCCAAATCTACTCCGCCACCCGAGCCCCGGCCCATCCCGAATGCGGTCACCTGCCTTTGCGGGCGCTGTCGCGCATCGCCCAGAAAGTCCGCCAGGCCACCAACCTGCCGGTCGAAGTGTTCTAGGATCCCGGCGTGAACAAGGACCGGCTCACAAAAGCCCGCCGATCCTGGAACATGAGCCGGATTCGTGGCAAGGATACCGCCCCGGAAAGAACCGTTCGCTCGCTGCTTCATCGGATGGGCCACCGCTTCCGGTTGGCATCCCTCGCGGACGTGGGTATCAGACCGCCGCTTCAATTTCCTGCATCGGGCAGATCCGGACAATAGCCGACGCACAACCGGTCCTCCTCGCTCCAGCGCACGAACATCAAATAGCGATCCTGTGGTTTCATGATTCAACCTGCCTCCGGGCGTTGCGGAGCTCTTTTTCCTGATAATGCTGTGCGTCATTGACGTCAGGCACCTCGGAACAACTCGTATGCCGCGCTGAACAAGCTGACAAGCTGCCGCAGACTGTCCGAGCGAATTCGCCGGTTGCCATTGGGTCGAAGCTCGCGCAGCTCGCTCCAGGTCAAGCGGGCGTACCTGGAGACATCGTCACTTCTGCGCGCAAGGTTCCACGTCCTCCCGCTGAGGACTTCAAGTTCTCCGATGTTGCCTGGGTCATTCACGAACGCATGGCGCACCCGCTCCCACTCTGCTGCCAAAGCCTCGAGCTCCTCAGTCGGTGCTGGCCCAAAGGGTGCCGCGGCCAAGTCGGCCATCCATGCCGTTTTCGATGGCGGCCGCCCGGCCGGGCTTCTGCACCGTTGCCAAGGGCGCTCGGCGTGGTAGCGTTCACAGCATGAAAACGATGGCCTATTGCGTCTATCGCGAGGACGAATTCTTCGTGGCTCAATGCCTCAACGTGGACGTGTCCAGTTTCGGCGCCACCCGCGAGGAAGCCGTCGCGAACCTGAAGGAAGCCGTGGAACTCTACTTCGAGGGGGAACCCTCCGGCGCCTTTACCCCGGTCAACGACGCTGCCGTCGGTCAGGAACTGGTCAATGCCCTAGAAACGCCATCAAGAGGAAGCAGCCGCCTGAGGGCTTGATCTGCCTGCAACACCTCTTCAAGTTCAAGAACTCCGGAGTGGCTATTCTCCAGGCGACTGCTAGTGTTTCTGGTATTCGCCCCGGCCTGGTGGCCAGCTCATGAAGGGACTTCTCTCTCCGAGCGAGCTGCTCCCGCTTGGATGCTCCAAGCGGCCGGGAGGATTCCGCGTATCCCTCTGCGGATCTCAGGCCTCGCCAACACAACGCTGGCTCAATTCTCTCCGCACGATGAAAACGAAATGGGACCGACCGACCTTGTATGCCGCAGCGTGGATTGCCTTGACTGTCGTGCCAGGCTGGTGCGCGGAGGTTGACGGCTTCCTGAACCCGCCGGGCGCGACGTGGGGCCGCGTTCTGTTCGCGAACTACGCGAGTTCGCGCGCCCTGGCCATCGAGCGCTGCCACGAGGGTTACATCGTGGGAGGAGAGGTGAGACTTCCGGGCGACACGACCTACGACTCGGCGCTGCTCGCCGTCTTGGCGGAGGACGGCACCGTCATCGGGAGCAACGTCTTCCTGGGGCTCGAATACCCGGAGTTTGGACGCCTGGGGTGCGGCGTGAGCGCGGTGATTCCCACCTACAATACCGCAGGGGCACCAGACGGCTATGTGGCTACAGGTTATCAGATCAAGCACTTCCTCGGGATCCCGGGGGATCCCCGGCCGGAGTGGCTGAACCCGACCTTGTGGGTGATGAAGACCGACCTGATGCTCCAGCCCCTGTGGTCAACGAACCTGGCTCGCGGACACTTTGAGGCCGGGCCCGCGTTGGCGCGTTGGGGCACCGCCATCGTGCAAACGCCCGAGGGTTACCTGGTGACCGGACAGGCCCAGGCCGACTACCTGATCAACCCGCTCGACCAGGACTCAGGATCGTACGGACTGGGCTGCCTGCTGCACTTGGATCGTGACGGGCGGGTGCTCGAACTGCGGGAAGCCCAGCAGGCCGGCAACGAGTGGCTCACCTCAGGTCCCGAATCCATCGAACGCACCTCGGACGGAGGTTACCTCCTGGCCATCTACGACTCCGTGGTGAAGTTGGATTCATCGCGGAGCCCGGTGTGGACCAATAGCCAGCCGGTGTGGAACTACGACGTCATCCCGGCTTCGAGCGGCGGCTATCTGGCGGCCGGCCGGGAACAGGTGCCGGATGCCCCGGGCCCCGCCTACCGGAATGCGATCCTCAGTTCCTACTCTTCCACCGGCAGGCTGCAGTGGACCCGCGTGTTCGGGAGGAACTCGACCAACGAACTCGGCCGATCGCTGGTGGAGGTCTCCGACGGTTTTGTCGTTGCCGGGCAGACCGACTCGATCGGTGCCGGGGGAAAAGACGTGTGGGTGATCAAGGCAGATCCGGAGGGCGCCAAGGTCTGGGATATCGCGATGGGCGGACCTGGGAGGGACTTGCCCATGACGTGACCGTGTCGGCCGACGCCCAGTATCTGGTGGCGGGCGAGGCGCAGGTGGGAACCAATCGCTGGATGTGGGTCGTGAAGGTCATGCCAAGCCTGCATGTGCCAACAGCTGCTTTCACGATTCAGCCTGCCAGCCCCGTGTTCCGGGACCAGGTCATCACCTTCGACGCCAGCGCGTCAAGCAACCCCGGGGGATCCATCGCGGCCTACCGATGGAATTTCGGCGACGGCACCACGAACGCCGGCGTGACCGTGCAGCACAGTTACTCCAGCGCGGGCGACTACGAGGTCGTCCTCGAAGTGCTGAGCGCCGACGGACCGCGGTCCTGGGCCACGCAGCGGGTGGAGGTGGTGGGATTGCAGCTCCAGTGGCAGCGGTTCTATGGCGTCGGCGTCTGCGAAGTGTCCGGAATCGTGGAAGCTCTGGACGGCGGGTTCGTGCTGGCCGGCGGGACCGACGGGAGTACTACAGCCGACGCGCACCTGTGGGTCTTCAAGGTGAATCGCCGCGGCTTGCCCGTCTGGGAGAAGTTCTTCGATGGTCCCCGGGATGGGATGGAGTACGCCCGCGCCCTGACGCGTGGCGCGGACGGCGGCTATGTCATGGCCGGCGATTTCGACGCCTCCTCGGGCCGAGACGCATTGCTGCTGAAGGTCGATGAGGATGGCGAGCTCGCCTGGCCCATGAAGCTGTTCGGCGAAACCAACAGCCTGAACGAGCAGGCCTTGGCGATCGCCCCGACGACCGATGGAGGTTACTTCCTTGCCGGGGTAAACGACTCGACCTGGCCAATGCTGATCAAGGCGGATGCCGATGGGAATGAGGTCTGGACTCGTCATTACGAAATGGAAAACGGCCGAGTAGCCGACCGGGTTCTGGCGACGCCGGATGGGGGCGCGCTTCTCTTCGCCCGGGCTAATGCGTATCGGCACTGGTTTATCAAGACCGATCCCTCCGGAATCCCGGTGTGGACGAACGTGCTGGACTACCGTGACATCTGTTATTGGGTGGGCCACCGGCAACCTCCCGCCGACGGCTTTGTCGTCGCCGGCAAGCATTACGAAGACATCTGGCTGTCGTTCCTCTCGCCCGATGGAGTCGCTTCCGGCAGCCAATCGTGGTCGGGCCCCGCGGTCATGGATCAGGACGACGTTGCCTATGGCGCCGCGCCCACCCCCGATGCCGGCTATATCCTCACCGGAAACATCACATTCCGGGAGGATATCTGGGGGCCGCGTCAGACCGAGCTGTTCCTGCTCAAAACCGATCCCTCCGGCGTGCGGGTATGGATGGAAACATTCCCGGGCACGACCAACCTCAACGAAGCGGGCGACGCCATCCTGACTCTTACCAACGGCAGCTACGTTGTGCTGGGCGACGACGGCACGGCAGCCACCCCTCCGGTCTGGCTGTTCAAACTGGCGCCCAACCACCCGCCCACCCCCCTCATGACGCTGGCGACCAACATGATCGCCACCGATGGGACACTGACTGGTGACGGCTCCGGTTCCAGCGATCGCGACGGCTCCGTGGTCGGTTGGGAGTGGGGGTTCGGGGACGGACAAACCGGTTCGGGCTCGTTGGTGAGCCACACCTACACGAATGCGGGCACCTACAACGTGCGCCTCACGGTCGTGGACGACGAGGACGCCGAGCGCTCGGTCACCAACACGGTTTTCGTGCCCGGCGTGCGCGCCGGCCCGGGCTTCACCATCAGCGGCACCTCGATCACGAACAGCCCCGCAAGCGATCCGGTCAATTACCCGCGCGAGGGTGTGCCGCTGGCGATCAACTGGAGCAACTCACTCGGGTTCGTGATTTCCGGCACCGCAACCAGCGGGAGCACAAAGATCTTCCGCATCACCTTCCCCGACCCGGTGCCCGAGGGCTTGATCCTGTACCGCCTGCCGGCCTGGACCGAAATGCCCTACACGGTCGTGGACCAGCATACGATCGAGGTGAATTCCTGGTTGAACGCCGGTTCCTACGTCCTGCCGTTCGTGCTGGCAAAGGCCGCGCCGTTGCCGACCATCAGCGCGTTTCGGGTGGTCGCTCCGCAGTTCTCGCTGAGCTTCTCCACGATCACCGGTTACCGCTACCGGGTGCTCCAAACGGCCGACCTATCTGCTCCTGCATGGCAGGAGATCAAACACTCGCGCGCCGTCGGCGAGCCAGCGACCCTGGACTTCCTCGACGGATCGGGTGCCAGCGAAACCGTCTATGTCGACCTGCCGACTCTCGGATCGACCACCTTTTTCCGCCTCCAGATGCACGAGCAGTGATTCGGGTTCCCGGATGGATGGCCGCTACTGGATCGGCCGGCCGATCGTGTCCTCGAACAAGCCATGCCACCCAACGCGGGTTAAATGTAAATGGGTCACCCCCGAACGGCGCTTAATTAGGACCCAGTTTAGCTTGCGGGTCATTTTGCCACCCCTTTTTTGGCTGTAAGCCAAGCGCCTCAGGGATTACAGCGCCTCCATGCCAAGGGCCAATCGGTATTTCGTTCCCGGCTATCGCGCTGAACATGGTGCGCTGCTCCGACCCCGATTTCCCCCCTTTGGGTCGCGGAGCCGGCATGCCCATATGTTGCCCTTTGGCTTGCAAGAAAGGGTGATTTTATGGCAAGGGCGGGTGAGCCGCACCGGGAGGGTTTCGACGATGGTGACGGCGTGGCATGAGGGCTTCCTTTCCAACCGTCGCCGCCGTCGTCCCGACGGGGCCGCGTCTGCGTCTGCGCCTGCGTTTGCAGGGCGTGGTGCAGGGGGTCGGCTTTCGCCCGCATGTTTACCGGCTGGCGGTCGAGGCGGGGCTCGACGGTTGGGTGGGCAACACGCCGCTGGGGGTGGCGATCGAGGTGGAAGGCGGGGAGAAAGCGTTGTGGGATTTCCGCCGGCGGCTTGAGCGGGAACGCCCGCCGGGGAGCTCAATCCAGAGCCTGGAAGCGGTCTGGCTCGAGGCGGCGGGGTGGACCGGATTCGAGATTCGGCCGAGCGACCAGGCCGGGGCGCCGTCGTTGCTCGTGCGACCGGATGTGGCGGTCTGCGACGCGTGTGTGCGCGAGATCTTCGATCCGGCGAACCGGCGGTTTGGCTATCCGTTCACCAATTGCACCCATTGCGGGCCGCGGTACTCGATTCTCGAGGCGTTACCCTACGACCGGGCGAACACCTCGATGCGGCGGTTCGAGATGTGCCCCGAGTGCCGCCGGGAATACCAGGATCCGGCGGATCGGCGATTTCACGCGCAGCCGAACGCCTGCCCGAAGTGCGGGCCCCTGCTCGAGTTATGGTCGGCGGACGGCACGCCGGTGGCCCGGAGGGAGGAGGCAATGGCGGAGGCGGTCGAGGCCTTGCGCCGGGGTCGGATTCTGGCGGTCAAAGGTCTGGGCGGTTACCAGTTGCTGGTCGACGCGCGGTCCGAGGCGGCGGTGCAGGCACTGCGGCAGCGCAAGCATCGGGAAGAGAAACCGTTGGCGGTGATGGTTCCCGGGATGGAGGAGGCGCGGACGCTTTGCCGGGTATCGGCGATCGAGGAGGGATTGTTGCGGTCGCCGGAAGCGCCGATTGTGTTGTTGCGGCGGTTGGAGGGGAACCTGCCTCTGGCGGCAGCGGTGGCGCCGGGCCATCCGTTTCTTGGGATCATGCTGCCCTACACGCCGTTGCATCATTTGCTGCTGGCGGCGCTGCGGTTTCCGGTGGTGGCCACGAGCGGTAACCTGAGTGACGAGCCCATCTGCATCGATGAAACCGAGGCCCGGGAGCGGCTGCAAGGGATCGTTGATGGTTTTCTCGTGCACAACCGCCCGATTGTCCGCCAGGTGGACGACTCCGTGGTGCGTGTCGTCGCCGGTCGGGAAATGGTGGTGCGTCGGGCGCGTGGCTACGCCCCGCTGCCGGTCGCGATTGCAGGCGGAGGCAGCGGGTCGGGGCCGGGCGAAACAGCCGGGGCGGGAACGAAGCGGGGCGTGTTGGCCGTGGGCGGCCAGCTCAAGAACACGGTGGCGTTGAGTGCCGGAGGCGCGGTGGTGCTGAGCCAGCATATTGGCGATCTGGAAACCGCGGCGGCGTTGTCGGCTTTTCGCCGGGTGGTCCACGATCTTCAGAGGCTGTTCGGGGTGGAACCGGCGCGAGTGATGGCGGATCTGCATCCGGATTACGTCTCGACCAAGGAAGCGAAGCGCTGGGTGGAGAGCCCCACGGGGGTGCAACATCACCATGCCCACATCCTGTCGTGCATGGCGGAGAACGAGCTCGAGGGGCCGGTGCTGGGCATCGCCTGGGACGGGACGGGATATGGCCTCGACGGCATGGTTTGGGGCGGGGAGTTTCTGATTGCGGAAGCGGGCGGGTATGAGCGCCTGGCCACGCTGCGGCCGTTCAGGTTGCCGGGTGGCGAACGAGCCGTGCGCGAGCCGCGGCGCAGCGCGGCGGGGCTGCTGTTTGCGGGTTACGGCCCGGGTGCCTTCGACCAGCGGGATCTGCCGACCCTGGCGGCCTTCAGCCCGGCGGAGATGCGGGCCGTGCGGGAGTCGCTCGAACGGCCGTTCAACGCGCCGCTCACGACCGCGGTGGGGCGGTTGTTCGACGCGGTGGCTTCGCTGCTCGGGGTTCGTCAGCAAACCGGTTTCGAAGGCCAGGCCGCCATGGCCCTCGAGTCGCTGGCGATGGGCAGTTCCGACCGCGGGGCATACCCGCTGGCGCTCCGGCCAGCCGGCGGCGGCACCGATCCGGGGGAAGGCGGGACGCGCGTGGCGGCGCGGGATGCGTTGTGGCATGCGGATTGGGGGCCGTTGTTGGACGAGTTGTTGGGCGACCTGCGGGCGGGGGTCCCGCCGGAACGCATGGCGGCCCGGTTCCATCGCGGGCTCATCGAATTGATGGTCGCCGTGGCGGCGCGGGCTGGACTTGAGCGGGTGGCGGTGAGCGGCGGGTGTTTTCAGAATGTGGTGCTGTTGGAAGGCGCCATTGAGCGGCTGCGAGCGGCGGGCCACCGGGTTTACTGGCATCAGCGGGTGCCGACCAACGATGGGGGGTTGGCGTTGGGACAGGCGGTGGCCGGGATGCGTTCCGGGTTGGAAGGGGTGACATGATAATTCCAAGCATAAGCGTTCGTGGAACATCCGAGGTACTTGCCTTAGTTTTGCAACTGGTCTTTACTCCCGCGATGCATCGCTTGCTCAGGACCGAATCAGCCGGCTTCGGCCGGGCGCTACTGTCGCTGAGGTCAGGCTGGGCGGTGGCGGGAGGGGAGCGCAACGGCGTGGTGGCGGGCTTCCACGGGAGGGTGCGCTGATGTGCCTGGCGATTCCAGGGCAGGTGTTATCGGTGGCAGGGGAAGACCCGATGATGCGGACGGGCCGGGTGAGTTTCGGGGGGGTGGTGAAGGAAGTGAGTCTGGCGTATGTGCCGGAAGCGGTGGTGGGGGATTACGTGATTGTGCATGTTGGGTTTGCGATCGGGCGATTGGACGAGCAGGAAGCCCAGCAGGTGTTCGAGTACTTGAAACAGATGGACGAACTAACGGAACTGAAAGATGCAAGCGAAGCAATTCACAACGATTGACGGCAACGAGGCGGTGGCCTACGTGGCTTACCGGGTCAACGAAGTCATGGGGATCTACCCGATCACGCCTTCCTCCAACATGGGCGAGTGGTGCGATCAGTGGGCCTCCGAGGGGGTCAAGAACCTCTGGGGCACGATCCCGAGCGTGGTGGAGATGCAGAGCGAGGGGGGCGCGGCCGGAGTGGTGCATGGGGCGCTGCAGACCGGGGCGCTGACCTGCACCTTCACGGCGTCGCAGGGTTTGCTGCTCAAGATCCCCAACATGTTCAAGATCGCGGGCGAGTTGACGCCCACCGTGTTTCACATCACGGCCCGGGCGCTGGCGACGCACGCCCTCTCGATTTTTGGCGATCACAGCGACGTGATGTCGGCCCGCAGCACCGGCTTCGGCATGCTGAGCTCCGCGTCGGTCCAGGAAGCCCATGACATGGCCCTGATCGCGCACGCGGCGACGCTCGCGGCGCGGGTGCCGTTCCTGCATTTCTTCGACGGTTTCCGGACTTCGCACGAGGTGTCCAAGATCGAGTTGCTCAGCGACGAGATCATGCGGTCAATGATTGACGACGACCTGGTCATTGCGCATCGCCAGCGGGCGATGAATCCCGACCGGCCGGTGCTGCGCGGCACGGCGCAGAATCCCGACGTCTTCTTCCAGGCCCGCGAGGCGGGGAACTCGTATTACCTGAAATGCGCGGAGGTGGTGCAGCAGGCGATGGACAAGTTCGCCGGTCTGACGGGCCGCAGCTACCGGTTGTTCCAGTACGAAGGTGCGCCGGACGCGACTTCGGTGGTGGTGCTGATGGGTTCCTCCTGCGAGACGACGCAGGAGACGGTGGAATACCTGAACGCGCGCGGCGGCAAGTGCGGCGTGCTGAAGGTGCGGATGTACCGGCCGTTCGACGTGAAGGCGTTCATGGCCGCCCTGCCGGCCACGGTGCGGACGGTGACGGTGATGGACCGCACCAAGGAACCGGGCGGCCTGGGCGAGCCGCTCTACCTGGATGTGGTGACGGCGCTGCATGAGGGCGTGGCGGACGGACAGGGTTCGCTCGCGACCATGCCGCGGGTTTTGGCGGGACGTTACGGGCTTTCCTCGAAGGAATTCACGCCGGCGATGATCAAGGCCGTGTTCGACAACGCGGCGGCGGCGCAGCCGAAGAACCATTTCACGGTGGGCATCGAGGACGATGTCACGCATCTGAGCCTGCCGTATGACCACGAGTTCTCGACCGAAGGCGAGCGGGTGGTGCGGGCGATGTTCTACGGGCTGGGCTCGGACGGGACGGTGGGCGCCAACAAGAACTCGATCAAGATCATTGGCGAATCGACCGGGAACTACGCGCAGGGCTACTTCGTATACGACTCGAAGAAGGCGGGGGCGGTGACGGTGTCGCATCTGCGGTTCGGTCCGACGCCGATCCGGTCGACCTACCTGGTGAACCGGGCGAATTTTGTGGCCTGTCATCAGCCGGTGTTTTTGGAGCGCTACGATCTGCTGCAGCCGCTGGTGGCGGGCGGCACGTTCCTGTTGAACACGCCCTATGCGAAAGAGGAGATCTGGGACCGGCTGCCCCGGCCGATGCAGCTGCAGATGGTCAACAAGAAGGTGAAGTTCTACGTGATCGACGCGATCAAGGTGGCCAAGGCGACGGGGATGGGCACGCGGATCAACACGGTGATGCAGGCGTGTTTCTTCGCGTTGTCGGGCGTGCTGCCGCGGGACGAGGCGATCGAGCAGATCAAGTACACGATCAAGAAGACATACGGCCGCAAGGGCGAAGACGTGGTGCGCAAGAACATCGAGGCGGTGGACCATACCCTGGTCAACCTGTTCGAGGTGCCAGTGCCGGACCAGATCACGAGCGGGTTTGATATGCCCGATCCGTTCACCGCCGACGCCCCGAACCGCATCAAGGAAACCCTGGGCAAAATCTACGGCGGCCTGGGCGAATCCCTGCCGGTCAGCGCCTTCCCCTGCGACGGCACCTTCCCGACCGCGACGGCGCAGTATGAAAAGCGCAACCTGGCGCTCGAAATCCCGGTGTGGGACGAAAAGACCTGCATCCAGTGCGGCAAGTGCGCGGCGGTTTGCCCGCACGCGACCATTCGCATGAAGGTGTACGACGCCTCGCTGCTGGCGAATGCCCCGGCCACGTTCAAGTCCTGCGAGGCGCGGTCGCCCGAATGGAAGGGTATGAAGTTCACCATCCAGGTGGCGCCGGAGGATTGCACCGGCTGCGTGCTCTGCGTGGATGTCTGCCCGGCCAAGAACAAGAGCGAAGCCAAACTCAAGGCGATCAACATGCGGCCCCAGGCGCCCTTGCGGCTCACCGAACGCGAGAACTGGGATTTCTTCATGAAGATCCCGGATCTGGACCGGCGCAAGGTGCGGGTCGGCCAACTGCGCCAGCAGCAAGTCATGCGTCCGCTGTTCGAGTTCTCCGGCGCCTGCTCCGGCTGCGGCGAAACCCCGTATCTCAAGCTCCTGACGCAGTTGTTCGGCGACCGGGCGTTGATTGGCAACGCCACCGGGTGCAGTTCGATTTACGGCGGCAACCTGCCGACGACGCCGTATTGCGTCGATCACAACGGCCGCGGACCCACCTGGAGTAATTCCTTGTTCGAGGACAACGCCGAGTTCGGCCTTGGGTTCCGGGTTTCGATCGACAAGCAGCGCGAGTTTGGCTGCGAACTCCTGGCCAAGTTGGCTCCGAAGCTGGGCGACGATTTCGTGCGTCAGATCATCCAGGCCGACCAGAAGGACGAAGCGGGCATTTACGAACAACGCGAGCGGGTGGCGGCCCTGCGGCAAAAGCTGGCGGGCGACACCTCGAACGAGGCGAAGCTCTTGCTGGCGGTGGCGGACAACCTGGTGAAACGCAGCGTCTGGATCGTGGGCGGCGACGGCTGGGCGTATGACATCGGTTACGGCGGGTTGGACCATGTGCTGGCCAGCGGACGCGACGTCAATGTGCTGGTGCTCGACACCGAGGTCTATTCGAACACCGGCGGACAGATGTCGAAGGCGACGCCGCGCGGCGCGGTGGCCAAGTTCGCGGCCGGCGGCAAGCCGCTGGGCAAAAAGGATATGGGGTTGATGGCGATGAGCTATGGCACGGTTTACGTGGCCAGCGTGGCCATGGGGGCCAAAGACGAGCAGACCTTGCGGGCTTTCATTGAAGCCGAGTCGTATCCCGGGCCCTCGCTGATCCTCGCTTACAGCCATTGCATCGCCCACGGCATCGCGCTCGAGAGCGGTGTGGGGATGCGCCAACAGAAAGCCCTGGTCGAATCCGGCCAGTGGCTGCTCTACCGCTACGATCCGCGCCGCACGGCGGCGGGCGAGAACCCGCTGCAGTTGGATTCGCAGGCCGCGAAGACCAAGGTGGCGGACTTCCTGATGTCGGAAAACCGCTTCAAGATGCTGACGAAGAGCAAGCCCGAGGACGCGAAGCGCTTCTTCGAGCAGGCTCAACGAGACGCGGAAGCGCGCTGGCAGTTGTTCGCGTACCTGGCGGCTCGCAAAACCGGCGGCAACGGCAACCCCGCGGCGCAGTCCGCGCCGGCGGCGGCTTGATTACCCCTGGGAGATCCGCGGCGATCCTGAGATGGCCGCGGGTCTCCCGCCCATGCGCATGACCCAACCCTGAACCCATCAACGCAATATGGATCTTACCACGAAATACCTCGGGCTGACTCTCCGCAGCCCGCTCGTTCCCGCCGCATCCCCCCTGTCGCTCGAGCTCGATAACCTGAAGCAAATGGAGGCGGTGGGGGCTGGCGCGGTCATCCTCGAATCGCTTTTCGAGGAGCAGTTGCGCGCGGATCGCGCCGAGCTCGCCGAACGGCTCGAGCAGGGCACCGAGAGCTTTGCCGAGGCCCTCACTTATTTCCCGGAGCCGTCCGAGTTCAAGCTGGGGCCGGAAACGTACCTGGAGCACATTGCCGCCGCCAAAGACGCGCTGCAGATTCCCGTGATCGCCAGTCTCAACGGCAGCACGCTGGGCGGATGGATCGACTATGCCCGGCAGATCCAGGGGGCGGGAGCCGATGCCCTGGAGCTGAACATCTACGCCATTCCCACCGACCCCGACACGACCGCGGGGGAAGTGGAGGATACTTACGTGAAAATCGTCCAGTCAGTGAAGGAACAGGTCACCATCCCCGTGGCGGTCAAGCTGAGTCCTTTCTTCACGAACTTTGCCAACATGGCCAAGCGCCTGGACGAGGTCGGCGCCGACGGCCTGGTGTTGTTCAACCGGTTTTACCAGCCGGACATTGACCTCCAGAACCTCGAGGTGGTGCCGAACATCCTGCTCAGCACGCCCATGGCCATGCGGCTTCCGCTGCGTTGGATTGCCATTCTCTACGGGCGGGTCAAAGCCGACCTGGCGGCCACCAGCGGCGTGCACCGGGCCACCGACGCCCTCAAAATGCTCATGGCCGGCGCCGCGGTCACCACCATGGCCTCCGCCCTCCTCCGCCACGGCATCAAACATCTCGCCACCGTCGAATCCGAAATCCGCCAGTGGATGGAAGAACACGAGTACGAATCGGTGACGCAGATGCGCGGCAGCATGAGCCAGCAGAGCTGTCCCGACCCGAGCTCGTTCGAGCGCGCGCAGTACATGAAGGCCATCTCGAGCTTCAAGGTCGCGTAGCGCGCGGGCTTTCGCGAGGGGGGTGTCGGGCCGGTTCGACCCGGCCGGCTCCCGCCGCGTTCGGGCTATTCACCTTATGGTATCCCGTGGAGGGGCGCATCAGGTGAACAGTTGGCGGATCTTCGCTTTGACCTCCTGCAGCTTTGCGTCCTTCACTTTGCCAGCGGCGTAAAGGACCACGGATTCCTCGACGGTGAACAGGCGATTCGGACGGACGACGCTGTCCACAGCCAGCCGGCCGCGTTCAAAATCAGCACCCAAAAGCGCGACCGAATAGCCGTCCGAGCGGGCCTGACTGGTGATCTGGCAAAGAACCAGATCGGCACCCGAAAGGTCCGCCACGACTAGAGCCGGACGGCGTTTTCCCGCCTGGAGGTTCGTCTGTGGAAAGGGCAGGACGACAACCTCTCCGACTACAGGCTTGCCCATGCGGCATCCTCCTCGGGTGAGTCCCAGTCTTTGGACAGTGCGGATTCGCTCAGGAGCAGTCCGTTGAAGTGTTCGGCGGTCTCCTTTGAGCGGAGGAAACGGGCGAAGTCATACACCTCACGCTGGAGCGCTTCGGGCAGCTTTGCCACTTCCTTCTCAATGAGTTCTCGCGTGCTCATGGCTTGTTTATCGCAGTTTCAAGCCTTGGCGTAAAGCTCGCCGCCCTTACCACTGAACTCACGGAAGTTCTCTTCCATGCCCCGTTTGAGGGCCTCTTCCTCGGCGTAGTTTACGTCGGTCATGTGGAGCGGGCTGTCAATCCTGCCGGCAGTGACGAGCAGGTTTTCCATGGTTCCGCGCCCGGGCGCGGTGTAACCTTTCGGCCGTGAAGTATCTGGATGAGTATCGCGATCCGATATTGGCCCGCCAGTTGGCGGACGAGATCCACCGGGTCACCACCCGGGCGTGGACGCTGATGGAGATCTGCGGCGGGCAGACGCACGCCATCATCAAGTTCGGCATCGATGAGTTGCTGCCGCCCGCGTTGACGCTGATCCACGGGCCGGGTTGTCCGGTCTGCGTGACGCCGCTCGAGCTGATCGACAAAGCGATCGAGATCGCCGGCCGTCCCGAGGTGATCTTCTGTTCGTTTGGCGACATGCTCCGAGTCCCGGGCAGCAGCCGGGATCTGCTGTCGGTCAAAGCCGCCGGCGGCGATGTCCGGATCGTCTATTCTCCGCTGGACGCGGTGAGGCTGGCGCGGGCGCATCCGGGCCGGGAGGTGGTGTTCTTTGCGGTGGGATTCGAGACGACGGCGCCGGCGAACGCCATGGCGGTATTTCAGGCGAACCGGGAGGGGCTGAAGAATTTTTCCCTGCTGGTATCGCATGTGTTGGTGCCTCCGGCGATGGAGGCCATTCTGTCGTCGCCTGTGAACCGGGTGCAGGGTTTTTTGGCGGCGGGGCATGTCTGCACCGTGATGGGCTACCACGAGTATGGACCGATCGCGGCCCGGTATCGGGTGCCGATGGTGGTGACGGGGTTCGAGCCGCTGGACATTCTGCAGGGCGTGCTGATGTGCGTGCGGCAACTCGAGGCCGGCCGGGCTGAGGTCGAGAACCAGTACTGCCGGACCGTGCGGTTTGAAGGCAACCGTCCGGCCCAGGAGTTGATGAAGGCGGTCTTCCGGGTGATCCCGCGGAAATGGCGGGGCGTGGGCGAGATTGCGGCGAGCGGCTTGGGGTTGAGCGCGGCGTATGCGGAGTACGACGCGGAGCAGCGCTTCGGGGTGGCGGCCTACACCGCGGCCGAGCCGGCGGAATGCATCAGCGGCCTGATCCTGCAGGGGGTTAAAAAGCCGAGCGAATGCCCCGCCTTCGGGGTCCGATGCACGCCGGAGCGGCCCTTTGGCGCGACGATGGTATCGTCCGAGGGCGCCTGTGCGGCGTATTATCGGTATCGGCGGACTCCGCTGGTCGGAGGCCGGTGAGGGATCTTTGGGTTTTACATTTCACCCGGGTGCGGCATCTCATGGGCGACGGCAATGGCTGAACCAGCAACCACCTCGAGTTTCACCGGGACATGCCCGGTTCCGTTCCGGGACTATCCGCACGTGCTGATGGCCCATGGCGGCGGCGGCCGGCTCACGCAGCAACTGCTGCGCGACATCTTCCTGCCCGCCTTCGCCAATCCGCAGCTCGACGAAGCTCATGACGGGGCCGTGCTCGAGGTTGGAGCGGAACGGCTCGCGTTCACCACGGATTCCTACGTGGTGCGGCCGTTGTTTTTTCCGGGAGGTGACATCGGCACCCTGGCGGTCAATGGCACGGTGAACGACCTGCTCATGTGCGGCGCGCGCCCCCGCTGGTTGAGCGCCGGTTTTATCATCGAGGAAGGGCTGGCGATGGAAACCTTGTGGCGGGTCGCGCAGTCCATGCGGCAGAGCGCGGCCGCCGCCGGGGTGACGCTGGTGACGGGCGACACCAAGGTGGTCGACAAAGGCAAGGGCGATGGCCTGTTCGTCACGACGGCCGGGGTGGGAGTCCTGGAATGGCCGCTGCATCTGGCGCCGCGTGCGGTTCAGCCGGGCGACGCCGTGTTGCTGAGCGGCGACCTGGGCCGGCATGGCATGGCGATCCTCTCGGTGCGCGAAGGACTGACCTTCGAAGGACCCATCGAGAGCGATTGCGCCCCGCTGGTCGGCCCGGTGCGGGCGCTGTTGGACGCCGGCCTTCAAGTGCATTGCCTGCGGGATCTCACCCGGGGCGGACTGGCGAGCGCGTTAAACGAGATCGCGGTGACGGCGCAGGTGCAGATCGACATTGACGAATCCGCGATCCCGGTGCAGGAGGCGGTGCGGGGAGCCTGTGAGATGTTTGGGTTGGATCCGTTGTACGTCGCGAACGAGGGACGGTTTGTCGCCTTCGTGCCGGCCACGGAATCCGGTCGGGCGCTGGCCTTGTTGCGAGGCGATCCGCTCGGAGCCGGGGCGCAACGGATCGGCCAGGTGGTGGCGGGGTCGGCCGGTCTGGTGACCTTACGGGGCCGGATTGGCGCGCAACGGATTCTGGACTTGTTGAGTGGCGAGCAGTTGCCGCGGATCTGCTAGCGGTGGCAGTATTCGCCTAGCGCTTCGTTGAAAATATGCGCTCCGATCAGGGCGGGGTCGAAATTCACGGCACCGGAAGTGGAATCCGTCACGGGGACGACCTCGATATCGTCCTGCACCTTGCCCTGTAACACTTCGCAGAACTCCTCCAAGTCAAAATCCTCGGGCAGACTCTCGCCGCCGCACATCGCCATATCCACATAGAAGATTTTTCTCATCGAAGAAAAGTTCCGAGGTATGCATACGCCGGATCGCGGCGGTTCGCAACCCAATACAGCGTCCCGGGCGGCTGGTGAATATGCCGCGGGAAGGCTATTCCCGGGCCTGGCCGGTCATGGGCACGAAACGCACCGGCAGGACGGCGGTGCGTTGGAGTTCCCCCGCCCGTTTCTCCAGGAGCACCAGCTCCTGGTTGTAGATTTCGCCCACCGGAACAATCATGCGCCCGCCCTCTTTGAGTTGGTCAACGAGCGGCTGCGGAACGTGATCCGGAGCGCAGGTCACGATGATGGCGTCGAAGGGTGCATGCTCCTTCCAGCCCTGGTAACCATCGCCGCTCTTCAAATGGATGTTGCGGTAACCGAGGCGCTCGAGTGTGGCCCGGGCCTGCCGGGCCAGGGGATCGACAATTTCTATGGAATAGACTTCCGCCACCAGTTCGGCGAGCACCGCCGCCTGATACCCGGAGCCGGTGCCGATCTCCAGTACCCGGTCGGCTTTGTCCGGTTTCAAACGTTCAGTCATGAACGCGACGATGTAGGGCTGCGATATCGTCTGGTCGTGCCCGATCGGCAACGGCCGGTCATCGTAGGCCTGCCCCCGGAGCGGCTCGGGCACGAACTCATGCCGCGGCACCCTGGCCATCGCGGCCAGCACCCGCGGATCGCGGATGTCGCGCCCGGCCAACTGCCATTGGACCATGCGGTCCCGCTCCCGGGCCAGGGCCGGCTCGGCTGAGGGTTGGGAGTCTCCGCCGTGGTCGGGCTGACACCCCGGGGCGAGAATCGACAACGATATCAGGCAATTCAGCATGGTTCGATGCGTGATCATGGTCGGGCGCGGGCGCATCCCGTCGGGCACCTGACCGGCCGGGGGCCGGGTATTACTTGGGCAGTTTGTAGCCGATCTGGCGGAGAAACCGCGTGCGCCAGGCGATGCCGGCTTCCGCCTCGATCCCGAGCGGTGTGGCGCCGTCGACCACGCCGAGGATGGCCCGGCCCTGGTCCGTTTCCGCCACGATTACTTCCGTGGGGTTGGCGGTGGCGCAGAAGATCCGGCAGACCTCCGGCACGGCTTTCACGGAGTTCAGCACGTTGATGGGGTAGAACCCGGGACCGAGGAAAACGAAGAAACTGTGACCGGCCCCCACCGCCTGGGCGTTGCGTTGGGCCAACTCGATCATGGCCGGGTCCGTGCCGCTCCAGCGGATCAGACGGTCGCCCGAGGCTTCGCAGAAGGCGACCCCGAACCGGATGCCGGGGACGGAGCCGACGAGCGTTTCATGGAGGTCTTCGACCGTCTTGATGAAATGGGCCTGGCCGGCGATGAAGTTGATTTCATCCGGTTTATCGATTTTGACGCTGATAAGTTTCATGGTTCGAGACCCAAACCCGGGGTCTGAAATCCGCGCCCCGAAGGCTAAGGCTCCGAGTGTCCGGGCGGCTCGAGATCGGTTTCCTTTTCGGCGCGGCGCATGAACTGGCGCATGATCAGAAAGAAAGAAACCACGATCAGCACCGCAACCAGAAAGACCGCGAAATCGCCACCGCTAATCATAGTTTAAGGCAGTTGTTTCGGTTGCCCGTGATCGATTTGCCACGACCCCAAGGCGGCGCAACCGGAGCCGCGCCCGGGGGAGTCCCACGCTCAACCAACAATCATGACCGTGGGACCATCTGTCAATCCCATCTAAGGCTTCAACACGATCTTGCCGTGGAGCACTCCGGATTTTTCAACGGTGCTCTGCTCCTGGAGTTGGTGGGCTTCCGTGGCGGCCGAGAGGGGGAGGACCCGATCCACGTTGGCCTTGAGCCGACCCTCGCCCGCCCACTGGCTGATGTCCTCGGCACACGCCAACTGCTCTTCGGGGGTGGCAAGGAACATAACGAAACCGTGGAGCGAGCAGCCTTTGACATAGAACGGGCCCACGGGAAAAGGCGGGCGCGCCTCACGGCCGGCCATGAGCACCATGCGTCCCCGGGCGGCGAGGGCGCCAATCGCCAGGTCGAAGTCCGGTTCCCGCAGCGTTTCCCACCAGACTTGAACGCCCGCCGGGGCGATTTTCTTGAGGGGACTGGCCACCCCGGTGGCCCGGTAGAGGATGACGTGATCGGCCCCCAGCCGCTGGCAGAGCTCCGCCTTCTCCTCGCTGCCGGCGGTGGTGATCACGCGCGCGCCCAGAATCTTGGCGATTTGCACCACGGCCGAACCCACGCCGCCGCTGCCGCCGTTGACGAAGAGCGTTTCGCCGGAGCACAACTGCGCATCGCGCACCAGGCCCAGGTGCGCCGTGATGGCGACCAGCGCCAGGGCGGCCGCCTGTTCATCGCTCACGCCGGCCGGGGTCGGATAGAGCCAGCATTCGTCAACGGCCGCGTATTCGGCAAAGGTCCCCTGGCGTCCGAGCAGACCCTGGTTGGTGCCCCAGACGCGGTCGCCGGGGCGGAAGAGAGTCACTGCCGATCCCACCTGAACGACGGTGCCGGCGAGGTCACAGCCGACGATGAAGGGGGAGGGCAGTGGCATCTGCACCATGCCGCCACGAATATAGGTGTCCACCGGATTGACGGACACGGCGCCGACGCGGACGAGGCACTGGGAGGGGCCGGGTTCGGGGGTGGGCAGGTCACCATAAACGATGCTCTGTGCGGGACCGGGTTGGTTGATGTAGGCGGCTTTCATGTTCACGGAATCGTACGTTATGGGCAGCCACTCTACTGTTCCAGACGGGAGGCGCAAGGACGGTTGATCCCTTCTCCGGCATCGGAATTCGACCTTGCAGATTGAACCTGCCCCCTTAGGTTCTGAGCCATGTTCGATTCGTTGAGTGGCAAGCTTCAGACGGCGTTCCGCAATATGCGCGGGCTGGGCCGGCTTTCGGAGGAGAACGTCGCCGAGGCGTTGCGCGAGGTGCGGATGGCGTTGCTTGAGGCCGATGTGAACTTCAAGGTGGCCCGCGATTTCATTGAGCGGGTCAAGACGAAGTCGCTGGGTCAGGAGGTCATTCAGAGCATTCAACCCGGCCAACAGATCATCAAGGTCATCCATGATGAACTGGTGGACCTGCTCGGCTCGACCAACGCCGGCCTGGCGCTGACCGGACCCACCGCCTCGGTATTGATGGTCGGTTTGCACGGATCGGGCAAGACCACCTCAAGCGGCAAGCTGGCGCGCCTGCTGGAGAAACAGGGGCGCCGTCCCCTCCTGGTGGCGGCGGATGTTTATCGCCCCGCCGCAATGGACCAACTGGAGACGCTGGGCCGGAAACTGGACCTGCCGGTCCTGGTCCAGCGCGGGGAAAAGGACGTCCTCGCCATCGCGCGTCACGCCCTGGCATACGCGCGGGACCACGAGCGCAACACGCTGATCTTCGACACCGCCGGCCGGCTGCAGATCGACGAGCCGCTGGTCCAGGAGCTGGTTCGCTTGCGGGACCTGGTCAAGCCGCAGGAAGTATTGCTGGTGCTCGATGCCGCCACCGGCCAGGAAGCGGTGAATGTGGCCACGCACTTTGACCAGGCGCTGGGAGTTACCGGGGCGATCCTGACCAAGCTCGACGGCGACGCCCGCGGTGGCGCCGCGCTCAGCCTGCGGTCCGTTACCGGGAAACCGATCAAGTATGTGGGCGTGGGCGAGAAGCTTGAGGATTTCGAAGCGTTCCATCCCGAGCGGATGGCGTCGCGGATCCTGGGCATGGGCGACGTGGTCAGCCTGGTCGAGAAGGCGGCCGAAGCCGTGGACCTCGACGAGGCGAAGCGGCTCGAGGAGAAGATGCGCAAGGGGCAGTTCACCCTGGAGGATTTCCTGGGCCAACTGCGGCAGATGAAGAAGCTGGGGCCGCTCGAGGGCTTGATCGGCCTGTTGCCGGGCGGGGCCGAAGCGCTCAAGCAGACGGACATGAGCAAGAGCGAACAGGAGTTCCGGCGGATGGAAGCCATGATCTGCGGGATGACACCGGTCGAACGGCGCAATCCTCAGATCCTCAATGCCAGCCGCCGCAAACGCATCGCCAAGGGAAGCGGCGTGACCGTGGCCGAGCTGAACAACCTGCTGAACCGGTTCGGTCAGATGCAGCAGATGATGAAGAAGATGGGCAAATTCCAGCGGATGATGGGCAAAATGGGCGGCGCCGGCATGAATTTCCTGGGGCGTTAGCACCGGCAACCGACCGGCGCTTACTTCGACAACACGACGGAGTGGAGGGAAATCACCACAAGCTCTTTCACCCGGAACAAAGGCTTGGATGGCCGCTCGGAAGTGTAGAACTCCTGAACGCCATGACGGATGGCAGCCGCGATCTGAAGCGCATCCGCCCCTGAAAGCCCGTAGCGCGCGGCCAGCACCTCGGCTTCACTCCCCAGTTCCACGCTGAGCGCCTCGCAAGCCGTCGCCTCGCCAAAGTGGCTTTCGTAAAACTGCACCTCCAGCGGGCGTCGCTCGAAGCGCGGCTTCGGGAGCAGTTCCAGCCGCACCATCTGCGAGGTGACGAACTCGCGCGCATCATCCGCCATGATCGACAGTGCCGCCGCCGCCAGTGTTTCACCTCGCCAGGCAGTCAGCAACACACCTGAATCCAGGAACGTCCTCAAGCGCTTCTTCCTCGACGCTCACGCAATTCGCGCTGCAACGCCTCTTCGCCCAGGAGCGGCAACCGTTCATTCTTGCCCTTCTCAAGCATGGCGGCCAGCCGCCGGCCGCGCTTCGTGGTGGATTTCCATTCGCTGGCGGGTTGCCGCTCCAACTTCTCCTCCAACGCCTCCACGATGAACCCGCTCCGGCCCTGGCCCGCTTTGGGAATACGTTCCAGAATGCGCGCGGGGATCTTGACACTGACCGTGGTAGTCATACTGGTGGGTAATACCTCGAGTCGGGAAGACTGTCAACGCGGCGTATCCCGCCCCTGCCAACAAGAACCGGTTCGTCGGCGCCGGGCAAAGCTGCCAGTTCCCCTCGCCAACGCATGAGGCTGACGGGGGGAAGTGAACAACGGCGTTCCTTCGATCACTTACTCGAAGCGCACGCGGTAGAACCGGTGTTCGCCGCCGAGCGCGGCCGGGTCGACGACGGTGATGGTTTCATCGGCACCCGCTCGGCTGGCCAGCGGCAACCACTCCACGAGATCGGTCGACACCTCGACCGTGTACTCCAATCCGGTCTCGCCCAGGAATGAGAAAGCGAAGCCTTCCGCGGTCAGGCCGCCCGCCGCGGGCACAAGCTGAGGTTCGAGCGGATCGCGGCCCACGTAGTAAAGCGTCGCGTCCGGGATGGAGGTCATGTCGTAACCATCGGCGGAGAGTTCGGCCTGGCTGACACGGATGGGCCACTGATGTCGGCCGGACTGGCCGTCCTGCACCTGGAAGCTGAACTCGGCCAGCACGCCTTCGGCGGAGGGCCAGGCCAGGGCGCTGCTCAGCGCGAGCGAGACTGTCCCCGATTGCAGGGCGTAATCGTTCTGGGCCGGAGCCACGTTCCAGACCGCCACCGCCGTTGCCGGCACCAGCGCGCCCACCCGATGCGACTGGGCATTCAGCAGCCGCAAGGCTTCGACCGGATAATCCAGCCGCAGGGCAACCGCCGACAGGGACGTCGGAACGTCGTCCAGCAGGACGCGAACGGTCACCAACTCCCCGGGCGCGGCGCGGAGTTGGTCGGCCTCGAGCTGGAGCGTGCCGGCGAAAGACTCGCTCATTGGCTGGAGGTTGTGCCGGCTCAGCAGACTGACGGTGCCCCCGCTCCCGGCGGACTGCGGGGTCGGCTGCGGATCCAGCCCGACGGCGGCCCGGAGGACCCGAATGACATCGCCGGAGTCGAGTTGGGTATTCTGGTTGACGTCGTTGCCGGTGGTATCCCACGGCCGGACCGGTTCGAGGCCAGTGAGCAGCCGTTGCACGATCGTGGCGTCGCCCACATCCAGACGCTGGTTGGCGTTGTTATCGCCCATCATCCGGCGCACCAGGATCGTGGCCGTTCCATTCCGCGTCGCACTGCTCTCGGTGATCGGGTCGCCGGTGGGTTTCGAAATGTCCAGCAAGCTGAGCGTCAGCGTCGAGTCCAGGCTGCTCGGCACGCTCCGTGCCCGGAACGTCACCACCGCCAGGGTCTCGGTGCCGGCCGGCACCGCCAAGGCGGGCAGGGCGAATGTCGCCCGCACCTCGCCGGGGATATCGGTATTGACCTGGTTGAGGGCCGAGTTGACCGATGGCATCCACCGCAGGAACGGCTGCTTCAAATAATCGGGGTTGTAACGCAGAAGAAAACTGGCTCCGCCCACGTCGCCGCCGCTGGTCAGTTGAAGGGGGACTTGAAGGCGCTGACCTTCCTGGCGCGGTTCGGTATCGACCACGGAAAGGAGCCGGGCCGGGACCCACTCGACCACCACCTCGGCCATGCCTTCATTGCCCGCGACATCGAGGGCGTAGATCCGGATATGGTTCTCGCCGAGCACCAGGTCCAGGGCTTCGACCAGGAACCGGCCTTCGGTCAGTGGCAGCGTCCCGAGGGGCTGACCGTTGTATTCCCAGCGAACTGGACCCAGACCCAGGTTGTCCGTCACCTGGCCGGTCAAGACGAAAGACTGCAGCTCCGTCACCCCCGGAACGGGGCTCTCGATCGTGATCTGCGGCGGCGCAACGTCCATAAACACCGCCGTGACTTGCTTCGGTTCCTCGATCAACACCGTCACTTCCGGATCCGTCCCCGTGACCGCCCCCTCCCAATAGGCAAAAGCGAATCCGGCTTCGGCCACCGCCGTGAGCGTCACGATCTGCCCCGGCCGATACTCGGCCGCCTCGGGATCGCGCAGCACACTGCCACCCGGCGAGGTTTCAACCGTCAACGCATAGCCCGGCAACGCGCACTTGCCGTGGCCGCCCGCCGCATGGATCCGCTCGATCTCGAATGCGGACAGCGCCCGGCCATAAAGGCTCAGTTCATCCACCATGCCCTGGAAGAAACCGCCGTCGAACCCATAACCGGCGCAGTTGCCCAACTGCCCGCCGATGAAATAATCGCAGGTGGACAGCGCCGGCACCTGACCGGGAACGGTCTCGCCCGTCAGCACACCGTTGACGTAAATGCGGAGCGCCGTCCCGTCCCAACTCCCCGCCACATGGTTGAACGCGCCGATCGGCAGTTCCACGCTCGAAATCACCTCGGGCGTGAGGAACGGATTCACCGTGAAACCGAATACCGGCGTCAACCCGTCCGTCCCCGGACGCACGAGCAGGGTCGGACTGCCCAGGGCCTGACCGAAGATCACGTCCTGGCCCCAAAGCGGATCGACCACTTGCCCGAGCGGCTGGACCCAGGCCTCGACCGTGAAGGCCGTCGATCCGAGCCCCTGCTCGAAGGGAATGCGCACCCGGGCTGCTTCGCCGTCAAACAGGAACCCCTGACCCACCACGCCCTCGGCATAAGCGGCGCCGGTGACCTCGCCCTCATGCCGGCCCAATTCGTCCCAGCCGGAGCCTTCGCCCGGCCACCAGCCAAGGAGCCCCTCCGCCGGGGGCGCGCAATTCTCGGGCGACGGCGGGCACTTGCCAGCGCTGCCCGCGGCGTGGATCGCCGCGATCTCGGCCGCCGACAGCGCGCGGCGGTAGAAACCCGGCTCGTCGATCATACCGCCGAAGGTGTAACCACCGCCGGCGTCGGCACTGCCCAGCGGACGATAACCCAGGTAAAGGGCCTGACGCGTGTTTGGCGCGATACTGCCCAGGTTGGCCTCCGCCACGAGTTCGCCATTCAGATAAAGACCGCCCTGGCCTGACCCCGAGTCATAAGTCAGCGCCACGTGATTCCAGGCGCCGCCCGCCACCAGATCCGGCCCCGTACCCAATAGATGATCCTGAGTCGTGAGCGACCGGATATTGGCAAACAGCGCGCCCGGCGATTCAAACCCGCCACCCGCCGATACCGAGAGCCAAAGATGCACCCCCGCCGGACCCGATTCGTCCGCGAACTCGAAGATCGGCTGTTGTTCGCCCAACCGCGCGGCGTCCGGGTTAATCCAGGTTTCCAACGTGAAACTGCCGGTGACAAAATCGGGCGAAGCCGGCACCAACAGGTGCTGGCCCGGGGCGCTAAAAGCGAACGCCTGCCCCACCAGGCCCGGGGCAAATCCCAGACCGTTCTCCAATGTCCCATCGTGGCCACCAACCACATCCGCTCCATCACCATTACCCGGCCACCAACCCACAATCCCGCTGGGCGCATCCACGCAATTCGAGGGCGGGCACTTGCCCTGGCTTCCAGCCGCGTGGATCGCCGCGATCTCGGCCGCCGACAGCGCGCGGTCGTAAAGACTTAGCTCATCGACCGATCCATGAAAATAGCCACCTTCGAAATCGTAGCCCGCGCAGCTTCCCCGATGACCCCCAACATAGAAGTCGCAGGTCGCAGGCACCGGCGCTTCGTTGGGGAAACTCTCTCCGGCAAGGACGCCGTTGACATAGATGCGCAGGCCGATGCCGTCCCACGTGCACGCCACGTGGCTAAACTCGTCCAATGGCAGTTCCACGCTCGACTCCACTTCGGGATACAAAAACGGATGCACGAAGAACCCAAATACCGGGCGCACGCCGCCGGCTCCGGGCCGTACCACCAACCAAGGGCTGCCCAGCGCCTGTCCGAAAACAAAGTCCTGATTCCACTGCGGATCCATGACCGGACCAAGCGGCTTTATCCAAGCCTCCATACTGAATGTTTCCGATATCAGCGATTCCGAAAAGGGGATCCGCACATGGTCGTCCACGCCATCGAATACCATCGCCTGCCCCACCAGGCCCGGGGCAAATCCCAGACCGTTCTCCAATGTCCCATCGTGGCCACCAACCACATCCGCTCCATCACCATTACCCGGCCACCACCCCACCTGACCGGCCGGAGCGGGCGAGCAGCCCGGTGGGAAAGCATCCAATTCAAGAATGCGAGGGCCGTCGTAGCCTCGGCCAGCATTGTATTGCGTGAGTTCAATTCTAAAATCCCGCGCGTAAACTGGCGGAATGACGGTGCTCAGGAGAAGGGCGTTTGTGTTCTGGATGAAGGTGTAGGGGTGCGAGGGGGTGTAGTCGACCAAGACCAGGTCATAATCCACAGCGTTCGGTGATTTCGCTTTGATTACCAGGCGGCTGAATTCTCGCTGGTTCAGGTAGACTTCACCGTCCCCGGCTGCAAAGACATTGATCAGTCCGACCTGAACGGCTGTCGCGGTCTGCCATTCAACATAGTGAATGAACTCCGGCGGCTGATCGTCAGCGAAGACGGTGTGTTCAGGCTCGAACAATGAAGCATTCCCGCCGAACATGTCGACAACATCAAAGCCTGGTCTTATCGCACTGTTCTGAACGACCAGGATGCCTTGCGTAATGTCCCACAAATCGTCTCCCGAAGGGGCGATGAACGCGGGTTCGAACGCGTCAATTTCAATGATCCGCGGACCATCGTAGCCCCTGCCCGCATCGAACTGAGTAATCTCAGCGCGAAATTCCTGAGCGGCGAATGGCTCAACGTTCGCCTGCAACAGCAGGCCGTTCGTGGGGTCGAGCAGGGCATACGGATGACCTGGCGTCAGATCGAGAATCACCAGGTCGTAGGTTTCCGATCCGGGTGACTTGGCTTTGAGGACGAGCCGCTCAAATTCGCGCTGGTTCAGGTACTCCGGGCCGTCGCCGGCCGCATACAGGTCTATCTGCCCGATGTTGACCACGGTTGGAGTCCGCCACTCAGCATAGTGAACATAACCTGTAGGCTGGCCATCCTCGAACACCGTCTGCCCCGGCGACATAAAGCTGTTTTCTCCGCCAAACATGTCGGCAGCGTCAAAGCCAAACCAGATGCCGCTTGTCGCCGTAATGGTCGCGCCTTGACTGACGTCCCAGAGATCAGCCCGGGAGCCGGCTGCAGCGGCTTGAGAAACCTGGGAGTGAGTGACGGCCCAAAGGACTGCTATGCAAAAGAGGTTACGAAAGGCACAGTACTGCGACGTGGGGTTCATAAGCCAACTTGGTTGTTTCTGGGCGAACTATCATCTGGTTGAGCGTGAGTGTCAAGTTCCCAGCGCGCGGCTCCTAGCTCGTAACCCGCGTGTTTCCCGGGCCGGCACAGCCGGAACCGAAGTCGCATGACTGGCTCCCCTGCGAGCCACGGTCATCGTCGCATCCGCTCCTGGAGGCAGCGCGCCAGAGCCGCATCCAAAGCCCCCCCATCCG
Source organism: Verrucomicrobiota bacterium (assembly GCA_023383055.1). Classification (GTDB taxonomy): domain Bacteria; phylum Verrucomicrobiota; class Verrucomicrobiia; order Limisphaerales; family JAHDYP01; genus JAHDYP01. The sequence goes on along the minus strand of JAHDYP010000048.1, from coordinate 9,416 downwards.
ACATCTGGCTGAGGGCCAATTAAGGCGCACCGCCGGCGTTGTGCACAGCAGCCAGGATTGCGCCGCAGGGCGCCTTTCTGATCCATCTTTGTGTGGATACAGAGATGGCATCTGTCATAGTATCGGCCAAGCCGACGAGTGGTGGTATGGTCTCGCCGTAGCAGCAGTGGAATCAAACCGACATCTTTACAGCACGGGACTGGGCAAAGTGGTCTGGTTCATTCGTCGGTTTGGGCTCAAAGAGATCTTCCGAAAACCCGTGAGAACGCTCTTGGCTCCTTGGATTCTCCCTCGACTACCCGCAGGTGGCTTCCGGTTTTCGGATGCGGTTTTACCGTATTTCTACCATCGATACAATTGCACTTGGGCGAACGAACGCTGCGTGGAGGTCGCTATCGCCCGCCATTTCCTCGGACAATTTGAGCCCAAGGAGATTCTCGAAGTCGGCAACGTTCTCAGCCATTACTTCCCGGTTTCCCACACCGTGGTTGACAAGTACGAACCGGGCCCGGGAGTGGTCAACAAAGACATTCTCGAGTTCAGATCCGACCGCAAGTATCGGCTGATTCTTTCCATTTCAACTTTCGAACACATTGGGTATGACGACGCCGTGGGCGATGGCAGCCGCAAGAAGATCCTTCAGGCACTCGCCTCTTGCCGGACTTTGCTGGCAGGTGACGGGAAACTGATGATCACCGTCCCGATCGGCTACAATCCGGAGTTGGACGAAATGATCTCGGATGGGAGTCTTGGCGCAGGGAAGCAGTGGTTTCTGCGGCGAATATCCAGACGCACTTGGGTGCCCTGCGATTGGTCGGCCCTGGCCGGCTGCCGGTATGGCCAGCCCTATCCGTACGCAAATGGCATCATGGCTGGTGAGTTTTGAATGGCGTGCGCACTCGAGACGGCGCATTTCGGTTTGGCTGTTGGTTCGGATGATTCTTGGGATGGTCTCACCCTCGCAGAGACGGCAGCTTCGTAAATGAAATGCGTTTCTTGATGCTAAACTGGCGGGACCCGCGAAACCCGCGCACTGGCGGCGCCGAACGGGTGACCGAGGGTTACTTGAGGGCATTGGCTGAACGGGGCCATGAGGTTTATTGGTATGCCTACGCTTTCGAGGGAGCGGAACCGGAGGAGCGGTTGGGCGGCATCCGGATCGTGCGCGGGGGTGGGATGGGCACGGCCCTGGTGGAGGCGCTGGCGTGGTATCGGAGCCAGCGGCCGTTCGACCTCGTGATCGACCAGCATCATGGCATTCCGTGGTATGCCCCGTGGTGGTGCGGCACGCGATGCGTGGCTTACATCCATGAGGTGCTGGGGCCGATCTGGAATTCCTTTTATCCATGGCCATTCAGCCTGGTGGGCCAACTGCAGGAGCGGTGGACGCACTGGCTCTATCGCAACGTGCCCTTCTGGACGGCTTCGCGGTTCACCCGGTTGCTCCTCAAACGGAACGGGGTCCGGCGAGTGCAGATCATTCCCTACGGGGTGGACACGGTGGCACTGCCGGTGCTGGACGCGAAACCGCTGGGCGAGCCGCTGCGGCTGGTCACCGTCTCGCGGTTGGCACCCAACAAACGGGTGGATCACGCCCTGCGAGCCGTCCGCTGTTTGCTGGACCGCGGTGTGGCCGTCAAACTTCATGTCGTGGGCACGGGGGAAGTCGAGGAACCTCTCCAGCGGTTGTCCCGGGAGCTGCGGCTCGACCCGGTAGTGACGTTCACCGGACCGCTGGCGGAGGCAGACAAGGACGCACTTTTGCGGGGCGCCCATTTTCTCCTGCACACCTCGCTTCGGGAAGGGTGGGGATTGAATGTGATCGAGGCCAATGCGCTTGGCACGCCGGCGACGGTCTATCCGGTGGCGGGTTTGACCGAATCGACCATTCATGGCCGGACGGGGCTCGTGGCCCGGGCGGAGCGGCCCGATTGTGTGGCCGAAGCGCTGGTCGGCATCCTGGCGCAGCCGGCCAAATACCAGCAGTTGCGCCTGCGCGCCTGGGAACGGGCCAAGAACCTGCACTGGAGCAAGGTGCTGCCCCGGGCCTGCGACTGGCTCGAGAGCCAGGCGGCCGGAAAATCGCCGTGAGCGATCAAGGCGCGTATCTATGCGAATCCTGGTGGTGCATAACATCCTGAATGACGCGCACTCGGTGAACGGAGTCATGCGTCATTATGTTCTAATGGCCAAACACTGGATCCACGAGCAGCACCCTACTGATTTTGTGGTGGCCAAGGCAGGTTGGCCGCAGTTCCGGCAATTGGCGCCCGCTTCAAGACTTCTGAGCAGCGACGGCTTTTTCGATGCCAGCCGCCGGATCGCCATGACCTGGAGTTACCTTCCCGCTTATGCATATCGCATGCTGACCGCCCATTGGATGCGGCTGCCGCAGCCGTATGATGTCGTGGTGGCGTCGGGCATGTTCATTTCCGAGTCCTATGCGGCCTATGTATTGGCGCGGCGCTGCAAGGCCAAGTTCGCGGTGAAGATTCACCATGTGGTTACGGCCCAGGAAAGCCGGTCAGGCTTCTTCAACCGGCTCCTGTTTCACACCGAGCGTTACAGTTGCCGGCTCATCCACCGGCATGCGGATGTGATCTTCTGCAGTGTGCCCGGGGTGGCCGAGGACTACGCGCGGCTGGAGCGGGAGCTTGGCCTGGAGCCGCGCCGGGTGGTGGTCTCGGGCTACGGGTTGGATTTTGGCGAGTTCGAGCCGGCGGGCGGCGGGCCACAACCCTACGACGTGTTGTTTTTGGGCCGGATGCACGAACAGAAGGGCGTGTTCGATCTGCCGCGGTATTGGCGGTCGGTGCGCGAGGCGCTGCCGGCCGCGCGGTTGATGGTGATCGGCGAGGGCCCGCATCGGCCGCGGGTCATGGAGGCCTGCCGGGAGCTGGGGTTGGGGGATTCGGTGACGTTCACCGGCGGAGTGGATGACCGGCGCAAGAATGAACTGCTCCGGCAATCGAAGGTGGGGATCAGTCTTTCTTACGAGGAAGGCTGGGGATTATCCATCTGCGAGTATCTGGCGGCGGGGTTGCCGGTGGTGGCCTATCGGCTGCCGGTCTTTGCCCAGGTGTTTCCGGGTCAGCTCGACGAGGTGGACCTGGGCGATTGGCGGGAAGCGGCGGCCCGAACGGTTGCGTGGCTGGGCGACGAGCGGAAGCGGCGGGAGCGGGCGGAAGCCGGCCGGCGGTTCATCGTCCAATACGACTATCGGGAAGTGGCCCGGAACGAACTGGCGGCGCTTGCGGCGGCGTGCGAGTCGCCGATGGCGACGAGGTGACTGCGGGTGCGGAACACGATACGGCCGTTGGCGAGGGCCGGCGTGGCCAGGCAGTGCTCGTTCAACTGGTTGCAGGCAAGCACTTCGAAATCCCGGCCGGCGCGCAGCACGAACACGTCGCCGAGTTCACCGGTGAAATAGAGCCGGCCGGCGGCGGCCACCGGCGAGGCGGTGAATCCCTGGCTGCGGCCTTTCAACCGCTCGCGATAGTGGATGCGGCCGGTGGCGGCGTCGAAGCAGGTGACCAATCCGTAATCGGTGCAGCCATAGAGGAGATCCCCGGTAACGAGCGGTGTCTGCAGGTAATTGCCGTGCCTCGGGTGCACCCAGGCGACCGCGGTATTGGTCATCCCGACTTCGGACGGGGTGATGTCACCCGCCGCGTCGAGCCGCACGGCGCGCATCGGTTGCCAGCGGCCGTGGGCGCTGGTCAGGTAAACCAGGCCGTGGGCGGCGACGGGCGTAGGGATCGGGGCATCGCCGCCGCCGGACAACCACCAGACCGGCTGGCCGCTGTGGAAATCGTAGCTGCCGATCGTGCGCCAACCGTTGACGATGATCTGCGGTCGACCGCCGGTGGTCACGACGGTCGGGGTGCTCCAGGTGGCGACCTCGCGCCGGGATGCGCGCCAGAGCTCGCGGCCGTCTTCGAGGTCGAACTTCGCGAGGAACTGCCCGGAGAGCGTGTCGCATTGGACGATCACCGCGCCGGCATGGATGACGGGCGAACTGCCGAAGCCCCATTGTTCGGTCGGTGTGGTGTAGGGGCCGGCATCCATCGGGCCGAGGTCGCGGCGCCACAAGCGGTGTCCGTCGGCATCGAAACAGAACAGCCCCTCGGAACCGAGGAGCGCCACGATGTGTTTGCCGTCCGTGGCGGGGGTGGAATTGCACTGGCTGGCTTTGGTGTGCCGGCGCTGCCGGGGCACGCCTTCGTGGGCGAGGGTGTTCCACAATTCGCGGCCGGTGGCGAGATCGAAAGCCAGCAGGCGCCACTGGTGGGATTCCGGTTCATTCACCGACGCGATGTCGCCGTAGAGGCCGACCTTAAGTTCCGCTTCACCGGGTTTCACCGCGGTGGTGACGTAGACCCGGTCGCCCCAAACGATCGGTGAGGAGTGAGCCAGGCCAGCGACCGGCACCCGCCAGAGGACGTTCTCACCGGAGGAGAGCTCCCAGCGGAGGGGCGGGGCTTGGCCTTCGCCGATGCCGGAGGCTTGGGGACCGCGGAACTGCGGCCAGTGAGCGTCGCCGGTCCAGGCCACGGAACAGCAGATCGCGAAGCCGGCCAGCCCGATCGGGAGCCACGACAGGTTTTTACTCGAACTCGTTGTCAAAGTCGCGGAACGAACAATTGCAGGGGGTGCGGAAGAGCAGCACCCAGTCCTCGGTGTCGGGCGTGCGATAAATGCGTTGGCGCAGGGCGCGGGCGTTGCGCATGCCGCCGTCGGCGGGGCTGTACCAGATCGGTTTAAGTTGGTCCTTGAGCAAGTCGCCACGCAAGGTCACCACACCGCCATCGGGGACATAGACGACGGCGAGATCGCCTTCGGCGTTGCGGGCGGCGAAGGTGCGGCTTGGGGCTTTGGACTTGTCTTTCGCGGCGGGATGCGGCTGGACGGAGACGACGAGGTTGGTGTCGGGCGCCAGTTCCCACCAGGTGATCGAGGTGAAGAAATCGTAGAGATGACCGTAGAGCTCGAGCATGGTCATGGTGTCGTCGCCGCGGCCGTTGATCCACCCGCCGCCGGTGTCGGGACCCCAGCCGGTGCCCTGGTTGGCGCGTTCGCCGGTCGTTTGGTAGCCGCCGGCAAGGTGGATTTGCCAGGCGATCCGGGCGCGGTTGGTGGCGTTGCGGGCGGGGGCCTGGCGGTTTTCGCCCCAGCCTTGAGGGTAATGGTCTTCGTAGCCGTATTCCTCGTTGACCTGGGGGATGAGGCGGCCGGACTGGATCTGGCGCTGGCGGTTGGCGAGCATGAAATCGTAGCCGCCGTGTTCGTCCCAGCTTTGGTACATCGCGAAATCCGCCCAGGGAGAATTGCCGAAGCGGAAGTCGCCGTGGCCATGGGTTGAGGTGAGGTGATCGTAGGGGTCGCACTGTTTGACGAAGGCGCCCATTTGCTCGGCCCAGGCGTCGTCGCGGAAGAGGCGATACTCGTTGGCGAGGTCCCACATCACGTTGCCGAAGGGGGCGAGTCGGGCGATGGCGTAGCGGTAATAGCGTTGTTCGTCGGGGCCGCCCATGCCGGTTTTGCCGAACGGGTCAACGCCGGGCCGGCGGCCGTCGACGTAGAAGATCACAGACACGATCATGTCTTTCTCGCGGGCGTGGGCGAGCAGGCGTTCCCACTTCTGCCAATAGTCGACGTTAAAGCGGGTGACATCGTATCCCGGGCTTCCGCTGCTCGCCGGGTCTTTGGCCACCCAGGGATTGAGCAGGAACGAGAAGTTGGGGGTTGGGAAGACGTTCTCGAACCATGCCTGACCATCCTTGACGCGGCCGCTGAGGGCGGCGCGCACGCGGGTGATCTTGTGCTGGTCGAGGCGATCGAGGATTTGGCGGATGTTAACGTCGTTCCAGCCCGCGAGCCAATAGGCGGTGGTGCCATTCCAGAAGAACCGTTCCTGGGTTCCGGCCCAGCGGAAGTGGGCGGGGTATTCGGGGTCGACGCGGAGGATGCCGCGTTTTTTGGCATCTCGCGCCGCGAATTGTCCCTGGTTTATGGTTTCGAAGGTGCCCTCGCGGTATTTCACGGCGTAGTGGTAGTCGCCCGGAGCGGACGGCATGAAACGGATGCGGAAGAGGCTGCCATCGGCGGCGTCGCAGAATCCGTCGACGCGGAGTGGCGGGCCACCCTCGAGGTTGAAGGTCCCCTCGACGGTGACATCCGTGAAGGGGTTCTGCGCCTGGGAGCCGGTGGTGCGGATGACGATCTCGAGGAAATCGTAGCAATCCACCGTGTCGGCGGAAGAGATGAACGTGACTTGTGGTTCGGCAGCGGACAGTGGCGGAGTCGAGACCACAAGCAGGAGGGTGAGCAGGAAGGTCGAGCAACGAGTGTTCATGGCGGTGCGTGTTGCTGGGTGGTGAGCCGGGAGGCGCGGTCGTCGGACAACTCGAGGCATCCGTTTCGCAGGGTGGCCATCCCGAGGTTGGTGCGGGTGTTTTGGCCAGTGCCGTCAAAGTGGATGACGCCCGCGATACCCTGCCAGGGCGACAAAGCGGCCAGCGCGGCGCGGACCCGGTCGCGGTTAGGGCCGGCCTGGCGGATGGCCTCCAGCAACAGGCGCGTGGCGTCATAGGTCAAGAGCGCGGCGTCGTCCGGCGGATGCTCGCGCGCGGCAAGGAACGCTTCAGTGAAGCGCGCGGCGTCGGTGGCGGTGCAGCCGCGGGCTGCGGCGAGGAGAGGAAAAGAAATGCCTTCGGCAGCGTCGCCGGCGAGTTCTCGGAAACGGGTGCGGGCCGCGGACTGGCTGGCAAAGAGAGGCGGGGCGGGGTAGAGCGAAGGATGGGTGGCTGTGGGCGCGGAGAGACTGCGGATCGCCCGAGCGAGCCGGGCGGAATCCTCAACGCCGGCGATCAGGAGGACGACGGCGGGCCTGGCATCGGCGAGTGCCGACAACTGCCGGGTGATGTCCGCCGCCCCCGGCGGCACTTCGAAGCGGAAATCGGGCGGCCGCTGACGCTTTAAGAATTCGCGCAGCACTTCGCGGGTGGTCATGCGGGATTCATGGTCAGTGGCGGTGAGCAGAGCGAGGCGTCCCTGCTGGCCTTCGAGAGTGGCCAGGACCGCATCGACGAGCACGCGCGCGACGGCCACGTCCGAAGGGGCGCAAGCGAACATCCAGGGAACGCCGGCCAGGGTGACGGACGGGTCGGTGGCGATGGGGCTGACGAGAGGGAGGTTGGCTTTGGCGACGACCTGCTCGGCCAAGTGGGTGGTGGCGGAGTCGATGGAACCGATCAAGGCGATCGGTTGATCCTCGTAAACCATGCGAGTGAGTTGTGAAACACCGGTGCCCCAGGGATCGATGCTCCAGCGCGGGACCAGGCGGAAGGGGACAGGGAAGGCAGAAGGCAGAAGGCAGAAGGCAGAAGGCGGAAGGGGGAATTCGGAACGCGGAATTCGGAACGTGGTTTGCAGTCCGTGGTCGGTGATCAGGGCGTTGGCTTCCTGGATGGCGTGGTTGGCGGCCCACCAGAGGTCGCCGGTGAGTGGGTCGGCGAGGTTGGTGGATCCGAACCAGCCGATGCGGAGCTCGGTCAGGCCGCTGAAATCTTCGGACGGACCATGGTAGTCGAGGGTGGATTGACGGAGGTCGAGAAACGGGGGTGACGATGGGGGGGGCGGAACCGGGCTGTTGATTGCGGCCGCCGTGGATGAGGTGGAGACGAGGAGGAGCCAACCGACCACGGCGAATCGCCATCGCATTGAACGTGGTTCGTGCCCGCACACGCGCATACCTGGCTCAAGAGTTCACTTGGCGCTCGCCTGTTCGCGTTCGACGCGCGTTTGTTCGATGACCTGCCCACGGGGAATGCCCAGGTCAGCCCTCGAGTAAAAGTGCCACCGTCCGTTCTCGCGTCGGGTGAGGAACACCTCGCCGGCATCATCCATGGCCGAGCTGAGCGGGATATCGCCGGTGACACCCGGGAATGGCTCGGTGCGGTAGGCGAGCAGGTCACGGATCTTGGCCCGGTTGAGGCCGGCGGTCTGGATGGCCCAGAGGAGCATGTTCATGCCGTCGTAGGCGTGGGCGGCGTAGGTGTCGGGTTCAACGCCCCAGCGTTGTTTGAATGCAACTTTGAAGGCGTCGAGCTTTGGATCGGCGCGTTCGGGGTTCCACGGATAAGTGCAGGTGACGCCGTTGGCATTGGCACCGGCAATTTCCAGGAATTCGTCGGACACCGCCCGGTCGCAGAGGAAAACGGGTTGAGTCCAGCCGCGGGCGCGGATGGCGTTGAGAGCATGGCCGGCGTCGTCGGCATTGCCCCAATAGACGATGGCCTCCGGTTTTGAGGCTTCGATGCGATCGAGTTGCATGGTGAAGTCGGTCGCGCCAACCTTGTGGGCCATTTCGATGACGATAGGCCGGTTGAGCCGGCGGGCGCCGTCGCGGATTTCGCGGACGCCGAACCGGCCGTAGCGGTTGCTGGCGCGGAGGATGGCGACGCGCTGGTAGTTGAGCTTGCGGAAGAGGTAATCGACGAGGATGTAGTTTTGCTGGCGATCATCGCCGATACAGCGCATGACCCAGGGGATGTTCGTCTCGATGTAGGTCGGGTCGAGATCGCCGGGAGTCATCCAGGGAATCTCGATCTTGAGCGAGACGCGGATGGCGATGTGGGTGTTGGCGCCGTCGATGCCGCCGATGATGGCCCAGACGTTGTCTTTGTAGGCGAGGTGGATGACTTCGCTGCCGGAGGCGCCCCAGAGGGCATTGTCATTGCGAACGCACAATTCGAAGGGGATCCGGCGCTGGAGGTAGCCGCCGCGGGCGTTGGCTTCTTCGAGAGCAAGACGACAGGCCCGGAGCATGGCGATGCCCAGCACTTCTTCGTGGCTGGCGCCGCCCGTGGCCACGGAGACGGTTGGCATGATGGGTCCCAGGAACCCAATCTTCACCGAGTCCAGCTGTTCCGGCTCGGGCACGGCACGGCCGGCGCCGGTGTACTCCATCTGCACCAGGAAATGTTCCTTGTAGGGTTTCACCGCGCCGAACGGCTCGACGTCGGACGAGGAGGAGGCGTAGTTGAAATTGGTTTTGAGCGGCAGGTCGGGCACCTCGTAAGGCCCGAGCTGATTGATCCGTTCGAGGATCACGGGGATGGTCAGTTCCGATGATGGCGCGGATTTCGTGGTGGGCGCGCCGGTTGAAGGTTCGGCCGCCCAGAGTGATGGCGGAGTGAGATTGAAAGCGCACAGAAGGATGAGGCCGACTGCGGTCGACCGGGCGTGGTCGGGACGGGTGGGTTTCATAACTGGGGATGGTCGTTGGTTTGTCAGCAGCATGAAAGGATTCAGGTTATGGCTGGGCGCGGTTGTTGCCGGGTGGGCGCAAGCCGGGGTAGTAACCCGTGCCGATGCCGTGGCCGAGGCCTTTCGAGGTGCCGGCCCAGACGTCG
>JAHDYP010000047.1 GCA_023383055.1 Verrucomicrobiota bacterium | reverse complement strand
GAGCGGGAGGGGTGATTGGGTGCGGGGAGGCGTTGCGGTTGCGGATCCGGTATTTTGGGGATGGTTTGGTGCTGGGATCGGAGGCTTACGTGAACGGGATCTTCCGCCAGTTCCGAAGTCACTTTGGGCCCAAGCGCCAAAGCGGAGCCCGCCGACTGCGGCAGTTGCCGTTTGAGGAGCTGCGGACGTTGCGGGATTTGAAGAAGAACGTCGTGAGTTAAGGGGCGAGCCGCCCAAATCGCGCCCAGTCTCCCGACTGGATAGCATCAAGTATTCGAGAGCACCCTGTCCCCGTCCGGCGGCGGAGCGACAGGCCGGAACAGCTGTATCCTTGATCGATCCAGGTTCCATTCCTGGAGGCGGATTGAGCGGGTCTGCGGGCAGGGTTTGAGCTGCGGAAGTCGCCCGGACGGGTTCGGAAGGCGCTGAACCGAGCGGAGCGGGAGGGCTTTCAGGCTTGCGGCAGACTTCGTCACGTTTTCACCGACTACTGACTTCACGCTTCGGTCAATCTGCTGCGCGCGGGGATAAACGGCGCGTCCAAACCCCTTGGTGATGACTTCTGAAGAGGTTGCGAGATCACGACCCTACCGCTTCACGCCTTAAACCTGTCCCCCTATTGCACAGCGCATACCGTGAACCTGTCACTCTCTAGCGCGAACACACTCCGAGCCTGTCACTTTGTGTCTATTTGGAACTCAGCGCCGACGACGTGCGAATCCAGGAGCTATCCTTGTCCCGGGAAACGCGGCTGGCGTTTGCCGCCGCATTAAGGGAGACTCGACTCCCATGAACCGCCGCAGCTTCCTATTCAACACGACCGCAGCCAGTCTCGCCATGGTTACGCCATCGGTCCTCTCCGCCGAGCCGCCGACGCTGCACGTCGCCACCAACACCTATCCCTGGGGCACGTTTGCCGGACGCGAGGGCGGGACCTTCACCCTGCACACCGACGCGGCCCTGGCGGCCATCGCCTCGACCGGCATCGGCGGCTACGAACCGATCATCAACGCGCCGGAGGAATTCAACGGTCTCGGCGCGCGGCTCAAGGCGCACGGGCTTGAAATGCGCTCCCTTTACGTCAACAGCAGTCTGCATGACGACGCGGCGGCGGCGAGCATCGACAGCGTGCTGGCCGTCGCCCGACGCGCGGTCGAGCTGGGCACCCGCATCATCGTCACCAATCCCTCGCCCCTGCGTTGGGGCGGGCCGGAGAACAAGACCGACGCTCAACTGCTTGCGCAGGCGAAAGCCCTCGACCGGCTCGGGGCGGAGTTGCGCCGGTTGGGCGCCGTGCTGGCCTACCATAATCACGATATCGAACTGCGCCTCGGGGCGCGCGAGTTTCATCACATGCTCACCGCCACGGATCCCGCCAACGTGAAGTTCTGCCTCGACGCCCACTGGGTGTTCCGCGGCTGTGGCGACTCGCAGGTGGCGCTTTTCGACGCGGTCGAGCACTACGGCAGCCGCATCGTTGAACTCCACTTGCGCCAGTCGCGTGGCGGCATTTGGACGGAAGTCTTCACCGGGGACGGCGACATCGACTACGCGCGGCTCAGCGCATGGTTGAAGCGCCACGGAGTGAAGCCGCATCTGGTCCTTGAACAGGCGGTCGAGGGGGGTTCGCCCAAGACCCTCGATGCCGTCACGGCTCACCGCGAGGGGTTGGACCAAGTACGGCGACTTTTCGACGGCCCGGCTTGAATCGATCCGTTTCGGAGCCCAACGCATGAAACCGCCAGACCGCAAGGCATCCACCAGCGCGGTCAAACCGGCGGTCGGGGATGGTCCGGCAGGCGGGTCTTCCGGGATGAGCTCCCGGGCGCGGGTGCTTGCCGCATTGGCCCACCAGCCCACCGACCGGGTGCCGCGGCTGTTGTATGAGGAGGTCATCGGTTACACGCCGCCCATCGAACGGTTGTTGCGCGAAAAGTGCGCCCCCCAATCGGCGCGCGATTACTTCGACATGGACATCACGCGGGTGGGATTCAACCCCACCCTCCTGCCGCGCTCTCGCTTCGTCGAATGGCTCGGGCCCGAGGCCGACACCGCCCTCGCCGGTGGCGAAGTGGACGAATGGGGGGTGTGGCGCCGCAGAGGCGACTTTCATCATTTCGTCCAGTTCGAACCCACACTGCGGGCTGTCCATGATTTTGCACGGTTGCGCGAGTATCCCTGGCCGGACCTGGATCAGCCGTATCGCTGGGAGGGCGTGCGCGAGCGCGTCGCGGCGTTGCAGGCCCGGGGTCTGGCGGTCGCGGGCTACGCCGGATCGGTTTTCGAACGCTCCTGGTATCTCCGGGGCCTGGAAGACCTGATGATGGACATGGTGACGGCGCCCGAGGTGGCGCACTGGCTGTTCGAGCGTACGTCGGCGCTGCAGCAGTATGCGGCGGCCCAGTTCGCCCGCGCCGGCGTCGATATCGTCATCACGGGCGACGACGTGGCTGGACAGCACGGCATGCTGATGAAACTGGACATGTGGCGCGAATTCCTGAAGCCGCGTCTGGCGGCCACCGTGCGGGCGGTCAAGGAGGTTCGGCCGGAAACGTTCTGCTTCTACCACTCCGACGGCAAGGTCGACGCGGCCATTCCGGATCTCATCGAGATTGGCGTGGACATCCTCAATCCAGTCCAACCCGAGTGCATGGACCCTGCCGCCGTCAAGCGTCGCTTCGGCGATCGGCTCTCGTTCTGGGGCACGGTGAGCGTGCAACGGACGATGCCCTTTGGCACGCCGGACGAAGTCCGCGCCGAAGTCCGCGCCCGCGTGCGCGACGTGGCCCGTGGGGGTGGTTTGATCCTGGGGCCGGCCCACGTGCTCGGACCGGAGACGCCGTGGGCGAACATTGTGGCGTTTTTCGAAGCCGCGGATGCCAGTCCGGTGCGCGATGGCTGAGGCCGGCCGGCTTGAACCCGGACTGATGTCCGTTGACCGTCGCAAGGCGGGCTAATTCAACTTGACCAGCGCCCGACCGACAGGCAAGGTCCGCCCCATCAGAAGGTTAGTGGTTGAGAGCAATTGAGCTTACAGCATAAAAGAACCATGAAATCAATCCTTGCGATTATCACGTTGTCGTGCGGCCTGATCCTGAGCGGACCCGCCAGCGCCGCGATCACCGGCCAGTGGGACTTTAACAGTGGGAATCTGTCGGCCACGTTGGGCACCGACCTTGGCTACCGGGGCGACACGGCCGGGTCGACGGTATTCACTACGGCCGCCATCGGCGGCGAGACCGCGAACGTCATGCAATTCCCTGCGGCCCTGGCTACCCAGGGGTATATTCTGACCCACGGCATGGGGGCGAACGGCGGTGGGAGCTTCGTGAACCAATACAGTTTGATCATGGATATCATGTTCCCCTCGACGAGCACCGGGCAATGGCGCGGCCTCTTCCAGACCAGCCCGGACAACTCGAACGACAGCGATTTTTTTGTCAACACCAGTAACGGCATTGGGATCTCCGGCACCTACCATGGCGCCATCGTGGCCGACACCTGGCACCGTGTGGCGCTGGTCATGGACCTGACGCTTGGGACAGAGCAGATGCGCAAGTACATCGACGGGACCCTGGTCGGCACCCAGACCCTGAGCTCCGGCGTGGACGGTCGCTGGTCGCTGGATACTACCGCCCTATTGTTCACCGACGAAGACGGCGAGACGGCCTCCGGCATGGTGAACAGCATTCAGATCCACGACCTCGCGTTAGCCGACAGCTACATCCTGGCGCTGGGCGGGGCGACCGCCGATGGCATCTCGCTCATTCCCGAGCCCGCGACCGGGTTATTGCTGGGCGTGGGGTTGCTGGCGTGGATGGTTCGCCGCCGTTTTGCCAGGAGCTGAACCCTCGGTTTAGATCCTGACTTTTGAGAGCCTTCCGGGCGTACCCGGAAGGCTCTTGAGTTTCTGCCGGGCCGGCCGCAAAGGCGAAAGTCGTTTGGCGACGCGACGACCGGGCGGATTCTTTCCCCGAAGATTCAGAGAAGCCCGGTGACGAGAGCGCCGGTCAATCGCCGGTTTTCCAGGAATCGCAGGTGCCCATTGTTCTGCTCGACGCGACGCCGGGTTAAGGAGCAGAATCGAGCCATAACACGGATTGCTTCAGCACGATCTTATGTCCACGAAACTGCATCGGATTCAGCCTGTGAACGGAGGATTTCGGCTCCCGAACTCCAGACTCATTGCGCTCCGGATTTGGCTCTTTGTTCTGTTGATCTCACTGATCTTTGGCGGCGTGCTGGTCCAAGCGGCGGAGACGGCCGGCCAACGCGACGCGCGGCTGCAGTGGTGGCGCGAAGCCCGCTTCGGCATGTTCGTGCACTGGGGCCTTTATTCCGGTTTGGCAGGGACCTGGAACGGACAGCCGGTGGGCACCCAGGGCGGCATGGAATGGATCCAACAACGCGTCAAGGCGGATACCGAAACCTACGCGCGCGCCGCCATCCCGCGGTTCACGCCCAAACCGGGTTTTGCCCGTGAATGGGCGGCTCTGGCGAAATCGGCCGGCTGCCGTTACGTCGTCTTCACCACCAAACATCATGACGGCTTTGCCCTGCACGATTCGAAGGTGAGCGACTACGACGCCGGTTCGGTCCTTGGCCGCGACCTCGTCCAAGAGATCGTAGACGCTCTTCGGGCCGAGGGATTGCGTGTTGGTTTCTATCATTCGGTGATCGATTGGCATCACGACCAATACGCCTACAATCTCTCCCAGCAACTGCCCCACCCGCTCCACGGTCGGCCGTATCCCAATGGCGAAAGGGAACATGCGCGGTATCTCGGCTATCTCCACGCCCAGGTGGACGAATTGACTTCAAACTACGGACCCGTGGACATCCTGTGGTGGGATTACAGCTCCCAGGATTTCCAGGGACAGGAAGCCTGGCGCGCCTTCGACCTGATGGACCGGGTGCGCCAGCGACTGCCCGGCGTGATCATGAACAACCGCCTGTTCCGCATTCCGGAAGCCGGCTGGACCGGCATGGCGATGGAGGCCACCATTCCGCGGATCGAACCCAGGTACGGCGATTTTCTCACGCCCGAACAGCACATCCCGCCGACCGGCATGCCGGGGGTGGACTGGGAAACCTGCATGACGCTGAACACCACCTGGGGTTTCAGCGAACACGACCACGCCTGGAAATCGGATGAGACGTTGATCCGCAACCTGGTCGACATTGCCAGCAAAGGCGGGAATTACCTGCTGAACATCGGACCGAAGGCGGACGGCAGCGTTCCGACCGAGAGCGTCCAGTCCATGCGCGCCATCGGCGACTGGATGCGGGTGTATGGCGAGGCGATCTATGCCACGACTGCCAGCCCGTTCCCGGGGTTGACCTGGGGCCGGTGCACCAAGAAGACCTCGAATACCGGAGGCACGCTTTACCTGCACGTGTTCGATTGGCCTGCCGACGGGAAACTGGTGGTGCCGGGGTTGCGCAACCCGGTGAAACGGGCGCAGCTGCTCGGTTCCGGCACAACCATAGCCGCGGAACGCACCGGCGGTGGCGTCGTGTTGTCGCTGCCGGGAGAGGCTCCGAACCCGATCGCCAGCGTGATTGCCCTGGAGTTCGACGGCCGGCTGGAGGTCGCTGGAAGACCGTGAATGGGGCGATCCTAATCGAAACGGCCGGCTGGCTGATGCTCGCGCTGGCGGTGACCGGGTGTCGGGTGGTCGAAAGCGCGGCGCAGGTGCCGGGGCAGGTGGTGACCGCGGTGACGCCGGGCGGCAAGTCGCCAGCGCAGGACCCGGCCGCGCTGCAAGTTCAGTTGCAGCGCTTCGCGGATGAATACGCCGGCCGAACCACGGCGGCCCTGGACGACTACGTCCGGCGCCTCGGCACGGCAGACGCGCGTAGTCAGGCCCTGCGCTGGAAGGTGGCGGTCAGTTCGGCCACCGTGACCATCGCCACGGGACCGAATCCCCAAGCCAACCTGCTCGACTTTCTGGCCCTGGCCACGATCACCCGGATGGCCCTCGAGGAAGTCTGGGTCAAGACCACCGACGGTCCTGCCTTCGAACCCTGGCTGGCGGTGAGCCGCAACCTGGAGACCAATGCCTGGAACCTGGCGGGCGGAGTGTTCCCGGAGGAGCAGCAACAGGAACTGCGCAATGCCATCCAGCGCTGGTGGGATCTCACGCCCGACGGCCACCTGAATTTTTTCGCCCGGCCCGAAGAGTTCAGCTCACTGATCCGGCAGACCAGCCAGAAGTCCGCCCGGCCGGGAAGCGTCTTTGCCTTCGTTGGGCTGGACCCGACGGCGGGTCTCGACCCGGCAGTGCGGGAGGTGACGCACGCGCGGCTCCTTGCCGAGCGGGCGATGTTCATGGCGCAACGCATGCCCTTCCTCTTGCGCTGGCAGGTCGATCTGCTCACCGACCAACTCCTGCGCGAAGAGAGAATCGAAGCGGTATTGACCAATGCGCCCGGCTTGAGCGCGAGCGCCGACCGGATCAGCCGAGCGCTGGAATCCGCCAGCGCCACGGCCGCCGAACTGCCCGACCGCATCACCGCCGAGCGCCAGGCCGTCCTCGAGGCGCTGGAAGCCCAGGAAAGCGGATTGCGCGAGCTCTCGGCGGAAGTCACCCGCACTCTGGTCGCGGGCGAGAGCATGGCTGCTTCGCTGAACACGACCTTGATCACCTTCGACGCGCTGATGAAACGCCTGGGCGTCGGCGAGCCTTCCCACGCCGACAAACCGCCCGCCACGGATGCGACGCCGTTCCGGATCCTGGACTATGCGCGGACCGCGACCCAGCTTGAAGCGACGGCGCGACAGTTGACCGTGTTGCTCGAGAGGCTGGATCAAACGCTGGGATCGACCAACCTCGCGCAACTCTCGGCGCAGGTTGGCCCGGTGGTGGCCCAGGCGCAAACCGGCGGTCGGGAACTCGTGGACTACGTCTTCTGGAGGAGCATCCTGCTGTTGGCCGTTGCGCTGCTGGCTGGGTTGGGGTACCGCTGGCTCAGCGGCCGTCTGGCGACGGCGAAGCGTTCCTGACGAACCCGATGCGAGCAACTCCATGAGTGTCCTGCCTGGTCACCTCGCGCGAGTGCTGCTGGTCTTCCTGGCTGGCGGCTTGCTCCCGGCGTGTTCCACCGTCCTGCGTGCCGCGGCCAACCTCGCGCCCGAACTGCCGGCCCTCACGAACTCCGCGTTGCCGCACCTGAGCTGGGTCCCTCCGGAGGATCGCTTTGACTGGATTCAGCTCAAGTCGGGCGAATGGCTGAAGGGCCGCGTCAAGGCCATGCAGGACCGCGAACTCGAGTTCGACAGCGAAGAACTGGATGACCTGACATTCGACTGGAAGGACATCCGCCAGTTGCGGTCACCGCGCTGGCTCGACGTGCTGTTCGTGGATGGGGAATTGGTGTCGGGGCCGGTCATGATCACGCCTGGGGAGATCACGGTGGAAGGGACAGAACCGCGGGTTTATGCGCGGAACCGGTTGCAGAGCCTGACGCCAGGCGGATCCAAGGAATTGAACTACTGGTCGGGGACAGTTTCGGTCGGACTGACTCTTCGGGCGGGGAACACCCGGCAGGTCGAATATAACGCCCAGGCTCACCTGCAGCGTCGGACGCCGGCGACGCGGCTCACCCTCGATTACATCGGCAATGTCAGCCGTATCGACGACATCGAAAGCGCCAACAATCACCGGGTAAACAGCGAGTTCGATCTGTGGCTTTCGCGGCGGTTTTATCTGATCCTACCGTTCGCTGAGTACTACAAAGACCCGTTTCAGAACCTGGAGTACCGGCTGACGGGTGGGGTCGGTGTCGGCTATGACCTCATCGACCGGCGGGATCTGGAATGGACCATCACGGCCGGGCCGGCCTACCAGTATAATGTGTTTGAGTCCGTCGAACCCGGGGAGGATCGGGCGACCGGCGCCGGCGCGCTGGCGTTTGGCAGTCGGTTTGACTGGGACATCACCCGCCGGGTCGAACTGATCCTGGAGTATCGGGGTCAGTACACCCGCCGCGAGGTGGGTGAAACCACCCACCACAGCGTCGTCACCCTGTCGCTCGACGTGACCAAGCGTTTGGATCTGGACGTTTCCTTTGTCTGGGATCGCATCAGCAATCCCAAGGTCGGCGCCGACGGTACGCAGCCCAAACCGGACGACTATCGGTTGGTCGTCGGGTTGGGTTTGGATTTTTGAGTGGTGCAGGTTCGCACCACGGTCCGATCGTCCGATCAGCCCGGGCTCTCACCAGATCGCATCGCCAGCTCGCCAGCGGAAGGATTGACGTCAGCCGGGCATGACGCTTAAGAATGGGCGATGT
Organism: Verrucomicrobiota bacterium; assembly: GCA_023383055.1. Lineage (GTDB taxonomy): Bacteria > Verrucomicrobiota > Verrucomicrobiia > Limisphaerales > JAHDYP01 > JAHDYP01. The sequence goes on along the minus strand of JAHDYP010000047.1, from coordinate 33,018 downwards.
CCGAAACGACCGCACTCATGAATCCTGACCGCGCAGACCGCGCATTCCCACGTCTCTCGGCCTTGAGCCGAGCCGGCCAACTCCTGGCATTTCTGGGCCTGGCATGGGTCGCTCTGGCCCCGAACCAGGTGCTGGCGGCTGAGAACAGCCCGCTGCGGGTCGGCATCTCGCCGGTTTTCCCACCCATGGCGTTCAAACAGAACAAGGAACTCGCCGGGGTCGAGGTTGACCTTGCCCGCCGGTTCGGCGAGCAGCTAGGCCGGCCGGTGGTGTTTGTGCCGCTGCCGTGGGAGGACCAGATCGCGGCGCTCAACGCCAACCGGATCGACATCATCATGTCGTCGATGTCGATCACACCGGCACGGGGTCATGTGGTCGCCTTCACGCGCCCCTACTTTGTGCTGGGTCAGATGGCGCTCATCCGGCGGGACGACCGCGGCCGTTACGCCCTGGGTTTTCCCCAGCCGTTGCCAGGCGTGGTGGGTGTGATCAAGGCCACCACCGGGGAGTTTTTGGTTCAACGTGAGTTCGCCAGGACCAAACGCAAGGTCTTCACGAAGCCCGAGGACGCAGTCTCGGCGCTCAAGAAGAAGAAGATCGACCTGTTTATCAGCGACTCGACGCTGGTCTGGTATCTGGCCGGGATTCACAGTGGCGACGGCCTGTCGAATGTGCCGATGCTTTTGAGCGAGGAACCTCTCGGTTGGGCCGTGCGCCGGGGCGACGAAGCCCTGCTCAAGGCCGCCAACGATTTCATCGATCGGTCAGCCAAGGACGGTTCGTTGCTCAAGGTGTTCCGCCGGTGGGGAGCCACGGGCGAGTAACGCTCGCGATTACTCCATGCCCCGGCGCAACTCGATGAGCGCCTCGTCGGCAGTAGGTCCAGCCGAAGCCAGGCCGTGCCGATCGCATTCGCCTCCTGGACGATCAACTCCCTTCGGGCATCAAAGCGCGACGCCGCGCCCGAAAAGGTAAAGGCGATGAGCAGCCCCATGAGGGCGAAGACGGCGCCCTCGACCGCGCCGAGTCCGGCGCGAGCGCCTTCCTCGTCGCTCCTGCGCCGCCGGCGGCCGAGGCGCCGACCCAACTCGAGCAGCAGCATCATGCCCACGAACAATCCGCCGGCGAAGAGTAATGAAAGAAGGGTGCGGTCCATGTCAGTTCATCAATGCGGAGGAGTTCTAGTCTGACGCGGGCGCTTATCAGTGACGGTCGGGCTCAGCCTCGGTCTCGCCGAAGCCCTCGTCGGTGATCGCGTAAGCGTGATTCTCGACCATGGCCGGACCCTCGCCGTCTTCGGAAGCCATGAGTGGCTTGCCATGCGCCAATCCGACGCGGGTGACGTAGATGAGCGCCAGCGGCTTGGTGGATTCCTTGCCGAGCGCGTTGAGGCGCGCCTGCATCGCGGCCACCTTGTCGGGATGCGCGGCGGCGAGGTTGCGTTGTTCAAAGGGGTCTTCGGCGAGGTCATAGAGGTCAACACTCGTGGGAATGAGCGTGCGCCAGATGAGTTTCCAATTTTCCTGGCGCACTGCGCCGCGGAATGGCTCGACGTTGTAAATGATCTCGGCGCGGGGCGAAGGTTTGCCTTCGGCGATGGTGTCCCAGACGTTCATGCCGTCGAGTGGCTTGCACCTCTCGGTGGACGCCCCGGCCAGCGTGGCGAGCGTGGGAGAGAGGTCCACGGAGTGATTGAGGCCGTTTACGTTCCGGGCCTTGATCCGGCCAGGCCAGTTGGCGATGGCGGGGACGAGGCAACCGCCTTCAAAGTGCGAGCCTTTGCCATCGCGGTAAGGGCCGTTGTCGCAAGGGATCCTGGTTTTGGACAAATCGGCCATTTGCCCAGCGAACATGGCGTTCTTCGTGCCGCCGTTGTCGCTGTGGAAAAGGATGAGCGTGTTATGGCGCAGGCCTTTCCGGTCGAGCGCGGCGATGACGCGGCCGATTTCGTCATCGAGGCAGGTGACCATGCCGGCGTAAGTGCGGCGGGTGGGGTCGGCGATGTTCGGGTAGCGGTCAACGTATTCCTTCGGTGCTTGATAGGGCGTGTGCGGGGCGTTGAAGGCGAGGTAGAGGTAGAATGGTTTATCCGCGTTCTGCTCGTTGATGTATTTGACGGCGTCGTTGCCGAGGAGCTGGGTGGTGTAGCCCTGCTCGCGGACCGGGCGGTTATTGCGGAACCAGTCGAGCACGCCGGCGTCGCTGTGCGTGAAATAGTCCAGCTCACCGATCATCGCGCCGTAGTGGTAATCGAAGCCGCGCTGCTTCGGCCAATACTTGGTGTGAGCGTGGCCGAGATGCCACTTGCCGATGATGGCGGTGGTGTAGCCGGCTTCCTTGAGGCATTGCGGCAGGAGCCACTCGCTGGTGTCGAGGCCGTAGTCAGCCGGGCCGGGGATGACAATGGTCTGGAGGCCGTAGCGGAACGGATAACGGCCGGTCATCAACGCCGCGCGCGTGGGCGTGCACATGGGCTGGACATAGAATTGGGTGAGCTTCGCGCCGCTGGCGGCGAGGGCGTCGAGGTTTGGCGTCCGGATGTCGGCGCAGCCGTTGAAACCGACATCCTTCCAGCCGAGGTCATCCGCGACGATGTGGACGATGTTGGGTTTGACGGCAGGCCCCGCTGTCGCCTGGGTGGAGCCCGGGACCGCGGCTGCGGCCGTGACGAGGCCGCCCAGTAACAGCCCGAGGGCGCGCGCCCGAATCGAGTTGCTTTTCATAGTTTGACAGGGTGGAGGTTCTACCCCGGTTCCATCGCAACATTCCAGACTATTCTTCGAGCCCTCGAATCCGACCCCGATTCCCGACGATCATCTCGTTGGGCTCGGGAAGACCGACTTCCAATGTCCTTTCATGCTCACGATCGTCCAACCACGCCTGGGACCCTCGTCGAGGCCGCGCTCGAGCCGGCCGATGTGGGATTCGCGGTCGTAGGCCCACTCACGCACCGCGTCGTCGTGGTGGACGAGGAGGCCGAAGCGCGGACCCTTACCGGCGGTGGTCCATTCGAGCATCTGGAAGTCGCCGTCGGAATTGCCGAATGCCATCAGCGGTCGGCGGCCGATGTGTTGCTGGATGCCGACGGGTTTGCCCTCTTTGTCGTCGATGAAATGGAGCTCGGGCAGGCGCACAATCACGGGTTGGCCATCGCGGACTTCGTATTTCGTCTGGATGCTGCTGCCGATGACTTGTTCCGGCGGCACGCCGTAAACCCGCTCGGCAAAGACACGCATGAATTCAATGCCGCCTCCGGAGACGATGAATGTTTTGAAGCCGTTGGCGCGGAGGCAGGCCAGCAGTTCGAGCATGGGCTGGTACACCATTGCGGTGTAGTGCCTGCCGGTGGTCGGATGTTTGGCCGTGGCGAGCCAGTGACGGACAATTCGCTCGAACTCGTCCGTGGTCATGCCGGCGTGCGTGGCCATCGCCATTTCCAGCAGCGCTTTCTCCCCTCCGGCCAGCGCGGCTTTCACGTCGCCCTTCAACACGAAAGCGAAGGGCTCCTGCGTTTGCCATTCCGGGTGTTGCGGCGCGAGGGCTTTGATGCGGTCGAAAATGAAGGATGCCTGGAAATAGATTGGCTGCTCGGCCCAGAGGCAGCCGTCATTATCGAAAACGGCGATTCGCTCCGGGGCGGGCACGAAGTCGGGAGAATCCTCCCGGGTCACTCTTTCGACAAAGGCAGTGATGCTCTGCTTCGCGGTGCCGTCGTTCCAGGAAGGCAGTGGGTCGGAGGCCAAGGCCGGACTCGCGAGGAGTCTGACCACAAGGAATGCGAGCAGGGCGCTAATCTTGATGGGTCTGCCTTTCATAGTGTGGATTGTTCCAGTTCCTGTTCCAATTCGGCAATCGTGGGCAGCGAGCCGCTGAGTGTTTTCGGGAGCGATGCTACCAGGCGTGTCTGGCACCGGGCAACCCCGATACAAAAGCAGGTCTATGGTTACCTTGGTGGTTACCTTGGTTCGACCACGATCGCCACGATCGACCATGATCGACGTTACCATCGCAGCCAACTACGGGTGATCTCGCCCTTGCTCGCCCGCGATCTTGGCGGCGGAGCGCAAGAGGGGCGCGTGGCGCTTTTCATACTCCTGCCGGAAACTCTCCAAGAGCGGGAGTTCGATCTGGTCCTTCTGGCGTCCGCTGGCCCGTTTGCTGGCGATGATGTCGCGCAGGTTGGCGACGCGAAAGATGTTCTCGGTCAGACTGCGGGCTTTTGCTTCGGCGAAGCTGGAGATACCGTCAGGCGCAAAGACGAGGTCCACATCGAAGGGACCGGTCTTGATCTGGACGAAGTCCTTTCCTGCAATGATTTCCCGCTCGAGCTCGGGTCCAACCTCGAAACCGATCTTCCGCAATGCGGCCACAATGCGACGACCGTTCTCGGCGGAACGGGCCGGAAAAATGTCCACATCCTGGGTTGTGCCAGGGTAGCCGAGCAAAATGGCGCCACTCTTGCCGATGAAGAGATAGTCCACGTCTTCGGTCTGGAAGGCGCGGGCGACCTCCTCCGCCTGCAGCGGGTGAAAGCTCTGACGCGGCGTCATGGGGCGCGCTTGAACCCGAGGTAGTCCGGCAGGTTCGCCTCGCACCAGGCGCGGTATTCCGCCATGGAGTTGAAGGCACGCCAGGGAGCGTCGTCGAGGACCGGCTTGTAGGTGCGGCAGAAGCCGTACTTGATACGGGCGGCGAGGGGGCGATCCATCTGACGACGACACTGCTCGCGGAACAACTTCTGGGTTTCCTGCTCGGTCGGTTTCATCCGCAAGCAGGATGGCCATCCCCGCTCTGGCTGTCAACTAACCCACAACGTTCTAACGCCACAACGCTCCAATGAGTGGTTCACGGACGGTGTGTTGTGGTAGGCGGCGGCGAAGCGCGGCGGGCTGCTGGTGGTGTTTGGCGGGTTACCGCAAGGTCCGTTCGTCGTTTTCGACGAGGCCATCCTGGCTGGATATCCATCCGCCGTGCGGCTACCGCGCGCCGGCACCGGCCTCGATCAGCTTCTGGATTTTCTCCAGGTTGAACGAGCCGGGGGTTTGGCTGGGCGGATAGTCCTTCATGGTCATCAGGAATTTCCCCGCCATCTGCTGCATCGGCACGAGCACGAAGGCGCGGTCGAGGAACCAGTCGTTGTAGGTGTTCGAGTTGTGCTGGGCGCGCTCGAAGGGATCGCGGCGGAGGTTGAACAGCAGGGGGACGCGCAGTTCGGTGAAGGGCTCGCGCCACACGCCGAAAGCGACGCCGCGGTTCTCGAGGAAGACCGCCTTCCACGCGTCGTAACGCATGGCCACGATCTGGCCGTCGTCGTTCACGTAAATGAACTCGTTGCGCGGCGATTGGCCAGTGCTGCCGCTGAAGTAATCGAGCTGGTTATGGCCGTCCACGTAGTTGCGATATTTCCGGCCGTTGAGTTCCACACCCCTGGCGAGTTGGTCTTTGACGTCACTGGCGCCGGCGGCGGCGGCGAGCGTGGGTAACCAATCCTCGTGCGACACGATACCGTTGAGCGTCACGCCGGCGGGGAACTTCCCGGGCCAGCGGACAAAGCAGGGCACCCGGTAGGCGCCCTCCCAGTTGGAGTTCTTCTCGCTGCGGAAGGGCATGGTGCCGGCATCCGGCCAGGTGTTATAGTGCGGGCCGTTGTCGGTCGAATACATGACGATGGTGTCGTTGGCGAGGCCGAGATCATCCACCAGCTTGAGCAACTGGCCCACGTGGCCGTCGTGCTCGATCATGCCGTCGGTGTATTCGTCGTTGCCGGGATGCCGGTTCTCCTGCTTGACGTGAGTGCGGAAGTGCATGCGGGTGCCGTTCCACCAGCAGAAGAAGGGTTTTCCGGCCCGGTGCTGGCGAGTGATGAAATCCTTGGCGGCGGCAAGGGTTTCCTCGTCGATCGTTTCCATGCGCTTCCTGGTAAGCGGGCCGGTGTCTTCGACGGTCTGACCGCCCTTGCCATCGGCTTTACTGCGGATGATGCCGCGCGGGCCGTAGGTTTCGATGAAGGTTTTGCCATTGGCCATTCTCATGTTGGCCGGATAATCCTCGTTCTCCGGTTCTTCCTGGGCGTTGAGATGGTAGAGGTTGCCGAAGAACTCGTCGAAACCATGGAGCGTGGGCAGGTGCTCGTCGCGGTCGCCCTGGTGGTTCTTGCCGAATTGGCCGGTAGCGTAGCCCTGGGCTTTGAGCACGGTGGCGATGGTGACGTCGGTTTTCTGCCAGCCTTCCTTGGCGCCGGGCAGGCCGACCTTGGTCATGCCGGTGCGGACGGGCACGTTTCCGCCGAGGAAGGCGGCGCGGCCGGCGGTGCAGGATTGCTGGCCGTAGTAGTCGGTGAAGGCGATCCCTTCGCGGGCGATGCGGTCGATGTTCGGTGTCCGGTAGCCCATCATGCCGCGGTTGTTGTGGCTGATGTTCCAGGTGCCGATGTCGTCGCCCCAGATGACAACGATGTTGGGTTTGCCGGCCGCCGCCTGGGCGGAGACCAGGGTGAGTGCGCCGCACAGGGCGGCGAGCAGGATTCTACGCGTGATCATGGTTCGATGAATTTGAACAGGAGCCAACGGAAGAAAGAGAGATTCAGCATGAGCCGCTGCGCTGTCTCGGTTCATGCCGGTTTGAGTCGTGTCTGAGCGGTGATCGGTTCTGTGGTTGCGCTTGCGCTTCGGGTTACCGGCGTTTCTCGTTCGCCGAGCCGGCCATGATGGGGTAGACCACCCCGGCCAGGATCGCCCCAAGGATGGGAGCGACCCAGAACAACCAGAGCTGCTGCAGGGCCCAGCCGCCGACAAACAGCGCCGGACCGGTGCTGCGCGCCGGGTTCACCGAGAGGTTCGTGACCGGGATGCCGATGAGGTGAATCAGCGTCAGACCCAGGCCGATGGCGATCGGCGCGAAACCCTGTGGGGCGCGTTTGTCGGTCGCGCCCAGGATGATCAGCAGGAAGAAGAAGGTGAGGACCACTTCCGCGACGAAGCCGGACATCATGGTGTACTTGCCGGGTGAGTGGTCGCCGTAACCATTGGCGGCGAATCCGTCCGCAGTGGTGAACCCGGCCTGTCCGCCCGCGATGATCGAAAGGATGAACGCCCCGGCCACGGCGCCGATGACCTGGGCAACGATGTAGGGCAGCAATTCGCCGGCTTTGAACCGGCCGCCCACACAGAGCCCGACCGAAACCGCCGGGTTGAGGTGACAACCCGAGATGTGTCCGATGCCGTACGCCATGGTCAGGACGGTCAAGCCAAAGGCCAACGCCACTCCGACCAGGCCGATGCCGAGATTGATGGGCGTGGCGCCTTCGGTGGCGAGGAACTTGGCCGCCAGCACGGCGCTGCCACAGCCGCCAAACACCAGCCAGAAAGTCCCGAAGAATTCCGCGATGAGTTTGTTTTTCATAGTGTCAGCGTTATTCGTAACCGTATTGTGAGCGATAAGCCCTGGCAATTAAACTTTTGCTCAATTCCACGGAGGGGAATTGACCCGAGATTTGGCCGCTTCAGGGGATGGTGGCCGGCAGGTTGATGAGATCGCGGAAGATCTGACGGGCCTGCGCGTCGGCGTAGCCGCGCATCCGCCCGGCCAGGAGGCGATAGAGTCCGCTGGCCACCACCAAGAGGGCCATGTCGAAGTCGACCTTGAGGCCGGCGGCCGAGGAGAGGGCGTCGCGCGTCAATCGGCTGCGGGCACGATGCCGGGGTTCAACCTGGTTCGGCTGCCGGCGGAACCGCCGTTCCGCCGGAGCGCGAATCTCAGACCGAGGTGCTTTTGGATCTGTATGTAATAGCGATTGAGACCCGCCTGCTTCTCCAATTCGCGGCGAAGGCGGTAGATCAGGTTATTGAGGGCATCGTTGGATGGGTCGAGGCCGAACTTTTTGGCCAGACGCTCCTCGACCTCGGAACGGGGCTTGAACCCGACGAGCAGATCCGGACTGGGACGATCGTCCGCGGCCAGGATCTCGAGTAAGGCAGCCGGCTTGGGGGGGAGCTTGACCTCGAGCTCGTTGATGATGAAGACGGCCCCACCGTCATAGGCGCCATTCATCCCCAGCGCGGGAATACCCTGTGCCGCCTCGAGGATCATCCTCGTGGTACTGGCTGGAACCGCCGGCGGCCGCGACTTGGACCGGCGGCGACCACGTGAGCCCCCTTTGGTCCGTACCCCGTCCGACTGGAGCGGGGCGGCGCCCTCGCTTTCGCAGAGCAATCCGTCGATCGCTTCCTCGAGCTTGGACGCTTGTTTGGCAATCCGTTTGAGTTTGTGATTCCGATCCCCGTTGGTGTGGTTGCGACTTGGTTTCATGGCTGAGGGCTGGTTACGGAGGTTGCGCCGTCGATGCCCGTCCCGACCCTTGTTTACCCGGCCGAGGCTCGCTACAGTGCGGTATCCAATGCAATGCGGACACGGCATCGCCTGCGACTGCCTCAGGGTTTCCCGGGGTCGGGCGGCGGGCTGCCAGCGTTTGCTCGGGATTCATTTCGGGACCCAGCATCCGCCGATCCGGCCAGAAAATATACTGAAGCGTGGGCGGCGGCGGCGGCGGTTTGTGACGATCCGGAAACGAAGAAACACAGCCCGGTGGGACGGCATCTGGGACCGGTTTTCCGGCCTGATGTGTAAATCGGGGGAAAGGCCAACGTGAACAGGGTCTTCAGGCTGAGCGAGGTCATCAACAAGAAGATTAAGGAGATCGGCAATGTACACCGCCTCTCCCGGCTGATCGAAGAGGCCAACGCCAATGCCGAAGTCAAAGGGAAGATCGCGCCCCGCACGCTCAGGAAACTGGCGTTTGCGCCCGAAGGGGTCGGTTTAACCTTGAGCAACCTGATCGCGCTGGACAACTACCTGGCCCCAATCGGCGAGGGGCTCCACGACAAACCGATCTTTGAACGTCGGGGGATTCTCGAATATTTGGTCGAGAAACCGCAGGTGACGTTCCTCGTGGGGGCCAAGCCCCGGATCCGGGAACGGCGGATCGACTTGAGTTGGTGGGATACGCGGTCCGCGGCGGAGTTGGTGGGCCAGATTCGCCGGGTCAATCCGGCGGTGCATTATGACATCGTCGAAGTGCTCCTGCGCACGCCCGTTCGCCCGGCCCGGCTCACGGCGGACCCCTGGCACCGATGGCTCGAAGCCGAAGACTGTTCCGTGGTTGCCATCGGATCACCGCGCGCCAATCTCGCCAGTGAAATCATGCTCGCGCAGATGTTCGGGGTGCGCCCGTTCGTCAAACCATCCCTGACTTTTCTCGATCCGAAGCGCGGGCCGTTCGCCTTCGTCTGGCCGCGGCCCCTGATGCAGGGATGGCGCAGCGCCTTCGCCTTGGGGGCCGAGGATTTGCCGCCGAAAAGCCGCCATCTGGCCACTCAAGTCCGTCGCAACCGCTCCGGTGCGTTCGTAATCGGAACGCGGATACTGCCGATTCCCCGAGGGCACCGGAATTACACCACCTACGGCGTGATCGTAGCCCAACGTCGCCCCAACGGCCGGGTCTGGGCGGTGATTCTGGGCGAATCGGGACCCGCCACCTACGCCATGGCGACCAAGGTGCGCGAGATCAACGCCGAACTGCCCGTGAGTTCCCAGACCGCCCCCAAGGTGCTCTGGGCACCGATCGAGGCCCAGATCCGCACCACCGCCTCGAGCATCGGCGATCATCGCCAGGTCAAATCGGCCAGCTTCCTCGAACCGCCCGAGCTCTGGCCCCCGGAGGCTCACTCGCCGCCGTCGGACGGCCGAGCGACCGCGGGTGAAGGCGCCGCCGGTCGCCGCGGAACGGCGTGATGGTTCCTGAACCTCCTTGTATGCTTGAGCTATGAGCAGCCCGTCACCGATGGAGCGAACTCAACCACCTGGCGTAACCATCTTCGTTTCCTATGCCCACGAAGACCGACGTTGGCTCAAAGAAGGCTCGCTGGTGCCGCGGTTGCTGAAGTCCAGGATACTTGGTGAATGTCACGCCAGGATCGTCGTGGACCAGGAGTTCCTGCACGGCGGAGATGATTGGGAGCGAATGATCCGACGGGAGATCGACCAATGTCACATCGCCGTGTTGCTTGTCAGCCGGCCGTTCCTGGACTCTCGGTTCATCCGTGAAGTGGAACTGAAGCGGATCGAAGAGCGCGCCCGGCAGAGCGGAGTCTTGGTCATTCCGATCCTCGTGGGCCATTGCGATTGGAAATCGGTGCCCCTGCTGAGCACCCCGCAAATGCTGCCGGGCGGGCCCACACCCTTGATCACATTCCTTAACGATGAGGCGGCCCTGGATCGCGCCTTTGACGAGATCATCTCTGAGATCGAACTACAAGTTCAGCGCCTGCATGCGGCACCGCCGAAACCGCCGCAACGCACCGCCGCCCAAGCCGAACTCAACTCAAGAACCACTGATCCGCCTCCCAGTGGCAGTCGCCTAACGAACGTTCAGGGCGGGACCTGGGTCCGCTGGGCAGTCATCGGCGGGACACTCCTCTGCGCGATCGCGCTGGCGATTGTCCTCTGGCAACGTCATTCACCCGAGGACGGCCAAGATCCTCGCGCCGGACGTGAGCCGGCGGGGCGGACGAATGTTGGTCGCGCGACCATCGAGCCGACTCCCGGTGACCCATCCGCCGGTCAGGATACCCGAACCGCCACGGAATCGCCCCTATCCCCGAACGGACTGTTTCCCGCGAGATTGCTGCTTGTCTCCGGGGAAGAGGTCAGCGGCGGCATGCTGGTCGACCACAACCCGGGTGGTTTTGGCAACGGCTGGAACATGAAGACGCTGGGTTACTGCACCACGCTGGCCGAGGCGGCCAACCAACCGCGGAACCGGACCCGGCAGTTGGATTATGCCGGCATTGCCCGAATCGACCTGGTGGCGTTCGACCCGGCGGAGCAGGCCGCGGTCGCGGAGATGTACTACTACGATCGCGACAAGATCATGAAGGCCAACGTCACCTTCCGCGATGGCACGGCCAAATCCGGCGTCTATCTGCTGCCCCATTATCTGCGCTACCAAACCGCCAACGAACGGATGGACCTGAGGCGGGATCAGCTCCGCGCCATCATGTTCACGCCGATCTCGAGCGGGGAGAGTCATCCGACCTTGGCCGCCACGAGTGTGCCTCCCGCGGCGCCGCGCAGTGCGCCGCTCACCAACCCGGCGCCCGTTCAGTCCTCTCAAAGCATTCAACTGATCCGCCGGCACACCTTCGCCGGCCACGGCGACAAATTACGCTACGCGGCCATCTCAGAGGATAATACGACGCTGCTCAGCATCGCGGAGGACCGGGTGGTGCGGCTGTGGTCAACAGACAACGGCCAGCTGCTGGAGACCTTGGAGCGGTCCAACAAGAAGCCGCCGGAGCCGCACTTCCGCCAAGGCTCCTATTATCATCCCCTGCGTTGGAAACCCGCCAGACCCATCGAGACGGCATCCGCCTCCTTCTGGCGTGCGATGGAGGCGCATACCCTACAATTGCCCGATGGGACCATTTTCCAAAGCGATGGATTTCTTTCTCCGGATGGACAGTGGCTGGCGGTGACGGAAGGTGTCATGTCCGGAGGAATCGAGGCCTGGAAAGCCGGAGCCGAAGCTCCGACATGGTCGCTTGAAGGGAGTGGGTATCACGTGGCTTCGATCACCTTCTCTCTCGATAGCCGACTTCTGCTGGCCGGCGCCCACGACGGCTGCGTCCGACTGTGGAACCTGCAGACGGGGGAGAAACTGCGCACGCTCGGGAAGCAAGCAGCGACCGGCCAAGGACCGTCGGTGCTCCGCCTGTGTCTTGGACCCGATGGCCAGACTCTGGCGGCCGCTGAAACCCACGGCGGTATCCGCCTATGGGATCTGCAATCTTTTCGGCAAACGAGCGGGATCTACTGCGGCCGGGGCGGCTGGGTCACGGCGCTTGCGTTCTCGCCGGATGGGGAACTCTTGTTCGCCAACCAACCCCAGGAGGAAACTGACCCCGATTTCGTGATCCGAATCTACCGCCTCCCCGGCGGAGACGCCCTGGCGACCCTGCCCGCGCATCAAGGACCGATTGCCGCACTGGCCGTATCCGGTGACGGCAAGTGGCTGGTCAGCGGAAGCGAAGACGAAACCGCCGTGCTTTGGCAGATCGAACGAACCAAATAGTTGGCTCGCGATTGGCAGCTCAAGCCTTGGTAGCGTGAAGAACCGGGTGTGTCATCACGCGACGCCGCTCGTTCAAGTGGCCCCATTGGGCCCGCGTGGTTCGGGATGGACCGGGATCATCGCGAGGATGTACCCCCCGGCGCCGACCGCGGCAATCACCGCGACCACGGCGAAGCAGAGCGACGTGACCATGGTGTCGATGGCCCGATGGCGGACCAGAAATCGGGCGGTCGCATACTGGCGTTTTCGCTCGTTCGCGGCGGCCTGCTCTTTGACCTCCGCTGACGGCTCGGCAGGCGGCGCCCCGAGGGATGAAGGGAGATCCGAATCGGCTGATTCGGTGTTCGTGCTGACGTCGAACAACTCGAGCGGTGGCAACTCGCAAGCCTGCGCGTACTCCACACTCGGGTGCTCGGGATAGGCGGAGAGACTCGGAAAGAGCGCGTGGACGAGAGCGTTCAGGGCGATGGCGGAAGCGACGAGACCCGTCACCAGGCCAAGCCATACGATGATGACGGCCACCGCCCGCAAGTCCCGGTCGAAGGGAGGTCGTTGCATGATCATGTGCCGCCAACCCTACCACGGTCAGCGGTTCCTTGGTCTTCCCGCGCGCCGCATCACGGCTCGCGAATTCCCATCTCCCAGGGACCGAGCCGGTTCGGACCCACGTCCGTCCCGCCATCACAGCGGATCACGACGGGTCTCATCCGATCGACCTCCAGGAAACGGCGGGGCGCAACGCGCACTCCCGGAATCGGCGAGCCGACGCAGCCGGCACCGGACGAGCGCGGTTGGCTTCAGGCACAGCCACCGCGCGCGTTCAAGGAGCCCAGCGCATAATTCACGAATTGCGTTTCACCGTTGTTATGGCGCCGTTGACCCACAATAGTGGGCGCTCCACACACGACCCATGCAATCTCTCTGAACTGACTCCCAAACCACTTCCTCAGCAGAATGGCCGCCGGTGTCGCCCTCATGACGATGGCGGCATCCGCGGCGACGTCGCTCCTTGAATTCGAATTCGACGAGGGCAGCGCCAGTGCGGTCTCGGAGACCCTTCATGGCCTGACGGGGAACCCATCCGGGAGTCCCGCGATGGTTGCCGACGCGCCTTCCGGTGCATTGGGTGACAAGTCGATTCAGTTCGAAGCTGGCGAGTATATCGCCATCAATGACCCGGAGACGGCGATGCAGTTGGATCCCGCGAACCCGCCTTCACGGTGCAGGCCTGGGTGAAATTCGCGGGCACGCCCTCGGGTCGCATGGTGTTTTTCTTCAGTAACGGGCCGGGCGGAGCGATTTCGTTCTCGGTGAACACGGACCGCACGGTGTTCGTGACGACGTTGGGGGTTCTGGACGCCAATTCCAGCGCGGTGGTTCCGGATGACGGCGCTTGGCATCACATTGCCGTGGTGCATGAGAACGGGGTCGCGCTGCGTTATTACGTCGATGGAGTGCTGCAGGCCACCCGGGACTACACCGGCAGCGTCATCTACACGCGGACCCAGGACTTCTTCACGCTGGGAGCGGAACCCGGCGGCGGGTTGCCGTATGTCGGCCAGGTGGACCGCCTGAAAGTCAGCAGCGGCGTGCTCACGGCGGAGCAATTGGATTCGTACCCGGCCATGCTCGACACGGACTCGGACGGTATGCCCGACTATTGGGAAACCCGTTACGGCTTCGATCTCAATGATCCGAGCGACGCCGGGGAGGACTGCAACGGTGACGGCGAGACGAATCTCCAGGAGTTCCAAGCCGGTACGCACCCGTGCGATTCGACGTCGCTCACGGTGACGGTGAACAACGTCAAGGATCTGACCGGCAATGTGATTGCCGCGAACAGCACGCGGGATTTCACCACGCATGTCTGGCAATCGGGGGTGGTTCTCCATCAATTCTGGCAGGGCGTCGGCAGCATCGCCGCGCTGACCAATGACTCCCGGTTCCCGGACGCGCCGACCTTTGCCACGCTCGAACCGCTGTTCGAATACCCGCCGAACGGAGGCAATGAAGGCGGCAGCAGTTACGGCAACAGGTTGTCCGGTTGGTTCACCCCGGAGGCTACCGACGAATTCATTTTCTACGTCTGCAGCGATGACCCATCCAACCTGTATCTCAGCACCGACGCCAACCCGGCCAACAAGAAACTGGTGGCGCGCGAAGTGGGTTACAGCGGACCCCGCACCTGGACCGGAACCAGCAGTGGCGACGCCACCACGAAGCAATCGGACACCTTTATCGAGAGCGAGTGGCCGGGGCTCGAGTTCCCGGCGATCCGGCTTGAAGGGGGCAAGAAGTACTACATCGAAATATTGCATACGGAAGGCGGCGGCGGGGACAACGTCGGCGTCACCTTCGGTCGTTTCGCTGACTTTGCGACGCCTCCGGCCAACGGTTCGGCGCCCAGGCTGACGGGGAATCTGATCGGCGCCTACCTCGATCCGAACGTGGAACTGGCGTTCACCGAGCAACCGACCGACCAGGTGGGCGTGCTGCCTTCGGCCGGCGTCGAGTTGGTTTTGGAGGATTTCAACGCCAGCAACGGCGGGTTCACGGTGGAGAACGATCCCGCGACGCCCCCGGGCGCGTGGAAACCCTGGATCTACGACGCGACGGGCGGTCAATGGTCCGCCGACGGCAGCGACACCGAATGCGGTGGACCGTTCAACCCCCGGTTGACGAGCCCGGCCTACGGGGTGCCGCAGAGCGACGAGGTCACCTTGACCTTCACCCACCGTTATCGCTTCGAAGGGGATCTGTATGACGGCGGCCAGGTGCGTGTCAGCGTCAACGGCGGCGCCTTCACCCCGGTGCCGGCGGACAACTTCACGGTGAACGGCTACGCGGCCGGCAATATCGTCGGCAACGGCATCCTGAACGGACAGCGGGCGTTCAACAGCGATTCCGCCGGTTACGAAGCGGTCGAGTTCATCCAAAGCTCCGTCATTCTCGGCACGTTCAGCCAGGGCGACACCATCGCCGTGCAGTTCGTGGGCGGCTGGGATGATTGCTGGAGCCCGGGACAACCGGCCTGGCAAATCAAGGACCTGCAATTGGTCATTGGCAAGGCCGCCCAGGCAGTTACCTTCACGGGTGCGGCGGTCGCCAACGCGGGCGGCCCCACGACCGTCAGCTATCAATGGCAGCGCAATGACGGCGCTGGCTTCGTCGACATCGACGGTGCCACCGCATCCGAGTTGCGTTTCTATCCGGTGGCGGCGGACTTCGATGCCACGTTCCAACTGGTGGCGAGCGTGTTGAACCAGTCCATCAGCAGCGACGTGGTGAAACTCGTCGAAGGCGCGGTCGAACCGCCGCAAATCTCGGTGGGGCTGTCGAGCGGTTCGGTGGTGTTGACGTTCACCGGCACGCTCGTGTCGGCATCCAATCCGGCCGGGCCGTACGACGCGGTGGAGGGTGCCCAGAGCCCGTATACGGTTCCCGCGGGAGCCAACGCGGCGTTCTATCGCAGCCGAGAATAGGGACTCACGCATAGCGCTCAAAGGCCACCCCTTTGAGCCGGCTTAAACCAAGACCGGGAAACCTGGGTTTCCCGGTCTTTTTATTGGGGGCCGCTGTCACCGGGTTTGCGCGAGCGACTCCTGATACACGGCGTAATCCCCGGCCGAGAAGCAACAGAAGACCACCTCACACAATGTCGAGGGAATCTGAACGAACTGCGAGACGGTCTCGACGGCGGTTTGGGCGGCCAGGCGAACAGGGTAACCGTACACACCGGTGCTAATGCCCGGGAAAGCAATCGACGTCAGTCCACGTTCGACCGGCGGCGCGATGAATGGCACCGTCCACGCCACCGCCGCCCAGGAGGGAGGAATTGGCGGCATTGACGATGGCGTCCAGGGCCAGCGTTGTGATGTCGGCCTGAATGGCTTTGAGCATGGAAGAAACTGAAGTGGTGTTGCATCCTTTGAGGGGCGGTGTTCCGCTTGATTTTGCGGGGCCACAGGAGGAAGATCCGCGCATGAACACCCCTGCTTCCGCCAGCGTGAGTTCCCGCCGCCAGTTTCTTCGCACTTCGGCCGCCGCCGCCGGCGTCATGGCGCTGGGGCCGCTGGACATCGCCCGGACGGCGCATGCCGCGGGCAGCGACGTGCTTCGGGTGGGGATGATTGGGTGTGGCGGGCGCAATTCCGGCGCGGCGGTGCAGGCGTTGACGGCGGACCGGGGCGCGCGCTTGGTGGCGATGCACGACGTTTTTTTGGATCGCATCCAGGAGAAGCGCGAGGCAATCCGGCGAGAGAAAGGGGCGCAGGTGGACGTGCCGGACGATCGATGTTTCCCCGGGGTCAACGGTTACCGGCAGGTGATCGAGGCGTCGGACGTGGTTTTGATCGCGAATGCGGCCAAGTTTCATCCGTTCCATTCGATGGCGGCGGTGCAGGCGGGCAGGCATGTGTTTGTCGAGAAACCGCACGGAATCGATCCCGCCGGGTTGAAATTGATGGACCAGGCCTGTGCGCTGGCGAAGGCCAAGGGGCTTTCGATCGTCTCCGGCCTGCACAGCCGATATCATCCGGGGTATGCCGAGACGGTGCGGCAGATCCACGACGGGGCGATCGGGGACGTCATCGCGATGGAAGAGAACTTCCTGCGGGCGCCCTACGGGGTGGTGGATCGCAAACCGGGATTGTCGGAGCTGGAATGGCAGTTCAGCACCCAGTACCACTTCCGCTGGTTGTCCGGGGACGACGTGGTGCAATCGCTGGTCCACAATCTGGATCGCGCGAGCTGGGTGATGCACAATCAGGTGCCGGTGAAATGTCATGGCCTGGGAGGACGATCCTCGATGACCGACCCGATGTATGGAGATGTGTTCGACCATCACTCGGTGGTGTATGAGTTTGAGAATGGAGTCCGGGTGTATGCTTTCTGCCGGACGACGACCGGCTGCTTCGACGAGGCCTCGAGCATCATTTTGGGGAGCAAAGGCAAGGCGTCGATTCTGGCCTGCCGGATCTGGGGCGAGACCAACTGGCGCTGGCAGGGTCAGGGCGATCCGTATCAGATCGAGCATGACCGGTTGTTTGCGGCGATCCGGTCGGGAACGCCTTTGAACAACGGTGATTACATGACGCGGAGCACGGCCTTTGCCGTGATGGGACAACTCTCCTGTTACACCGGCCGCGAAGTCACCTGGGATGATCTTGAGAAGTCCACCTACCATCATCCCCCCCGGCCGGAAGAGTGCCACGATGGCATGGAACCGCCCGTCAAGCCGGGTCCGGACGGCAGTTATCCGGTGCCCATCCCGGGGCGCACGGAAATGATTTAGTGAAGTGATTTGTTGATTTCCACGTCTAAAAACTCATTATCGGTCACACAGCAAGCACATGAATACGCAAAACCAATCCCCCGAATCGCTGACGGTCAACCGCCGTCAGTTTATCAAGAGTTCCTCGCTGCTGGCCGCCTCGGCGGCAGCCGTGAGTTTCCCTTCGATCCTCAACGCCCAGGCCAAGCCTGCGTTCAACGCCGTCATCATCGGCTGCGGCGGACGCGGTGGTGGCGCCGGCAAGGATTTCCTGGAAGCCGCCAAGATTGCCGGCGTGGAAGCCAAGGTCGTGGCGGTGGCGGACGCATTTCCCGGACAAGCCAACCGCGGCAAGACCGAGTTTGGGCTGCCCGAGGACAAATGCTTCAGCGGTTTCGATTCTTACGTGAAGGCGCTGCAGGTGCCGGGCGTGAACTACGCCATTCTGGCGGCGCCGCCGGGATTTCGGGCTCCTCATTTCAAAGCCTGCATTGAAGCGGGCAAGAATGTGTTCATGGAAAAGCCGGTGGCGGTGGACGGGCCGACCTGCCGGATGATGTATGCGGCGGGAGAGATGGCGAAGCAGAAGAACCTGAAAGTGGCGGCCGGAACGCAGCGGCGGCACCAGGCCAGCTATATTGAGACGATCAAACGGATTCATGCCGGTGAGATTGGCGACGTGATTTCGCTTCGCGCCTACTGGGTGAATGGCGGTCCGATCTGGCACCGGGGTCTGCGGGGCAACACCGATCTGGAGCGGCAGGTCAACAATTGGTACCACTACATCTGGTTGTGCGGCGATCACATCTGCGAACAGCACGTCCACAATATCGATGTCTGCAACTGGATCATGCAGGCGCATCCGGTGAAATGCTGGGGGCTGGGCGCGCGCCAGCAGTTGGGCGATCAGGCGGGCGAGATCTGGGACAACTTCTCGGTTGAATTCCAGTACGAGAACGGGGTGCGCATGCACGCGGCGTGCGGGCAGATCAAGCGTTCCTGGTCATCCGTGAGCGAAGCGGTGCATGGCAGCAAAGGCATGTCGAACCCGGGCGGCAGCATCTCGCCGAAGGGCGGCCAGGCCTGGCGGTTCCGCGGCGAATCGTCCAACCCCTACGTGCAGGAGCATGTCGACCTCATCAACGCGATCGTCAAGAACACGGAGTTGAATGAGACGAAGAACGTGACGGACAGCACGCTGACGGCGATCATGGGGCGCGAGGCCGCCTACAGCGGCGCCGAGGTGGAGTGGGATGCCATGCTGAAATCCGAATTCAAGTATGGCCCCGACCTGCTCTACACGGATCTCTCGAAACTGCAATGGGGCAGCTTCCGCACGCTCAAGCCGCCCATGCCGAGCGTTCATAACATCTTCAGCGATCCGCCGACGGTGCCGGTCGCCTGACCGTCAGCCGGTGTTTTCCGAGGCGCGGGGGTTCGACCCCGCGCCTTTTTCGTTGTTGAGGGGTCGTTGGTCGATGGTTTGCCGGCAGCTGAGCGGCGTCACGGCCGCGGCAGTCCAAATCCGCCGGCGTGCGGATAAGAAAGTTTGCTCCGGGCCGGGAAACTGATAAAACGTTGGCCATGTCACAGCACCCCAGTCCCAACCATCGATTGCTGTCGATCTCGACAGCTCCCTCACTGTCCGCGTCCGCGCTGAGCCGCCGCCAGTTTCTCAAGCGCGCGGCGCTGGCGAGCGGCGTGGCGGCGGTCCCGACGCTCATCCCATCCTCCGTGCTCGGTTTGAACGGTGCGGTCCCGCCCAGCGGCCGCATCGTGCTGGGCGGCATTGGGCTGGGCGGGAGGGGATCGGGCGTTTTGAATTGGATGTTGCCGGAGCGCGACGTTCAGTTCGTGGCGATCTGCGACGCCAAGCGCCAGCAGCGCGAGGCGGTCAAGCGCATGGTCGACAACAAATACGGCAACCAGGACTGCAAGACGTATCCTGAGATCCGGGAGTTCCTGGCCACGCGCACGGATATTGACGCGGTGCTGATTGCCACGGGGGACCGCTGGCATGCCCTCGCCGCGACCTACGCGATGCGTGCGGGCAAGGATGTCTACTCCGAAAAACCGTCATCGATGACCATCGCGGAAGGGCAGGCGGTGGTTGAGACCGCCCGCCGTTACGGGCGGATCTACCAGACCGGCACCCAGCGCCTGAGCGAAGCCAATTTCGTGTTTTGCATCGAGATGGCGCTCACCGGGCGGCTCGGCCGAGTTCATACCGCCCGCGCCCACATTGCGCCCTGGGATGCCGCGGCGATGCGGCACGACTGGCTGCCGGCCGAGCCGCAACCCGCCAAGGAAGAGGTCGATTGGGATCAATGGTTGGGGCCCTGCCCCTGGCGGCCCTATAACAGTGCATACGTGCGCGGCGGTTGGCGCGGGCACTATGATTTCCACACCAGTTGCATCGGCGAATGGGGCGCGCACACCTTCGCCCAGGCCCAGGCTGGGATCGGCTGTCTCGAAACCACGGCCGTCGAATACAAGTACGTGGACAATCCGTACGGGGACGGCATGGAAACCGTGTTTGCCAATGGGATGAAGATGTTCCTGCATCGGGAGGGCTGGTGGCGCGGTTCGTGTGGCATGACCTTCGAAGGCACCGAAGGCTGGGCCGCCGCGGCCGACGGTTACTCGCGCCCGGACGTATCTTCGCCGGCGTTGCTGGCCGATTTCCGGAAGATCACCCAGGATTACATGGCCCGGACCGGGCGGCCCATGAGCCACGTCCGTGACTTCTTCAACTGCGTCAAGTCCCGCCGTCAAACGGTGGCCAACCCCGTGGTGATGCATCGTTCGATGAGCACGGTGCACGCGGCCAACATTTGCATGTGGCTGAAGCGCGACTTGAAATACGATCCCGTGAAGGAGGAATTCATCGGCGATGCCGAAGCCAACCAACTCCGATCCCGGGCCCAGCGCGCACCCTGGACCGTCTAACCCCAAGCCCAAGGAGAATTTTGCCATGACTAAATCAAACTTCACTTCCCTGCTGACGGCGGTCCTGATCGCGGTCAGCCACGCTCAATCCTTCGCCCAGGAGCCAACCCCACTGTTGACTCAGCCCGAGGAGAAACTCATCGCCACGCTCAAATCGGACGCCACGCTCAAGGACAAGATGGAAGCGTGCCGCGAGCTCTCGGTGATCGGCAGCCGGAATGCCGTGGCGCCGCTGGTTGCCCTGCTGCCGGATGCGGAATTGTCGCACATGGCCCGCTATGGCCTTGAACCGTTGCCCTACCCGGAGGTCGATCAGGCCTTCCGCGCGGCCCTGCAGACGTTGACTGGCCGGCAACTCATGGGGGTCATGACCAGCATCGGTGTCCGCCAAGATCCGCGGGCCGTCAAACTGCTCGTCCCCTACCTGAACGACGCCAATCCCGAGGTTGCCCAGGCCGCCGCCCGCGCCCTCGGCAGCATCGGCACCGCCGCCGCCGCCAGAGCGCTCGAGACCGCCCTCGACACGGTTTCGGATGTCAACCGCCTCGCGTTTGCCGAAGGCCTGTTCCGCTGCGCCGAGCAACTGCCGCGCGGCGGCGCTCGACGGGCCTACGATCGCCTTCGCCTGGAAGACACCCCGCACCAGGTGCGTGCCGGCGCCCTGCGCGGTGCCATCCTCATCCGCGGCAAAGGCGGGGTTCCGCTGCTCCGTCAATCGATTCAAAGCGGCGATTACATTCTGGTTCATGCCGCTCTGCGCGCCTCCATGGAAATGAAGGAACCGGAAGTGACCGCCGCGCTGACCGCCGCGCTGAACGGCCGGCCGACTGACATCCAGATCCTGGTGCTCCAGGCCCTCGGCCTCCGCGGCGATGCCGCCGCCCTGCCCACCCTTGTGGACCACACCATCACCGGCGGCATCGACGTCCGCACCGCCGCCATCCGTGCCCTGGCCGAAATGGGGGTAAGCGGAGCGGTGCCACCGCTGGTCCGGCTGCTTAAGGACAGCAACACCCAGATCGCGCAAGCCGCCCAGGAAAGCCTCGCCGCCCTTCCCGGGATCGAAGCCGACGCCGCGGTGCGGGCTCTGCTCAGCGCCACGGACAAGACCGATCGCCTGCTCGGAATCGAACTTGTCTCGCGGCGGCGCATGATGACCAGTGTCCCGGCCTTGTTCGCCGCGGCCAAGGATGCCGACGCGCAGATCCGCGCCGCCGCCATCCGCCGGCTCGGCGAATTGGGCGGGGCCGAGGAATTGCCGGCGCTTTTGGACCTGCTGGCTCAGGCCGGCAACGCCTCGGACGTGGAGGCCACCGAACAGGCGTTGAGCGCCGTGCTCTCGCGCATCGAGAAACCGGAAGGCGAAAGCGCCAAGCTCACCGCCCGGCTGACCGATGCTCAACCGGCGCAAAAGGCCGCGCTGATCCGCAGCCTCGGTGTCGTGGGCGGCCCCGACGCCCTGAAAGCTGTCTGTGCCGCCGTCGATGACACCGCGGTCCGCACCACGGCCATCCGCACCCTGGCGGCGTGGAAGACCGCCGATGCCGCGCCCGAACTCCTCGCGCTGGCTCGAAAGACCAGTGACGCCACGGAACGAACCATTGCCTTGCGCGGTTATCTCGGTTGGGCGTCAAATCGCGATCTGCCGGCCGACCAACGACTCGCGATGTGCCGTGAAGCCGCCGCCGCCATCGATCAAGCCGACGACAAGAAGCTGCTGCTCGGCGCCCTGGGCAGAATTCAGAGCCTCGACAGCCTCGCGTTAATCGCTCCTCATCTCGAGGATGCGTCGGTGCGGGAGGAAGCGAGTGCCGCCACGGTCGCCATTGCGGAGGAAATGCTCAAGGGTGACGACGCCAAGCAGGTTGCGGCCCGGCTGGTCGAACCGCTCGAACGCGCCGCCAAAGCGACCGCCAGTGATGAACTGTCGCGCAAAGCCCAGACTCTGGTCCAGCAGGCCAAGGCCAAAGCGGGGAACTGAGCCATTCGAAGTCGACCCACCTTGATCCGCGAAAGGGTTATCGGCGCCGACGCGAGTTGGCGCCGACTTGAGTTTGGACATTTTCTGATGCTGCCGCAGGATCTTCATCGCGGCCTTCGTCGGGACCTTTATCGTTGGCCGAATCCAGAAAACGGCGATGGGCCACCTCCGAGTAACGCCCATTGCCTTCCGCGATGTTCAGCCGGGCGCTGGTTACCCCTTCATCGATCTGCCGGTGCGATCCGGTGGGTAAGGTCGTCGCACCCGGCAGGGCAACCGTCCAGCGCACCAGGTCCAGACCTGTGCGAGGTACTTCAAGTCCATCGTGCGGGAGCATGGAAAGCCTCTCGAACCGCGCCATCTGTCTTGAGGCAGGCCCGGTTCTCGATAAAGGTCGCGATCAAGGCAGCGACCAAGGCAACAGAATTATCAGGTTGGAGTGCTCCCAAAAATGTCCAAAGTCCATTGCTCAATATGAATAACGTCATCCCTTTTACGCTGCCCCCGTCAGCGCTGTCCCGCCGCCGTTTCGTCGGGACGATCGGCGCCACGCTGGGAGCGCTGGCTCTGGGACGGCCATTGACCCAGTCTGTTTGGGCCGCTCCAGCCCCGGTCCTGCCCCGCTGGCGCGGTTTCAACCTCACCAACTTCTTCCAGGCCTTCAGCCGTGGCGAAGAAGGGCAGGGCCAGGTTCGCGAAGACGACCTCCGGTGGATCCGCGACTGGGGATTCGATTTCATCCGGCTGCCGATGGATTACTGGCTCTGGATCGACACCGACTGGAAGACCACCCGCAAGCTCGCGCCCGACGACCTGTTCAAGATCAGCGAAGCCGCCCTTGAGAAGGTGGATCGCGCCGTCGAGCTCTGTCGGCAATTCGGACTGCATCTGAGCCTGAACTTCCATCGCGCGCCGGGTTATTGCATCAACGATCCCGAACGCGAACCGCTGGTGCTCTGGCGCGATCCGCGGGCTGAGGAGGCGTTCGTGCATCACTGGGACCTGTTTGCCCGTCGTTACCGCGCGATCCCGCGCCGTGAGCTCAGCCTGAATCTCCTGAACGAAGCCCCCAACCCGCGTGAGGGCTACATGTCCCGCGCCGATTACGCCCGGGTCATGGGGCGGGCCACGGAAGCCATCCGGCGGCATTCACCCGATCGGATCGTGATCGTCGATGGCCTGAGCGTGGGCAACGACATCGTCACGGAAATGATACCCGCGGGCGTGGCGCAGAGCGTGCATGCCTATTGGCCGGGCGGGATCAGTCATTACCGCGCCAGCTGGGTTGATCGCAACCAGAGCTTTCCCCTGCCCACCTGGCCGCTCAAACACCAGGATGGCTCGGTTCAGGCCGACCGGCAAAAACTCGAGGAACGATTCGCGCCGTGGGGAAAACTGGTGCGGGAAGGCATCGGCGTTCATTGCGGCGAATGCGGCTGTTACAACAAGACCCCGTACGACGTGTTCCTCGGCTGGTTCCGTGATGTCATGGAGATTCTCAAAGGACACCAGATCGGCTACGCCCTCTGGAATTTCCGCGGCACGTTCGGCATCCTCGATTCCGGCCGTACGGACATTACCTACGCGGATTGGCACGGGCACAAGCTCGACCGCCGGTTGCTGGAGCTGCTTCAGGAGTACTGACCAGCCTGCGTCCAGGACTCACTACCCCCTTATCGTCCACGTGGCATGCGGTCTACGGCTGTGCCGGGGTGACCAGGCGGTACATTCGCGCGGGCTGGCTGATCAGCGGCACCTCGAGCGTCACCGTGCGGCTGGTGTCACCAGTCGACACCTGGCTCACCACACTCCAGAGGTTCTCGGCTCCCAGGGGCGCCGCCTGCAGCGTGTAAGCGCGCCCCACCAGCGCCACGAAGTCGAGCTCCAACGTCCCGCCATCTGAACTCAGCCGGACGGCCAGAAACCTGAAGACGCTGGCGGCGTCGGACGGATCGGTGCCGGCGGCGTATTCCTCGGCGTTGCTCGCGCCATCGGCATCGGGATCGCCCTGGGCACCATTCGGCCCGGTGGGATCATCCGGATCGAGTCCATGCGTGGACTCCCAGTCGTCGGGCAGGCCATCTCCGTCGCGGTCGTCGCTGCCGAAAACGGTTTCGGTCACGATGAGTTCGGCGTTGAAACTCAGATCCGAGCTGGTGCCATTGACCTGGTGCATTTCCACGGCGAGCAGGTGGTTGCCGGGGGTAAGGAGCGCGGGGGGAATGGCGGTCGTTTGCCAGGCGCTTTCGTCGGCGCCGGAAATGGCCACGGAGGCGGGGGTTGTGGGCAGGATGGTTCCCGTGGGCAGGTTGTCGCGGAAGATCTCCGTCCCGTCGAGGTAGGCCACGACGCCGTCGTCGCGCACGATCCGGAGCTCGGCGGCGCTGATGCTGGGGCCGTGGGTGACGGTGAAAGGGAGACGGAACCACGAGGTGATGTATTTGCTGGACGCATTGGGGCCGTACGAAATCACGGTGGCCTCGTCGCCTTCGCCGTAGCCAAGTTTGGCCGGGCCGGCCTTCCAGGAACCGGCATCGAAGGCCGGCAACGTCCATGACAAACCGGGATCGACCCCGGTATCCAGGTAGCGCCAGGTGGCGCCCGCGGGAATCAGCACCCGATCCTGCTGGACCGCGGTCACCGCGGTGACGGTGAGCTCCGGCGTGGTGCGCGACCTGCCGGCATCGTCGGTGGCCATGGCCGTCAAGGTGAAATTGCCGGCGCGTGACGGGGTCCAGCGTATTTCGAAAGGCGGCAGCGTGGTCAACCCGATCGATTGGCTGTCGGCGAAATACTCGACCTGCATCACCGTTCCATCCGGGTCGGTGGCGACAACGCTCAGGGGAGTTTCGAGCCCGATGCCCACGAGAGCGTTCGGGAGAGGCTGCAACCAGCTGATGTTGGGTGGCTGAGAACGGACTTCGATATTGACCAGGGCGGACACGGTTACCCCCAGGCGATCGTCCTGCGCCCGCGCCGTCAGGAGATGCGATCCGGCCGGGGCATCCATCCAGTCGAACGCGTAGGGAGCGCTGGAATCCTCTCCGAGTTTCTGGGCGTGGTTGAAGAACTCGACCCGGGTGATCTGGCCGTCGGAATCGTTCGCGACGGCCGTGAGCAGGATATCGACGGGTCGCTCGAAAACGGCTCCGGCGGCGGGGCTTTGCAGGGTGACGGTGGGCGGCAGGTTCACAGTATTGTTGGCGCCCGGCGTGGGTGGCGCGGCGAACCAGTGAACGGGATCATTGCCAAAGGCAGTCAGCGGCTGGCGCTGCAACGAACTGCCCAAACCGTCCGCCCCGGTCGGCCAGGGCGCGGCATCCCGGTAATCGACGCGCTCGACGAGCAGGTAGGGCACGGCGTTGGTGTTCGGGTTGTCCGGGCGGAGGAGTGCGACCGCCTCGCCGGAGTTATCGAGTTTGCCCTGCCAGGGGCCGAACACTGGGACGGCGGGGCTGAGCTGGTAGACCGAGCGGAAAGCGGCGAGTCGGGTGGCATCGGCGGGATCGAATCCGACGACGAGCAGGTGTGCGCCGGCGGGAAGGCTGACGCCGGTGGGGAAATCGAACTCGACGGCCTGGCGGAGCCGCCAGGTATTCGTGGGGTAGAGCGGGGCGTAGAGCGGCACGCTGTCGGCGGAGATGTTGCGCAACTCGATATACTCGTCCAGATCGTTGTCGGCGCCCGCCAGGTCGGGCGGATGATACATGATTTCGGAAACCACGATCGGACCGATCCAGGGTGGGGCGTTGGTCAGTCCGAGGGTGTTGGCGCTGGCGAGCACGAAATGCTCGGTTCCCTGGCTGTCCAGGTGCCAGCCAAAGGCCACGCCGTTTGGCGAGGCCCCGAACCGGAAGCCATGGTAGGTGCCGAGCAGATTCCCGGTGGCATCGGCGGCAAAGAGGTACACCTCATCCCCGGTCGAACTGAAGGCGAAGCTCGGGTCCACGCCCGGAGTTGGGTTGAATTGAGCTTCGCTGAAGACACGATAGGCGCCGGCAGTGAGGCTGGTGTTCGCGGGGATCCGGTATTTCTTTGGCACGTAAAAATCATCGGTCAGGAAACAGCCGCCGAGGTCGACACTGGTGGTCCCGGGATTCCAGATTTCGACGGCGTCCACCTGGGGAGGATCCGTGTGCGCAAGGGTCTCGTTGATGACCACGCCCATCGGCGCCGGCGCCGCCGGATCCGCAACCCCGGGAGATCCGCCCACGCGGGAGCTGGGGCGCCAGTTGGCGGGATCGCCCCATTGATCCCACGGCACGTATTCGTTGCGGACCACGAGGGAGAATCCGAGGCCGTCCGTGACCGGGTACCAGGCATTGTCGTAGGCAAACTCGAGGATCTTCTCGCCGACGGCGTCCTCGAGTCGCAGCGTTTCGCCGTTGCTATCGAGCGCCCCGGCGAACTGGCCGGCGACGTTGGGGAGTACGCCGAACCGGTCCTGGAATGCCACCGGGTCGCGCACGACCAGCACGCTGGCCCCCGGTGCCAGCACGGTGACCGCGCTGCCGGAGAAGCTGAATTCGACGCCGCCGGTGAAGCGCACGCCCTGCAGATCCAGCGATGCGGGGCCGGTGTTCTTCAGTTCGAGGAATTCATAGCTCTGCGCCTCGTAAGGCAGGCCGGCGGCCGCATCCGGGTTGTAGAAGATCTCCGTGATGCGCAAGTAACGCTGGGCGGCGGAAGGACTGCCGGCATACTGCAGAGTTGCTTTGGTCGCACCGGCCGCATCCAGCAGCGTCAGAGTCTCGCCCCAGGCATTGAGCTGGCCCGCGTAATTGCCCTGGACAAACAGGCTCTGTCCGCCGCGCGGACCGGACGCGCGGCTCCGGAATGCCTGGACATCAGGGCTGAGGAAGAGACTGCGGCGCGCCGGAATGACGGTGCCGGGCCGGAACTGATGGCGCACGGCGCCGTCGATCCGCCACCCGGTGATATCCACCGCGAAAGCATTGGCGTTGGTCAACTCAATGAACTCCTGGGCCTGGTTGCCGGAGGCGGGGTTGAAATCGACGCGTGCGAATTGGGGGGTGGCGTCGGCGGGTTGGGTGGGCGGGATGCTTTCGCCGTTGAGCTGGGGGTTCTGGTTAAAGAGGAAGGTCCGGCGGCCGGGGAGATGCGTGGAAAGGATGCGACCTGCCTCCGCGCGCATGGCATTCTGGTTGCCCCAGCTCCCCCACCGCGCGTAATCCAGGTCGGCGTCGGACTGGCCGATCGCGGGCGGGTCCATGGCATCCATCATCTGGCGGATGCGCGCCTCGATGCCGAGACTGGCGGCCGGGGTGCCGGGCGGTTGGAGGACGGTATCCATGACGGTGCGGAGGCGGCGCAGGACCATGGCGCGGAACTCGGGTTGTTGGAAGATGAGGTTATAGAGGCGGTTCGAGGGTTTGCCCTGCTGGGCAGGATTGTAGAAATCGAGTTCGTTGTCCTGGAACAGCGTGTCGGTGAAGTACCCCTGGGAATCAAGCCAGTTGCGGCCCCAGGTGAGATCGACGTCCCATGGCAGGATGCACCACTCGCCCGAACCGTCGTTGTCACAATAGACGTAGTAGTTCTTGTGCCCGTGGTCCTGGCTGCTGCAGAGCGCCATGCTCACGAAGTAACTCACGGTCTGCGGCAGATCGATCCGGTCCCAGGCGTAGGTGGCGCGCTGGCTCAGGGGCAGGCCCTCGTTGAGATTATCGACGAACGCCTGGAGATCGCTGAAACCCTCCCAGCGCCGGGTTTTCTTTTCGCTGCCGCCGGAGCTGCTCAGGTCATTGTACACTTTGTAGAGCGCGCCGTTGGGATCCCGGCCGAGCCGCTCGAGCCAACGGTCATCGCCGTCCTCCATCATGTCCGCAATGCTAAAGAACTGGGCGTTCCGTTGCACCCGGACCTGGAAGGCAAAATGGCCCAGGCTGCCGGACTCGGCAATGAAATCGTAGGCGAGGGCGTTGCGGACCCGGGCTTTGTCGCCCCAATTGGTCATGAGGCGGATGTCTTTGACGCGCGGTTCGCCGGCGCGATAGCGGAAGCGGTGATCGGCGGTGAAATCCAGGTTGTAACTTTTCTTGGGGAAACCGCTCGAGCTCTGGCCATGCACGCTGATCAGCACGTTGTCGTACAGTTCCCCGGCATGAAAAAGCATCGCCCGGGTCCCGGAAGACGTGTCGGCTGCCCCGACGTTCTCGATGAAGAGATGCACCACCGGCAATGCGGATTGAATGGATGGATCGAGCACCACGGTGCCCAGATACGCCCCGGAATCCAACGGATCGGGATATAACGGCCAGCGCGAGCCGTGGCCATCGGCATCCGTGGCGGTGACATAATACCGGATCATCTGACCAGCCGCAGCCGCCGAAGCAGGGACCACCGCGGTCCAGAGCCCGTCGCCGGCCGCGGCGTCGCCACCCGTCCCCGCATCGTTCATGGCCAGCGTCGTCTCGATCCCAAACATGACGCGATAATGCAGCCGCACGGTTTCGATCGCGGCGAAGGCGGGCGACACCCGCGCGACGACCGTCAAGGACTCGGCATCGGCCGGCTCGAGAGGGGCGTGAAACGCTTCGGCGAAAATCGGGCCGAGATCGGCGGTGCCGACCCCGTTGGGGGTGCCGGGAGTTGGGACGGTGAAGTAGCGCGGGGTGCTGGTCAATGCCCCTTCACGGATGCCGATCAGTTCGGCTTGCAGAAGAAAGTCGGTATTGTTGGCGGCGATATTCAGGCCCTGGAGGGCCAGGCAATTGGCGCCCGGCACGAGCATTCCGAGCGCCGGCGTGAGATCGAGTTCCTGCCAGACGATGGCCTGACTGTCGGTACCACGCTCTGTGGCGGTCGAGTTCCAGGCGACGGTTTCCGGGGCGTTCAGCGCGGCCACGGGCGTGCCATTGATCCACGCCACGACGCCGTCGTCGTAACGCAGCCGCAAGATCAGGCGATTGACGGTGGATGGATCATCGAGGTTGAAGGGGAAACGGAGATAGGCCGTGCTGTTGACCTGGTGCAATTGACTCCGCACATCCGTCGCGAGATAAGGCCCGAAATCCACCGCGACGGTTCCCTGAAAGAGGCCGTCGATTTCTTCGTCCGCCAGCGCCCGCGGCCAGACGGCGATCTCGTCGAGCTGCCCCGCATACCAGTTGCCGGCTTCGTCAAACACGCCGCCGCCGCCGGCGTTGAAGGGGTGCGGTGAACTGCCATAGGCGCCGCTGCTGCCGCTTTCCCCGGCCAGCACGCCGTCAATGTAAAGCCGCAGGGCGGAGTCCGAACCCCAGGCGAGGATATGATGCCATTCGCCGGCGGGATGCGGATAGTAGACATCGACGCTTCCCGCGTAAGTCCAGAGCTGCAGGATCGAACTGGAAATGAACCCGAACTCGACGGCATCATTCTGGCCCCATAATCCCGTCCGATTCGCCTCCAAGGTCGCCGGCCGGATCCACCCGGCCATCGTGAAGCCCGCACGATCGTTCAAGAGCCCGGCCGGGCCCGCCACATAATCGTCGATCCCGTCCAGGTGAGGCGCCCGATTGTCGGGCTCAAGCTCCGCGAATGCCGGAGGCCGCGGTCCGGCATTCCCCAGTTCGGGGTCGCCTTCGTACCGGCCCTCACCGGCGTCCGCCAACGAACCGAGATTCGCGGCGGCCAGGCCGCTGGACTCGTTCAGCCGCCAGTAGAGCGCCGGGGCGGCAGCCTGAACCCGGGCGGCATACGATGCCTCGTCGGGATCCGCTTCACCGGTGTCGTAGCCCACACCGTTGACCACGCTCTGCCAGGCGCTGTCGTTAAACCCCAACGCCGTCCAGGATAACCCCAGACCGCCATCGGCGGGGACGTGGAAACGTCCGGTGGCAGTCTGGGCAACCAACACCGTCGACTGTTGTTCCAGCCCGTAGCCGAAGGAGACATCCCGGAACTGACGCGCATAGGCCGGGGCAAACTCGGTGACCGTGGTCAACCCATCGGGCTGCACCAACGCCAGGTATTCGCCATCGGTGCCGAGCTTGAAATTCGTGTGCAGGACCGCGCCCGGAGTGCGCCGATCCTTTCCGGAGGCGAACACCACGACGTACCCACCCGGGGGCAGGTCCATGCTGGGGAAGGTCCATTTCCGCCGATCGTTGGGATCGTCGGTCAGATGCCAGCCGAGCAGGTTGACAGGCAGGTCATCGAAGTTGGCCACTTCGATCCAATCCTCGGCCTGGCCATCTTCGTCCTCGAGGCCGGAGGAGTCGGCGGCGCTGAACTCGGTGAGGCGCACCTGGGCCATCGCAGGCCACTGGGCCAACAGCCCGGCGCAGGCAAGAAGGGCGACATTCAAGCCGGCAGCCCGGCGAGATAGCCCGATGAGATCGGATGCAAGACTCATATTCGCAAATCGTCGAAAGCGGTTTCCGCAACCTCGGCGGCGAGGCCCAGAATGTCAGAGTCAATGGGTCAACGCAAAGAGTCAGTGCGACGGGGGTGCGGGGCTGGACGCCTTAGGCAACGAAACCGTGAACGGCCGATCAACCCGCTGGGCGGCCGGGCTCCAGGCGCGGTTGGCCCCGCGGGTTGCCCGGGCTTGCCACCAGCGGGAATGCGTGCAAAGTAACACCGAAGTGTCCGCAGTATCGTGGTGGGCCCGTAGCTCAGTGGTTAGAGCAGGCGACTCATAATCGCTTGGTCGTGGGTTCAAATCCCTCTGGGCCCACCAGCGAGAAACCCCTTGAAAATAAAGGGGAATCTGAACTCCCGCGAGTTGAGGGCGAATCCCCCGAAAAACCCTGCTTGGCCAATTCTTGGCCAATATTGAAGTGGTCCTTTCTGCCGTTTTCATGCGTCGAGATTCTCGGCCATGTTCCAACGATAGCAATGCGATTTGAGTCGCATATTTCACGAGAGATGGGGGTGGTTGCTGTTATTCAGATACCGGTCAAGTTCGGTGCGCGGGATTAAGACGCGGCGCAAGCCGGGCAGCTTGCGCAGAACCTTGCGGCGCACGAGACGGCGGACCGTTTCCTCGCAGACACCAAGTTCTCTTGCACTGCTTTTCACGTCGAGAGTCTGGCATTCGATGGTTGCTGTTGCATTCATACTCGTTCTTTCATGAGGCAACAGGTTACGACCCACCGCGATTTCTTGGGTGTAGTGGATACACAGAATGCATCGCTCGCACGTTCACCCTCGCGAATCGGCAGGAACGGCCGTTGGAAATTCCTGGAAATTCCTGAAGCACCCCAAAACCGAGTAGCGTGGGCTGATGCCGACTTTTGACGGAGCAGTTGCTACAGCCAGCCCGATTCAGGAGTGTTTGACTGCCGGCTGGGAACGTCACCCATGATCAAGCGAGTGCGGCCGCCGTCAGCATCAGAAGACATATCTGGCGACGCGAGAATCGTTCCGATGATTGCGCGCGTCTGGGCCGAAGCTGGAACTGGGGGAGGCGACTTGCGCCTGCGGAAGAGCAGCCAAGCGATTGCGATAATGCAAATCCATTCGACAATCATGAACAGGTAAACCCCGTTCTCATCTATGGACCGCGAAAGCTCATTCAGCAGTTTTCCGAAATATGGAACCGGGTCTTGCATGTCTTAATGTGTTCGCAATTGCAGTTTCGCGGATGAGGACTGGGGCGTCAAGCTGTCGGCCCGAAATCTCGTTACACAGTCACTCCAGCACGCCGCTTCATGCGAACGGTTTCGGTGACATTTTGCGTTTCAGACTTCCCTTGGGTGTTGCCGTCCGGCGACTCCGCCTCCACCTGACTCGGCGCTTGGTTCTTGATCAGGTCGAGTTGCTCCTCGATTTCGCTCTGACGACGGCACAGGCGTTGGTAGTGCTCCTCTTTTTCGAATGGCGTGCCGACTTTGGTTTCGAGTTCTTTAATGCGCTTGTGGGCATCCGCAATGTCGGCGTCCAGCTTGACGGCGCGTTCTTCAAATCCCTGGACCGTTGCTTCCAGCGATCGGATCGTGCCAAGCGCAGTGTCAGTGACGCGGGCCGCATAGCTGTTCTTGCCGCGCACGACGACGTCCACGGTGTTGTTGAAGCTGGGGCGTAGAAACAGATCGAAACCGGCGAAACGCCCGATCCGCACATCGTCACCGAAACGGTTCTTCAGCTTCTCCGCCCGCCGCAGTATCAGTTCGCCAGCGATGCCTCGGTTGTTGGTTTCCTGCCCGTCGAGTTCGATGACGAACTTGTCCCCGGACGTGTCGAGTCGGAACGAGATGTCCTGGCGAAGATTCGTCAGGCGGCTGGTGAACATTTCCGCATCCTCGTGCGAGCGGCGTAGATTCGACCGGATGCGGTATTGCTCCTCGGCGTGGGCGGAGCGCAATCGCGTGAGCCGCATCAATTCAGCGTCCACCTGCGCCTTCTCAATCACCAACGGGTTGCCGGACGCAATGGCTTTCACCTCGGCATAGGTCAGGGCGGCCGAATCCAAGTCTTCAAGGCGGCGAATGGTCATGTCGCCGCTCATGACCTGGGCAATGAACTTCGCCTTGGTTTCCAAGGTCTGCCACATGTAGGCATCAAACGACCCTTCGGTGACGTAGCGAAAAACCGAGACGACTGCATTCTTGTTGCCTTGCCGCAGAATCCGTCCCTCGCGCTGCTCCACGTCCGCCGGTCGCCATGGCGCGTCGAGGTGGTGCAGTGCGATCAATCGCTCCTGCACGTTCGTGCCTGAACCCATTTTCTGCGTGCTGCCGA
>JAHDYP010000046.1 GCA_023383055.1 Verrucomicrobiota bacterium | reverse complement strand
CATTGGTGGACCGTGCGGCGGACCGTCTTGAGGTTGGCGAGCGAGTTTCGGTGCGCGTGATTCCTGACCTGATCTCACCGGTCACCCACGGTTGGTGGCGGGTGCGCATTGCCTTGCCCAGCCGGTTTGAACAGATCTACACCCGCGAACAGCAGGAGTTGATTCTCTGTCACGAGCTCGCGCATGTGGCCTCGCGGGATCCGCTCTGGATCGCCATATCCGACCTGACCGCGGCGGTGCTCTGGTGGCATCCCATGATCTGGTGGGCGCGGCTGGAGCTGCGCCGCGCGACGGAACAAACGGCCGACGAGGCCAGCGCGGTCGTTGAAGGCGGTCCGGCGGCGTTGGCCGAGTGCCTGGTCGAACTGGCGGGGCGGATGCAGCGCTCGACGCCATCCGGATGGCTGGGCGTTCATGGGCACGATTTCCAATCCGGTTTGGGCCGGCGCGTGCGTCATTTGCTCGCCTGGCGTGGTGAAGGATGGCGGCCGCGCCCAAGCTGGAGGCAAGTGTCGGGAATGGTCCTGGCGGGGATGCTGGCGATGGGATTGGGCCTTATCGCACCCGCATTGTTGCTGCCCCGGCTGCACGCGGAGGGCCCCAGCTTGCTCGAACATGTGGTCGCGGCGGTGGCGCGCGAGGCAGAGGCAGACCGTGGCCCCGACCAGTCCGGAGCTCCCGAGCCGCCTGGTGGAAGCACGCAGAATGAGAATGGGACCATGGGCGCGCCGCCGACGCACCTCGCACAGTCACAATCTCCCTTCGCCCTGGAGCCCGCAGTGGATCCCGAAAGCGGGGAGGCAGATCCGCAGCACCTGGATGATGGTTCGAGCCAGCCCGATGCTGGTGCGGTCGCATACGCACCGGATCCAGTCGTGGCGTCAACCGAGCCCGCCGCGATGGCAGCCAGCGAGAACAATCCGGCAACGCCCGAGGGTCTCCAATCGATCACCTACGCGATCGATGTACACCGGCTGCGGCAGGCCTTCGAGGAAATGACCTCGGGCCAGTCAGCATCCCCCGATCTGGCCATTGCCTTGCGCCTGTACTTGACTGCGGCGGGGGTCGAATTCGGGATGACCAACGTGCTGACTGGCTTTGGCGACTCCGGACGCGCCTGGCAGAGCCCGACGGGCCGTTCGCTGCTCTTCAACGAACTCAACGGCCGCCTGTTGATCCGGGCCACCGCGGACGAGCACGCCCTGGTGACCGACGCATTGGGCTTGTTGCTCC
The DNA here is from genome assembly GCA_023383055.1 of Verrucomicrobiota bacterium. Lineage (GTDB taxonomy): Bacteria > Verrucomicrobiota > Verrucomicrobiia > Limisphaerales > JAHDYP01 > JAHDYP01. The sequence continues at coordinate 41,372 of JAHDYP010000046.1, read as the reverse complement.
CGGTGTCTCAACAGATTCTGATCGAGGCAAAGTTCATCGAGGTCACGGAGCCATTAAATATGCCCGTGTGGATGGCGGGCTTCGACTGGTCCACGGGCACCCCGCTCGTCACTTCGGAAACCAACAGTCCAATTCCAGTGAACACGATTACAGGCGGCAGGTCGGGTCCCATATTCAGCGGCCCGCCCGCGCGAGCCGCCGTATCCGAGGTGCGGGGCGACGAGCTGGATTGGGCCGGCCGATCCGATCCTGATGCGCATCGCATGCGGGTGGAGCATGTGACCGAGAATCCCACGGCGAAGGTCGTTGACGACGCGCAGTTGAAGCTTCTCGATCAATTACTCAAACACAACGCGGCCGAATTGATGGCAGCTCCCAGTGTCACGACCCTCAGCGGCCGGCTGACCCAGATCTCAGTGATTGAAACGAGGAGCCTGGTGGTTGGGATCAGACCGGAAGCGGTGGTGGGCGACGGGAAGTCGCCGGAATCGATGGCGAACTCCGGTCCATTCCGCACCGCCGCGTTGCCTTTTGGGCCGGTGCTCGAAGTGATTCCAATAGCGTCTGCCGACAACCCGGCGATCGAACTCGACGTGAAGTTCTCACTCACGGAGTTCCTCGGCTATGAGCAGGAACCCGGTGGGGAGAAGGTCCAGGTGTGGAATCATGGCCGCAAGACGCGCGTGACGCCGCCGGTTTCCAGCTTCCGCATTCGGCACATGAACACCCATGCCATTCTGCCGGAAGGTGAGACGTTGTTCATGACTGGGGGGACGATTGATCAACCGGTCAAGACGAAGGACAAGATTCCGGTCCTGGGTGACCTCCCGCTCCTGGGAGGAGTGTTTCGAAGTGAGCATGACGGGATCATTCAGAAGCGGTTGTTCGTGCTGATCACCGCCACCCGGATCGATCCAGTGGGAAACCCCTTGCGGCCAGTCGCTTCCGCCCGAACACTCGAGCCTGGTCGGGATCGATAAGGTCTGGACTTTGGTCAATCCCGGTTGCCTTGATCGCGGCCTTGATCGCCACCTTTATCGGGGATCGGTCCTCCCGCAGCACAGACGGCGCGGTGTGAGAGGTGATCGCCGTTTTCTGGATTTGGCGAACGTTTAAGGTCCCAACCAAGGCTGCGATCAAGGTCCCGGCGCGGCATCAAAAGAGGTCTCAACTCGCGTAGCATCGATTGCCTGCAACCATTGAATGGGCTACGGTGTCACTCCATCGGGAAAACGATGTACCCGAAACGCTGAATGAAAACCAACCCCGTGCCCGCATGCCACCGATCCAGCCGCTGAAATCCGCCGCCGTTCCACGATTGAGGAGACGTGAATTCCTTCAGCGATTCGCCTCAGGCGGCATCGTCGCGGCCGCTGGCGGTCTCAGCCTGCCTTGGCCCGCGGCAATGAGTGCGGCAATGGCCGACCGGCCGCCCTACGAAGGTCCGAACATGATTGTCATCCGGTTTGGCGGCGGGGCGCGTCGACGCGAAACGATTGACCCCGAGCACACTTTCAGTCCGTTCCTTTGTCGGGAGTTCGCCGCGCGTGGCACTTTGTTTATGAACATGGAAATCGCCCAACTGAAAGGGCTCAACACCAGTCATGGCGAAGGCACGCTGAACATCGTCACCGGCCATTACGATCAGTACCAGGATGTGGCGGGCAAGTTCCTGGGGGCCAGGTTTGAGCCGAAAGTGCCAACCGTGTTCGAGTATTTACGAAAGGCGTTCAACGTGCCGCCGCATCAAACGCTGCTCGTCAATGGCGAAGACCGGCCCGACGAAGAGTTCTACACTTTCAGCAATCACTTCGCCTATGGGATCGATTACCGCTGCAGCATGCTGAGCCTTTACCGGTTCAAAGCATGGCGATTGCGCCAGCAGATCGCCGATGGCCGGCTCTCCGGCGCCGCCCTCGAGGAACAACGCAAAGCCCTCGCCAAATGGGAACGGCTCGATGCCCGATCCGCCAGGGACGAACCTCCCGACCCTGCCCTCGAGAGCTTCTGGCAGCGCTGGGCAAACCACTATGGCGAGAGCGGCCTGGTAAATCCCCGCGGCGACCGCTTGTTGACCGAGTTGACTATTCGCGCTATTCACGAGCTCCGTCCCCGTCTGCTCATGGTCAATTACCAGGATTGCGATTACGTGCACTGGGGTCATCTGAGCCACTACACGCGCGCCGTGGCCATCATGGACGAAGGACTCCGCCGGATCGTCGAGACCGTCGAAGCCGACCCGGAATATCGCGATCGGACGATCTTCGTCGTGGTACCCGATTGCGGCCGCGACAACAATCCGCTCGCCAATGTTCCCTGCCAGCACCACTTCAATTCGAGGTCGGCCCATGAAATCTTCGCGTTGATCGCGGGGCCCGGCGTGGCTCGCGGACAAGTCGTCGATCGGATGGTGGATCAAACTCAACTGGCCGGCACCATCGCCCGGTTGATGGGCTTCACCGCCGAACATGCCGAGGGGCGATTGCTCGAGGAGTCCATCGCATGAACCCCGGGATCGCCGGAACTTCCGCGCGCAACTCGATCCCTCAAAAGACCGCTCCATCGGTCGTTGCTTCCGAGCTTCGGTCGAGCCCTGTCCCCGGCTCGCGCGGTTGGCGTGCGGTATTGGCCGGGGCACGGTTTGCGGTTGCTTTGCTGTTTCTCCAAAGCGTCCTGGGAAGCGTGGCCATTGTCGGCTGGACCTACCGCCTGATGCAACGCACCGCTCTCAAGGCCTGGTGGCGCAGGAGTTCATTCGAAGGTGCATCCCGCAGCCGCGACAGCTTCACTCATTTCGTTGCCGGCGATAGCCTGTCGCGCTCTCACGTCCGCTGGCCGGGCCTGATCGTGCAACCTGGCCTTGTCCGGGAATTCCGGGCGGCTCGCGTCCAGTCAGGAGGCCGCCCCTGCCAATTGTTGGCGCGCGGGGTCTTTGGTTCGTTGGTTTTGAATATTCGGATTGGGGTCCAGGCATTGTTCAACACGTGCTTGCTGACTTTGCCGGGAGCCGCGCTCTGGTTGTTCTCCTGGTACGATGGATGGAATAACTCCTTCAACAAGGGCTACGAAAATGCCGTGGTCGGCCCCGCCCTCGGTTTCCTGGGAATCGCGGCTTTCATTGCCGCCATGCTTTACCTGCCGATGGCCCAGGCCCGACAGGCCGTCAGCGGCGAATGGAAACGGTTCTTCGAATTCAACCTGGTCTGGGGACTCGTGCGCCGTCGCTGGGCTGCCTCGGCCGGCCTCGCTGCCGCTTATGCACTCGCCTCCGTGCCGGTCACCGTGCTCGCGGTGCTCCCCATGTTTTATCCGCAGATCAACCCGACCCTCGAGAATCTCACGCCCGACCAGGCCCGCGAGCTTCTCTCGAGTCATTGCTTCTGGACTGGACTTTGGGTGTTGCCCGCCTACGTCGCTCTCCGCTGGATCGCCGCCCGAATCTACGCCTCGGCCCTCCTTGAAGCCGTCCAGCGCGGCTCATTCACCGAAGAAGATCTGGCGCCGATCGAGTGGCGGACGCTCGAGCGACTCGGCCTGATGCGCTCCATCGCGGATCGGACGCAGCCTTGGATGGTGCGGGTCATCACCTGGGCGGGCACGCGCTTGGGACGATTTACCCTGGCCGCCGCCGTAATCCTGTTGTGGTTCGCCGTGGTCGCGCAGGTTTATATCGGGCAATTCCTCAATTATCGGGGGGCGCTGGCCTGGCTCAACCAGCCCCTTATCCAACTGCCGTGGCTGCGCGTCCTGCCCCCTTCCATCCACGATCCTGGACAGGATCTGTTTGGCGCCGCCCTGATCCTCGCATTGGGCTGGATCGCCTGGCGTTTGACCCGCCCCCTCCGCACCACTCGCCGCCGGCATCAAACACATTCAACCCATTACAGCGACAGGCCATGAGCCAGTTCTTGCCAGCGGCGATGATCCTGATCGAGCTGGTAGGCAAAGCGAAAAGCAGGCCGAGCCCCAAAAAACCTTGTCCTCCGGTCAACCAGCCGCGGCAACATGCAACCGTGCTGAATGTTCCCGCCTCCGCCGCGTCCCGATTTTATGTCGCATATGCGACATAAAATCGGGACGCGAAAGATTGGACATTTTGGATGAGCAAATCCGCTTCAAGTCCGAGGAGCCGCTGAATCCATGGGGTGAGGTCGAACTGGTTGGGAGCATGAAACCTCAGCAGCGACGAAGTGGATGGACATATCCAGTGTCGTTTAGGAAGCTTGATCCGAACTCATGAATGTTGATTTGGTTCCGACGGTGCACCCGGCCGGCTCAACCCGGCGCACATTCCTTCGGCGGCTTGCCATCTCGTCCGCGGCGCTTGCCGGGATGAGTCGGAGTCTCGGCGAAGGCCAGGTCGAACGTAAGGTTCGATTCGGGTTGATTGCCGATGTCCACCAGGACGTGATGCCGGACGGCCTGGAACGGGTGAAGGCCTTCGTGAAGGCAATGAGGATCGCCCAGCCGGACTTTGTGCTGCAGCTCGGGGATTTCTGCGTGCCGGCCCCGCGGAACCAGGCATTCCTTGAGGCCTGGAACGAATTCCCCGGACGCCGGTTTCATGTGCTCGGCAATCACGACATGGATGGGGGCTACACGCGCGAGCAGACCGTCGCGTTCAACGGCATGCCGGGGCGCTACTATGCATTCGACGTTGGACCCGTTCGCAACCTGGTGCTCGACGGCAACGAACCGGGCGGCAAAGCGGCTGGCTACCGGCGGTTCATCGGGCCGGACCAACTGGCCTGGCTGGAACGCGAACTGGCACAGACCGACCGCCCTTGCGTGTTGTTCGTGCATCAACCGTTCGATGCGGATCACAGCGGGTGCCTCGAGAATAGCGCCGAGGTGCGGGCCGTGGTCGACCGGGCGGAGACGCGAAACCCGGGAAACGTGGTCGCGGTGTTCAGCGGTCACCTGCATCTGGACTATGTGCGAGCAGTGGACCGGATCCCACACTTCCAGATCAATAGTGCCTCCTATTGGTGGTTGGGCTCCGCGGCAGCTCACCGGGAGACCTTCCCGCCCGAAGTGCACCGCGCGTATCCTTATCTGACCCACGTGGCGGCCTACCGCGAACCGCTCTGGGCTCTGGTGACGCTGGATCTCGATCAGGGCGAACTCAGCGTGGAAGGGCGAAGCACCGAATGGGTTGGCCCGGACCCATGGGAGCGCGGCGAACAGAGCACGTGGACGAAGGAACAATTGCGTCCGGCGATCGCGGATCGGCGGATCGAGCGGAAGGTTTGAGCGCGCAAGGTCCTGCGGTCTGCACTCACGCCAAGGGGCCAGGCCCGCAAAGATCCAGCCGGCACCGTCCCGCGCTGCAGCGTAGCCGGTTAAATCCCCGGAGTGATGCGACAGATCAGGTGCACCGGAGACCAATGTAATCTTGACGAGACGCGGGCATTTTAGAAGTGTGCCTTATGACAATCGAAGGTCGTGCCCAGGCGTGCATCACGCCGCGTTCCTGCCTCCATTTCATTTCGTTTAGCCTGCTGTTATTGGTCGGGATTGTGGTCGAGGGGAGCGATTTTCCACCACTCGCTGGATTGCCCAGGGGTACGCCGGTGCTTTTCGGGTCGGGTGCCTGGGCGCCCTATCGTGAACTCGGTTTGACCAACCTGGTCCAGGTGGACGCGAACCGGGGTTACGTCGTTGGGCTCCGCGCGGACGGCACGGTGGTGCGCTGGGGTTCGCTGGCCGACGACAGCTTCACCGCTTCACTCGAGCGGATCGTGTCCGTGAGCGCGGGAGGCGCGCACACGCTGGCACTGCGCGAGGACGGCCAGTTGTTTGCCTGGATCGCGGAGGGCAACGTTTTCCAGGATCAGATCTTGCCGATTCCGACCGGCCTGGGCGCGGTGGAGCGGATGGCCGCCGGCTACAACCATAGTGTTGTGGTCGACATCGACGGTCGGGTGTGGGCCTGGGGCGCGACGACGCACGGGCCTTACGATCCGCCGGCTTGGGCCACCAACGCGTTGGGTTTGACCGCGGGCCAGCTTTACTCCGCGGTGATCCTCCCCGACGGCCAGGTCCGGGGATGGTATCCACCCGGCTGGGAAACCGCAGAATTGCCGCCCCCGGCCCACGCCCCGTCAATCCAGGTGGATGCGAGCATCTTCATGCATGTCCTGTCGTTGCGGAGCGATGGCCGGGTGTTCGGCTGGGGCCCCAATGATTATGGCCAGGTCACGGTTCCCGTCGGGCTGGATCAGGTGATCCAGGTGGCCGCGGGCGGAAACCATTCGGCGGCACTCCGGGAGGACGGGACGGTGGTGGTGTGGGGTGACAACTCGAACGGCCAGTTGGAGGTGCCATCCAATTATCGGTTCTTTGCCATTGCGGCGGCGGATTATTTTACGGTTGGACTGACGCGCGGGCCGGTCGTGACGGAATGGCCGAACACGGTCTGGACGCAGGCCGGGAGCGATGTGGAACTGGCGGTGCCGGTGGCCGCAAGTGATGCCTACACCGCCTATTGGTATCAGGAGAACGCGCTGGTCGCGACGGGGTCAACTTCGGCGATACTCCTGACCAACGTCCAGCCAGCGCTCAGCGGCACGATGCGCATGGTAGTCAGCAATGCCTATGGGTTCGCGGAACAACCGTTCCCGCTCGTGGTCGAAGATGCGGCTCCCCGGGTACTGCGGCAGCCAGTATCGATCGCGGTGATGCCTGGCGGCACGGCCCGTTTCGAAGTGGAAGCCCGCGGGTCCGAGCCCCTGAGCTACCAGTGGCAGTTTCAAGGGGTCGATATTCCTGACGCAACGAGTTCCCATCTCGAATTGGTCGGGGTGACGCCAGCGGCCAGCGGCCCCTACCGGGTCGTCGTCCGCAATGCGTTCGGCGAAGTCTGGGGTCAGCCGGCTTATCTCAGCGCCGGACCACCCTTGATTCTCGAGGAACCGCTCAGCCTCTATCAGTTTGCGGGGTGGGATACTCGATTGTCCGTTGCGGTATTGAGCCCCGAACCGCTCAGCTACCAATGGTACCGGGACGGCGTTGAACTGACCGGGCAACAAGCCCCCGCACTGGCCCTGGAGCAGGCGACCACCGCGATTCTGGGGGCTTACCAGGTGGTCGCAGCCAACTCCTTTGGTGCAGCGACCAGCGCCGTGGCACGGGTGCGCCTGTTCGAACCGGTAGCTCCGGCCCCGTCTCCTTCACTGTTGGTGGCCGTGGGCGCGAATCACGGCGGCAAACTCAATTTCCCTCGGGACCTAACGAACGCGGTGGCTGTGGCGATGGGCGATGTGCACGGGCTGGCATTGCGTGCCGACGGTCAACTGATCGGTTGGGGAGGGGAGGACGGTTCGGCGGACTGGGATCCCGCGGCGATTCCATCGACCAGTTCGGTGAAGGCCATTGCCGCGGGGCGCTTCCACAATCTGGTGCTGCAGCAAGATGGCACCGTGCGCGGCTGGGGTTCTCAAATAGGTGAGAACCATGGGCAATGGTCCGTGCCCGAAGGTTTGAGCAACGTGGTGGCGGTATCGGCTGGGCATCAGCACAGTCTGGCCCTGCGCGAGAATGGCACCGTCATGCAATGGCCAATGCCGGAGACTTTTCCGTCGGGTGCGAGGAACGTGATCGCGGTAGCCGCGGGCAGTGGTAGCTCGATGTTGCTCGAGGCAGACGGCACGGTATGGGATTGGACAAATTACACCTTCGACAACCCTCGCCGTCAGCGATTCCAGAATCCTCAAGCCATCGCCATCGCGGTCAGCGACTGGGGACGATGGTGTCTGCTCGATGACGGCGTGGTCCTGACCTGGAACAACTCGGACTCGCCGCCGGTGCCCTACCCGGGAGGCGAAGACATTGTCGCCATCGCGGCTCCGCCAGTCTGGTGGGGGAACCCGTTCCTGTTGCGGGCTGACGGACGCATTTACTCGGCGGACTGGGGATGGTTGTCAGGCATCGAGCAGGCCCAAAGGATCGCCAGTTCCTTTGACGCGGTGGCTGCTCTGACCCGTGCGCCGTATCTCGACGAAACACCGGCCTCGACATTGGTCGAACCTGGCCAGACGCTCACCCTTAACGCGGCAGCCCGAAGCAGCACGGTCTTTGTCTACCAATGGGAAAAGGACGGCGTGGAGATTCCCGGGGCGACCGGGGCGACGCTCACGATCCCGACGGTGACGGCTTTCGATCGCGGCGAATACCGGGTGCGCGTTCTAAACGAAGATCATGTCATCACCAGTCCGCCGGCGACGGTCGGCGTAACCGGCCCGGTGGAATTCAAGCCGATGGATTCGCTGGTCGTCTCCGCGGGGGCAGACGTCAGCGTGAGTCCGGTGTGGGCCGGCGAAGCGCCGGTCACGTTTGTTTGGCAGCGCGATGGAGTGGACATCGCGTCGGCGGACGTCGCGGAACTGTTGCTGACGAATGTCCAGGCCGGGATGGCGGGGGAATACCGGCTCATGGCCTCGAATCCCTATGGCACGTCGTTCTCAAGTTCCTTCCAGATCGAAGTCACACCGAGCATTCCCTGGATCCAGACGCCGCCAGTGCCGGTGGCGCTGCCGGCGGGAAGCGAAGCCGTGTTCGAGGTGGAGGCGCGCGGGAGTGAACCACTCGAATGGCAGTGGCATTGGAACGATGTTCCGCTCGTGGGTGCCACCAATCGCATCCTGCATCTTCGCAATGTCCAGTCTGTTGTGGCGGGTTCCTATAGCGTCGAAGTGCGGAACCTGAACGGCACGATTCGGACCGAACCGGTCGCTTTGACCGTGATCGCCTCGCCCCCGGTGCCGAGCGATGACGATCCCATACGTCTGGCGCTGGAGGGCAACCGGGTGGTACTGGACCGCGCATTGATTGGCTCCGAGCCCATGACCTACCAGTGGCGATACGGCGGGGTGGACATTGCCGGGGCGACCGGGCGACAACTCGAGCTTGCGGCGGTGGCCGCTCACCAAGCGGGGCTCTACACGCTGGCGGTGCGGAACGCGCTGGGCCAAGCCGAGACGCCGCCTTTGGAATTGCGGGTGGTGCCGGTTTTGGGCGACGGCGTGGTCGTGGGTTGGGGCAACAACCCGCTGCGGAGCATCCCTACGAACATTGTGGCCCTGGACGGCGGGTCGACCTTCGCGCTGGCGCTCGATCGGTCCGGGACCGTCTCGACGCACCGGTCAACCCCGATGTTCGAGCTGTTGCCGCCGGACGATCTCGCGGGTGTGGTGAAAGTCTCCGTCGGTTCACAGCACGCACTGGCGCTGCTCGAGAACGGTACCATCGCGGGCTGGGGCTACCCGGGACCTGCGCTTTCGGAGATTCCGACGAATCTGGTGTCGGCGGTCGACGTCGCCACCGGAGCTTCGTTCGGGGTGGTCCTGGATGCTGACGGCCAAGTGATCGGCTGGGGGCGAGCCAATGAATTCACGAGCGCGCCTTTCCTGGTGCCAGATGAGGCGGTGAACGTGGTGGATGTGGCGGCTCATGAACGGGTGGCAGTGGCACTGCGCGCGGACGGAACCCTCGTTTGGATGGGAACGCCGGCGTCCGCGGTCCGGACGGTTCCGGCGGCGGCGACGAACCTGGTGGCGATCGATCTTGGGGAAAGACATGCCGCTGGGTTACGGGCCGATGGCTCGGTGTTCGTCTGGGGCTCCGGCCCCGGGGCGGTGGCGATGCCGGCCGCAACCAATGTGATCCGGATTGCCTGCGGGCCAAACCACACGCTGGCTTTGCGGGCCGATGGCACCGTGCTCGCGGGTGGTGATGCGAGAAGTGGAAAGACGAACGTGCCGGAAGGGCTTGCGAACGTGGTGGGCATCGCGGCCGGCGGTGACTTCAGCCTCGCGATTACGCGCAATCCGGTGATCGTCACGAACCTGCCCACGACTTACCTCGCGGTTGAAGGCGCATCCGCCGAACTGGCGATTCACGCGGTGGGCACGGGTCAATTGCGGTATCGCTGGTTCCACGACGGCGTTGAGTTGACCGGTCAAACGGACATGCTCCTCTCCATTCCCGAGGTCCGAACCAACGATGCGGGATATTATCACGCAAGGGTCGAGAATGACTGGGGCGCGACGTTGACCCGGACTAACCGGCTCACGGTGCTGATGCTGCCGCGGGTGGCGGTGGAACCGGTCGACCTCACAGTCCCCGCGGGTATGAACACGAACCTGCAAGTGACGGCCATTGGCCAGCCGCCGTTGACCTATCAATGGCGATTCAACGGAAGTCCGATTCCCGAGGCGCAGTCCGCCCGGCTGGACCTGCTAAACCTCCAGGCGCCCATGGCGGGCGGTTACGACGTATTGGTGAATAACGCGTATGGCGCCACGACGAGCCGTGTCGCCCAGGTGCGCGTCGCCACCTCGGCTCCCGGGTTCATCGTGAGCCCAGCGCCCACGATGGTCCTGGCGGGCAACCCGCTTCGGCTCAGTGCGCAGGTATTCGGTTCCGAACCCATCCAATACAGCTGGCGGCGGGATGGGGTTCTGATTGCCCGCACCGACGCGGCACGGCTCGAGATCGCGAATGCCCAGGCCGCGGATGCCGGGACCTACCTGGTCACCGCGAGCAACGCGTTCGGGCAGGCTACCAGTCTGGGGGTTGCCGTGACCGTTCGAGCTACCGCTCCGCGGGTCATGCAACAGCCGTCCGACCTGATCGTGAGTATTGGTGAAGCCGTCGAGTTTACGCCGGTCATCGTCGGCACTGAACCCATCACCTTTCGCTGGATGAAAGATGGAGTCACGCTGCCAGGATTCACCAACGCACAATTCCGGTTGTCGGCGGCACGTTCCATCGATCAGGGTGGTTATCTGGTCGTGGCCAACAATACGCTTGGCACCGCCATGAGCCGCTCCGCCGCGCTGGCGGTCGATCCTCCAGCGATCCTACTCGAACCCGTCGACCAGACCGTAAGCGAAGGGGCGGATGTGACCTTTTCCGCGGTGGCTTCGGGCAGCGATCCTCGGGTCTACCGCTGGACGCGGAATGGGGGATCCATCGCGGGAAGTGGTGCTGATTTGCGGCTGCGAAATGTGCAGGCTGCCGACGCCGGGGCGTACCGGGTGACGGTGAGCAATGCCACCGGGATGGCCGCAAGTCGCGCGGCGCTATTGGTCGTGGAACCCGCCGCGCCGCGGCTTGCCCAACCGCCACGCGGACACACCACGCTGGAACGCGGTCTGGCGTTATTGCACGTCGATGCGCGCGGCACGCCGCCGCTCGCCTACCAGTGGTACCACGACGGCATGGCCATTCCCGGGGCGGTCGGGCCGTCGCTGCCGATCCCACGGGCCACGCTAGCCGACGCCGGAAATTACCGGGTGACCGTGACCAATCAACTCGGCTCGGTTAGCAGCGACCCGGTATCCATCGTGGTCCTGCCCGCGCCTTCCGGAATCGTGGCGAGCTGGGGACCGGTCGACCACGCACGGCCGGCCATTACCAACGCAGTCCAGCTCGTCTGGGGCTTCACCCACGGGCTGGCGTTGACGGATGCGGGTGAGGTGGTGGGCTGGGGGTACTTCGACCCCGCGTTTAACCAGCACGTGGTTCCGACCGGCTTAGCCAACGTGGTGCGCATTGCCGCCGGCGGCGTGCATAGCGTGGCATTGCGGGCCGATGGCACGGTCGTCGGCTGGGGCGACAATTACTACGGCCAGTATTCACCTCCGCCAGGGGTCGAGCCGCTCAGGGACATTGCGGCGGCGCGGTTTCACACGGCCGGCATCGATGCCTTTGGACGCATCGCCCTGTTCGGCGGAGATACCGTCTATCCCGTCGCCCCACCCGCGGACGGGACCAACACGGTCCGGGTGGTGACCGGTGATGCCTTTGTCGCGGGACTCCGCGCCGACGGGAGCGTGGCGGTCTGGTCGCTGGACGGCCTTGCGCGATTTCCCGTTCCGGAGAATCTCGAGCTGTCAGTCGACCTCGCCGCGGGCAGTGACCTGCTGATGGCTCGGCATCCCGATGGCGGCGTCACGACGTGGTCCGCGCTCACTGGCGCATCCCTTCCGGTGCCGCTGGACGTGGCGCAGGTGGTCAGCATTGCGGCAGGGAACGGGTACTTTGTGGTTCAACGCGCGGACGGAACTCTGCGCACCTGGGGTTCGGGAGCGTTCCCGCAACCGGAGCCGCTGACCGCCGCGGCGGCGGGTGTGTTTGCCGGCTGGGACCGGGCGGCGACGATCGCCGCATTATCGGTCGATTATTCGCCGGCTCCCGCATCGGTTGCCGAAGGCGACCCTGCGTGGTTTCAGGTGACTGCCACCGGTCGGGACCCATTGCGTTACCAGTGGTTTCACGAGGCCCAACCGATTGCCCAGGCCACGAATGCCTGGCTGTACCTGCCGCAGGCCACTCCCGCCGAGTCGGGAAGTTACCAGGTCGAAGTGGCCGCCCACGCGGCGAGCGCCTCCGTAGCCACGACCCTCGAGATCCAACCGCGGCGGCATGGCGCGCTGGTCGGCTGGGGGAACCCCGCCAACCCGGTATTGCAGTACCTGGACACCGTTCCGCCCCGCGTTCGAGCGGTTTCGGGCATGTGGGGGCACGCGGTGGCGTTGCTCGACGACGGCACGGTTCGGGCCTGGGGCGTGAACGATCGCGGTCAGACCAACACCCCGGCGGGATTGAGTGACGTGGTGCAAGTGGCCACCGGGGAGTTCCACAACCTGGCGCTGCGTCGCGACGGCCAGGTCGTTGGCTGGGGAGGTGGCGATCATGGTCAACACCTAGCGCCACTTAACCTCACCAACGTTGCCGGCATCGCCGCCGGCTGGATCCACAGCCTGGCCGTGCGCCGCGACGGTACCGTCGTGTGCTGGGGTTACGATGCCTACGGTCAATCCGCGCCACCACCACTGCGCGGTGTGGTCGCCGTGGCCGGAACGTTTGATCATAGTGCTGCCCTGCACGCCAACGGCACACTCACTGAATGGGGCTATTATTATGGAGCTCGGCCGCCCCTCGCACCGCTGGTGAAACTGGCGGGCATGGGGAACTACTTCGGAGCGATCACCGACTCCGGCGCGGTGCATCTCTGGCCGGAACAGGTCGGAGCTTACCCGGCCCTGGCGCCGGCCGAAGCCCTGGCGATTGGCCCATAGCGCGCCGCATTTCGTCTCATTGCTGAGCGGTTTGGGGTTGGTTCGCTGCGCGGGCTCCAACAACGCCGGAGAGTCGGTTCCGCCGACCTGGCTGCGGAATGTGATCGCGGTCGGCGCGGCCAACGAAGTGAGCCTTGCGGTCACCACGTTGAGTCTGCGCGAGGAGCCGGGCGATGTCGGCGCGTTGGCCGGCGCCGGGATTACGCTGGCCGTGGACGCCATCGGTGCGGAGCCGATCAGCTACCAATGGTACCGGGATGGACAACCGATCCCGGGCGCGCTGAACCCGACACTGCACATCGCCCAATCAACGACCGCGGATAGCGGCACTTACACCGTCACGGTGTCGAACCCGTTCGCCACGCTCGCCAGCCGCCCGGCATCGGTCGCGATCCTTAACGCCGAATGGCCATTGATGGAATGGGGCAATCTGCTGCTGACCGCCGATGGCTTCCTCACCGCCGCTGCCCGGGTCGAACCTGGACGGACGTATGACCTGCTCGTCTCCAGCGACCTCACGAACTGGATTCCGCTGCAAACCATTGTCGCCGATCAATCGGTCTGGCTGATACGCGAGCAACCCCACCCGGACGTGCCCGTCCTGTTCTTCCGGTTGATGCTCGTCCCGTGAGCGCCTTGCCGTTTCCGAGAAGTTCGCGACCGCGTTTTTGAAGGGCTGGTCTGAATCGGGCCAGCTGCGGCAGGCGCGGGAACGCGCGGACGAGATGTCCGAGTGTTCCCATCCATTCCGCACTATCCGCTTCGTTATCAGGATCCCATCCATAGTGGTAGCGCAACTGTGCAATCGCAGGCGAATGGTTGGACGAGGGAACAACTGCATCCGATTCGGAAAGCCATTCTTGCCACCTCAGGGGACGCCGACTAGATTCCGCTTGTGATAAGGGCCGTCGAGCACCAGGCCGAGACAACCGGGCGATCCCCGAGCCGTCCGTTGCCGTTGGAGAACGGCGAGACGATGCATTCCCGCGAGTTTCTGCGGCGCTACGAGGGGATGCCGCAGGTGAAGAAGGCGGAACTGATCGAAGGAGTCGTTTATATGGGTTCACCCGTGAGTGCCGAGCATGCGATTCCCGATGGCATCATTCATGGCTGGCTGGCCCTCTACGCTGGCCGAACTCCTGGAGTGCAGTTCATGCCCAACGCTACCGTGATCCTCGACGCCGACAACACCGTCCAACCGGACGCTCTGTTGCGCCGCCTGCCCGACCATGGCGGACTGACCCGCGTGAACGAAGACGGTTACCTTGCCGGCCCGCCGGAACTGATCGTGGAAGTGGCTTCGAGTTCGGCCGCGATCGATATGCGCGACAAACGGCGGGCCTACTGTCGCAATCGCGTGCAGGAATACCTGGTGTGGCTCGTCGCCGAAGGGCGGCTGGAATGGTTCAATCTCGAAGTCGACGAGTACCGCCCGCAACTCCCGGATGCGCACGGCCTGCTGCACAGCAGGGTTTTTCCAGGTCTGCGCCTGCCCGTCGGCGCGCTGTTGGCCGGCGACACCGCCATGGTGCTCGAGGCGTTGACGCGAAACGACGTCTGTTGATGTCGACAGGCATGCCGCCGCTCCCTCGGTCACCCCATAGTCACACCGGTTGCCAACCCGCCGAACACACCATCGGGCCCCAATATCTGCTTGGGGGCATCGATTCCATCGTCAACGGGGCGGAACCGACGTCCCGATTTCATGTCGCATATGCGACATGAAATCGGGACGCGGGAGATTGGCCATTTTGGCCGGTGAAATCCTCTCGCGGCGTGCGGTGTTTCCACGGACGAATCCGGCACTGGCTCCGAGGGTTACCGCCACCGGAAGACGGCCTCGAATGTGCCGGCCAGCCGGCCAAGGTCGGCTGGCTGTCCGCGCGGGAATCTCGCACTGCCAAATCGACCGTGAGCGCTGCGCTCAACGCGACTGTCTTGCCGCCAGGTCCCGGAAGGCGGAGTGGAGGATGGGGGCGCAATCCGGTCCGATGGAATTGATCTCGCCGTAGACGCCCTTCTCCGATCCATAGAGATAGGGTGGATTGCGGTCCCAATGGCTCTTCGGAATGATGTAGCCAATCTCGTCATTGGCGAGGCCGAAGACGAATTTGGCCCGGCCGGGCATCAGTTCGCGCAGGGGCGGAACCTCGACTGGATCGCAGTCGAAATCGCCGCCGGGAGCGCGCTCGATGCCGCCATTGACGAGCTCGGGATAAATCTCGCCGGGGACGCAGGCGATGCTCGATTCGCCGAAGGTGATCAGCGCCACCTCGGTGCGCATCTTCATCCAGCTCGAATGTCCGCGATCGATCAAGCCCAGCACCGGGGCGAGCAGGAAGGCCCAGTTGTCGAGCGGGAGCTCGAGCGTGTGCGCCCGGATGGTGATCGGAGTTTGGTCGGTGCCCGCGGCCGGCGTGGTCAGCACGGGGGCGATGCGCGCGGCCAGTTGCCAGCCGAGCGCCTGGGTCTTTTCGTGGGTAGGTTCTTTCAGGGCGATCCCGGTGAAGGGATTGGTGACGGTCACGCTGGGGTGGGTGGTCATCAGTCCGCCCACGGCGCCATTGATGAACAGGTGGATACCGCCCACGCCGGTGATCGCGGGGCGGCCGTCCAGTTCCACCCCGTGTTCGAGCGCGTCGCGGAGATAGCCGCAGAAATCCGAAGTGATCTCCGTGTTGCGCGACCAGGGCGTTTCGGGATGGTTCGCCCAGGTGACGAGCGAACCGATGGTATCGCCGCTGGCGGGCCGCGTGAAATGCATCACCCGCAGGTCGGGATCGAAGACGACGGGTTTGCGGGTGTCCGCAATGATGCCGTCGGTGGACATGGGGATCTGGTGAAAGACCACCTGGGCTGGCTCGAGGGCGGCCGCGGCTTCGCCCAACGCCCGGGCGGTTGCCGCGATCACCAGTTCCAGATAGGCTCGATCCACTCCGCTCTTCAATGGGTGCGGTCCCCAAAGTCCCATCAGATCTGGCGTATTGTGGTTGTGCGTGGTGCAAACGATGGCGTAGTCGATCCCATCCTCCGGCCGCAGTCGCCGACGGATTTCGAGCACTGCTTCGTGGAAGAGTCCGATGGCGTCGAGCGACGCGATACCGACGCGTCGATGCCCGTCGTCGATGATGCAGGCAATCGCCCAGAGATCGTCATGGACGCCGGTGGCCAGACGGTTCTGGCTGAATCCGGCGACGTAGACGGGCTTCGTGGGATCGGCAACGTCCGGGGTGATCTTCACGCGGGCGAAGCCGACGCGGAGCGGACGCGGATCCTGCTGCCAGGCTTCGTCGGTGAGCTCGAGCGCGAAGTCGGCGGCGGGATCGCGATCGCGAAAGGCGTAGAGGCAACGTGCCAGCACCACAGCCAGCAGGATGAGCAAAAGGACGGCGAACCAGCGGAGTATCCGCCGCGGCCATCGGCGGGTGGGACGGTTGGCGTTCATAGGTTCAGAGATAAACTCGATTGGCATTATGCTGGAAAAACTTCGATGGAGCGTTCGCGCCCCGGCTGGCGAAGTACTCCGCCACGATCGCATGCACGGTGGCCAGCGGCGCGAACCGGGCGCTCACGGGCCAGTTCGAGCCGAACAGAACGTGATCCTCGCCGAAGGCATTCCAAACCGCATCGAGCACAGGGCGGTAGAACTCCACATCGCGGGTTGCGGAGCCGTCGCTGCGGCCGGTTCCTTCGACCAGCCCGGAGACTTTCATGAACACGTTCGGTTGGTCGGCACAAAGCTGGAGGCCATTGCGCCAGGCTGTCGGCGGCGTGTGGCCATCGATGCGGACGTTGGCGCAGTGATCAACCACGATGCGCAGGGCGGGAAGGCGCGTCGCCAGTTGCGCCACCGTCGGCAGTTGTTCCGGGCCGATCAATACGTCCAGCGCGAGATCACGTTCGGACAATCGTTCGAGGTCGCGCGCAAACGCGTCGCCGCTGGGATCCAGCTGGACTCCCCAGAGCCCGGTGCGAATGCCGCGGAACCGCGGGTTGCGGGCGTAGCGCGCGAGTTGTTGCGCGAAATCCGGCTGGCCTGGTTTCAGATGCCCGACCAGGCCCATCAGGTAAGGATCATCCGCCGCTAGCTCGAGCACCCATTGATTGTCCTCGACCCAGGGACTGGCCTCGACCACCACGGTGCCGGCGATGCCGAGCGGTTCGGCCAACCTTCGAAACTCCGCCGGCAGGACGGGGCGATAAAGCAACGGATCGTCCGGCGGCGGCCATGGCACGCCTTGGGGACGGGTGGGATCGTAGAAATGGGTGTGGGTATCGATGATCGAGCCGGGTGACGGGGGCCGCGTGGCGCACCCGGCGAGCGTCGCGGCCGCCAATGCGGCCGAGCCCGACAGGAACCCGCGGCGGGTGGTTCGGGATTTGTGATGGGCTGACGCGTTCATGGTTGGAGGGCCGAGTTATACGAGGTCGCTCGTGGTATCCGAACTGCAAAGGCGGACTCGCGGTAGCTCGTCCCTCCAATCGCGGATCGCATATTAGAAACCTGCCGGAATCCCCTCAAAGCTGGGTGGCACGGGTGGCAGTCCGGCGGTCAACGTCCGAGGCGTGAGCCGTCCGGCCTTGGTGGGATCGAACGGGACGAAGCCGAGTTGAAAGGCCGGCGAACCGGCGGCGAGTCGATAATCGTGTTTGGCCGGATCCAGGAACTGGGGATCGGCGACCAGCGAATGCCGGTCGTGGCCGGTGGCGGCGCGCCATTCGTCGAGCGGGCGGTTACCGGGGAACCGGACATCGCCGGCCCGGTTCCAGTAGAGATTGCCGTCCACCACCACGCGGTCGTCGGCCCACTGACTGCCCATGAGCGCGCCGCGGTCGTAGAGCACCAGGTTGCGTTCGAACGTGAAGGAGATGTGCGGTTCCTTGCGGGTGCGCTGCAGTTGATCGGTTTGCGAGAAGGCGAGGATGTTGTTGCGGATGAAGTTTTCGCGTCCGTAGTGCTGATGAAACCCGCCGGTTTTGGTGCGATAGACGAGGTTGTTTTCCATGGCGACGCCGGTCGAGCCTTCGTCGGTGTAAAGCCCCCAGCCGCCGTAGTCGAAGGCGTGCACGTCGTGGATGACGTTGTGGCTGACGACCGTGCCGGGCGAGATGCCGAGGGTGTAGACGGCGCCCATGTCCGACAGGACGCCCTGGCCGAGAGTGTGGAGGTGGTTGTAGAGGACCCGATTGTGATGGGCGTGGCTCGGGGCGTAACCCCAAACCCACCCGATGCTGGTGGCCGAGTAATACAAGTCGAAGATTTCGTTGTGCTCGATGGTGTTGTGCGGCGAGTGCCCGATCCAGACGCCGATGGCCGCCGGATGCAGCCGGCCGCCGAACGCGATCGTGCAATCCCGCACGGTGTTGTGTGAACTGGTCGGCGTGGCTGCCGTGCGCGCCTCATTCAACCCGCCCCAACCGTCCAACCCGGCGGCGCCGAGTTTCACCCCGCCGGCACCGAGATCGATCATTTCGCACGATTCGATCAGATTGTGGTGGCAGCCGTCTCCGAGGGCGATTGCGTAAGCGCCCACATGACGGACCGCGCAGCCTTTGAACACAATCCCGT
This sequence comes from Verrucomicrobiota bacterium, assembly GCA_023383055.1. Taxonomy (GTDB): domain Bacteria; phylum Verrucomicrobiota; class Verrucomicrobiia; order Limisphaerales; family JAHDYP01; genus JAHDYP01. The sequence continues at coordinate 22,718 of JAHDYP010000046.1, read as the reverse complement.
GTGCGCCGGTTGCGCTGATCGCTCCATCCAGGTTGATCTCGGCCTGGGGCATGGCCTGGCCCTGCCGCGGGATGGGCCACGCGGCGTGGGCGAAGGTCAATCCTTCGATCCGGACATCGCGCACGACGGCTCCGTTCGGTTCCCCCGCAATCACCAGCAACCGCTCGAGCCGGGGCGCGATGATCACCGTGTTGTCCGGGGTTTCACCCGGTTGCGGCAGGTAGATCAGCTCACCTTGAGGCCGGTCGAGATACCACTGGCCGGGTGTGCCGAGGGCTTCCTTAACGTTCTCGACCAGGTAACGGTTGCCCTTCTTGAAGATGCCCCAATAGGATTTGCTGGGGCTGGTGCCAAAGAAATTCACCACCCCCGCCTGGGCGTCCACGGACTTGATCGGAAGCCGCGACATGGTCCAACTGTGAAAGGCCAGCACTTCGACATCATTCAAGTTCGACCATTCGGGCCGGATCTCGCCCGACCCAAACTGAAAGCGGTCCACACCGGCCAGCGCTTCGTCGGTGGCCGCCAGTTCCCCGGCGATGAGGTAATGGCCGGTGACCGGCAGACGCGGGCGCGGGCGGCGTTGATCGTTCACGAAGAGTTGGGTGAAGTTCCAGCCTTGCTCTCGGACAGCCGGCAGATCAGCGCGCCAACGGCCGTCCCCTCCTACCTTCCAACCGGTGATGCGCACGCCGCCGCTGAGGATTGGTTGTTCGGCCCGGTAAGCGCGAATGAGGGTCTGGCTGTCCTGGGGTGTCAGCGTCAACGGTTTCTCCAGCAGGTAGAGCCCGCCCCGGATGTGAATTTCCGGCCGCGGCGCGGAGTCGGGTCGTGGGGAGGCCGCGAGCCAATCGCGCACGGCGGTTTGGGCGCGATGGATGGTGGCGAACGGACCGTTGTTGGATTCGGTGTTCGGCGCCGGCAAGTGGCCCGACCAACTGTCGTTTCCGTCCGGCGCCACGTAGAGGATCTGGCGGTCGTTCGCCTGGGCCATGACAGCGGCAGCGACGATCAAACCACAGCCGAGGAGGGTTTTCATGCTTGGATAAGGGTGCAAGGACGCAAGTCATGAAGTCAAGCGGCCGTTCAAGCGTTCAGGCGTTCAGGCGTTCACGCCTTCATTCTGGTCAGCCAGCCGTCGCCTGGTTACATTCGCGGCATGCGACGAACCCGCCTGTTGTTGCCGTTGAACGGTGCGCTGTTGGTTTGGCTTCTGATCTCCACCCTTCGCGGCCAGGACCAGGCCGCCTCCAGTCCCCAGGAAGTGGTCGGCGGTCTCATCGGCAAGCTCATCGCGGTGGTCGAGCCGGCCGAGGGCGTGACGCCACCGACATTCTCGGCCGCGGCGCGGATTGTCGAAGCCGAGGGGATGGGTCGCGGACTGGTCGGCCGCGCGGTCCAGATCGCGTTCGAGGCACCCGACCGGCTGAGACTCGCGGCGCGGATCGAAGGGAGGGATTTGGAGCTTGGCCGGGATGGTCAGGAACTTTGGTTGTACGCCCCGGGCAAGGAATTCGGAGTGATCGGCTCACCGGACGTTCCACGTTTTGCGACGCGGCCGGACAGCCTCGATCGCTCGACTCTGCCACCGTTCAAGCTGCCGTTGACGCGCCCGCAACTCCTGCTGCTGCCGCTCCTGCTGCAGCTCGAGGCTTTGCCCGCCGAAACCTTGGGGGGCGCACCCTGCCACGTCCTTCGGGCGGTGCCTCAACCGCAAGCCCTCGAGGCCCTGAAACTCCCGCCGGGCGAACTCACGCTCTGGGTGCGCAAGTCCGATTTCCTGCCGGCCCGGGTCAGCCTGGCCGATTCACGCAACCGGCGACTGACGGTGGAGTTCGAGAACGTTCGGGTCACCGAGGGCAGCCCGGCGGGTGCCTGGAAGTTGCCGGCCGGATCGGGCACGACGGTCGAGCGCGTGGCCCGCGCGCACATCGAGCGTTTCATCCCGGCGGCATTATCGTTGTTGAACCTCGAGCTGCCGACACTTGGCCCCGCGACGGGCCAGGTTCGATTGCTGGGTCAGGAGGGTGCCGGTCGGCTCGAGGACCGCGACGGGACGAAGGTGCTGTTTCTGAAGGGATCGCCGGAAGAGATGGGGCGGCAGCACGGACAACTGATGCGCCGGGAAGTGCGCGATCTGGTGGCGAAGATTCTCTACGGGGTGGGTGTCGGCAGTTCCTTCGAGAAGGGGCGCTGGTTCTTCGGCGAGATCGAGGAAGCCCAGTCGCGGATCGCGCCTTTCATTGACCCGCGGTATCTGCGCGAGATGGACGCCATGGCCGAGGCGGCCGGGCTCGACCGCGAGGAGTTGCGGCTCGCGAATTTCTTTCCCGAGCTGTTCCACTGCAGCGGCTTCGCCGTCTACGGCCAGGCCACGGTCGAAGGCCGCATGTACCACGGGCGAGTGCTGGACTACCTGCGCGGTGTCGGGCTCGAACGCAACGCGGTGGTCATCGTGCATCAACCCGATTACGGCCATGCCTGGGTGAACGTCAGTTACGGCGGGTTCGTCGGCTCGGTCACCGCCATGAACGAACGTCATATCTCGATCGGGGAAATGGGCGGGCGCGGCGAAGGGCTCTGGGACGGAAAGCCCATGGCGCAGCTGGTGCGCGAAGTGATGGAAAAAGCGTCCACGCTGGATGAAGCGGTCGAGATCATGCGCCAGGGGCCGCGCACCTGCGAATACTACTACGTGATTGGCGACGGCCGGAACCAGCGCGCTGTCGGCATCGCCGCCACGCCCACGACGTTCGAGGTGGTGCGGGCGGGCGAGGCCCATCCGCAATTGCCGCACGCCATCGCCGACGCCGTGCTCATGAGCGCCGGCGACCGTTACGAGAAACTCGCGGAACGGGTCCAGGCCGCCTATGGCCGGATTGACGACGAAGGCGCGCGCCGGCTCATGGACCGGCCGGTGGCGATGAACTCGAACATTCACTCGGTGTTGTTCGCCCCGGAAACGCTCGATTTCTGGGTGGCTAACGCGGATGCGAAGAACGTGGCAAGCCATTGCCGGTATACGCGGTATAATCTGGGTGAGCTTTTGCGAGGGACCGAGTAGGGGATCTAAGGGACGCAAGCGACCTAAGGGCGATGGCGCGCGGCCTGGATCATCTGATCCCGGGTGCGATCGCCCCGGGCAATCCAGAGGTCACAAAACCGAACGGTGGCGTCATAGACGATCTCCGCCTTCTGGTAAGCGAGCAGGCTTTGGTAGCCGCCGTGTGGTGGGATAAATCCTTCGCTCATATTCCTCCTCCTTGATGGGAGACCCTGGGTCTCTTGCGTCCTTGAGGTCACTTTATCGGCACCCTCCGATCAATCAAGGATTGTGTGAGCGATCGCCGCCGGCTATACAACTCCCATGCCTGCCTGCTTCCTCAGAGCCCTCGGTTTCACTCTGCTCGCCGCCAGCTTGCTGCACGCCCAGGATTACGATGTGGTCATTTACGGCGGCACCTCGGCTGGGGTGATGGCCGCGGTCCAGGCCAGGCGCCTCGGCAAGACGGTGGTGCTGGTGGGCCCGGACCGGCATCTGGGCGGGCTCTCGAGCGGCGGACTCGGGTTTACCGACACGGGCAACAAGTCGGTAATCGGCGGCCTGGCGCGGGAATTCTATCACCGGATCTACCGCCATTACGAGCAGCCCGAAGCGTGGCGCTGGCAAAAGCGCGACGAGTATGGCAACCGCGGCCAGGGCACCCCGGCGATCGATGGCGCGCAACGGACGATGTGGATCTTCGAACCGCACGTCGCCGAGCGCGTGTTCGAGGATTTCATCGTGCAGCACACCATTCCAGTGCACCGCGACGAGTGGTTGGATCGGGCCAAGGGTGTGCGCAAGAAAGGGGCGCGGATCGTTGCGATCACCATGCTCAGCGGGAAGACGTACCGCGGCCGGATGTTTATCGACGCGACCTACGAAGGCGACTTGCTGGCGGCGGCGGGTGTGGATTATCACGTCGGACGCGAGGCGCAGAGCGTTTACGGCGAACAGTGGAACGGCATCCAGACCGGGGTGCTACATCATCGGCATCATTTCGGCGTGCTCAAGGAGAAGATCAGTCCCTACGTGATCCCGGGCGATCCCGCGAGCGGTCTGCTGCCACGGATCAGCGCCGAGCCACCCGGTGTTTACGGCGAGGGCGATCGCCGGGTGCAGGCCTACTGTTACCGGATGTGCCTGACGGATCACCCGGACAACCGCGTGGCATTCGAGAAGCCGGATGGTTACGACGCCGGCCAATATGAACTGCTCGTGCGTATTTTCGAAGCGGGTTGGCGCGAGACCTTCGACAAGTTCGATCCGATCCCGAATCGAAAAACGGATACCAACAACCACGGCCCGATGAGCACGGACAACATCGGCTTCAGTCATGATTATCCCGAGGCCTCTTACGAGCGCCGGCGCGAAATCCTGCGCGAACACGAGCGTTACCAGCAAGGCTGGCTCTATTTCATCGCCAACGATCCGCGGGTCCCGCCGGAGGTGCGGACCCGGATGCGCCAGTGGGGTCTGGCCCGGGACGAGTTTGTCGACAACGGCCATTGGCCCCACCAGATCTACGTCCGGGAAGCCCGGCGGATGGTAGGCGCTTTCGTCATGACTGAGAACGAGCTGCTCCAGCGGCGGCCCACGCCCGATTCGGTCGGGATGGGCTCCTACACCATCGATTCGCACAACGTCCAGCGGTATGTCACGCCCGAGGGTTATGTGCAGAACGAAGGTGATATTGGGGTGCCGACTCCGGCCCCCTATGCGATCGCATACGGGGCGCTGGTGCCCAAGCCCGGCCAGGCGGACAACCTGCTCGTCCCCGTCTGCGTCTCCAGCTCGCACATCGCCTTTGGCTCCATCCGCATGGAACCGGTCTTCATGATCCTCGGGCAATCCGCGGCCACCGCCGCCGCCCTGGCCATCGACGGCAAAACGAGCGTGCAGGCGGTCGATTACCCAAAGCTGCGCGAGCGATTGCTCCAGGACGGTCAGATCCTCGAGGTGAGCACCCCTAAACCGTAAAACAACGCGCGTGCAGAAGTGTTTCGGCACCTGCTGACCTCGCTGGTTGCCAAGGCGGGCCGGTTGGAGGGACGAGCTACCCGCCTTCGCGCGGGGGATACGGCGGTGCCGCTGGCTTTCGCGGATGCGGCGGTGGAGGTTTCGGCACTGCTGGGGCAGGCGAAGTAATTGGATCATAGCGCGGGAAGTAACGAGGTGGTGTCGCTCCGTGAAGCGGCCCATTGGGATTGGGGATTGCACGATGGATTGGTCATTTCTGACGGATCCCAAATCCCCGATCCCGGTCTTGACGATCGAGCGCATTTAAGGAATCCTTAATTCATGAAAGTCCTGGATGTGATGACCATCTCGCGCGTCGGCCAATCGACCTTTCCGAAGGCCTGGCGCGAGGCGGCCGGGTTGAGCGAAGGTGGCGTGATGGAGGTTCGACCGCTCAATGACGGCCGGCACAGCCTCCTACTCACCCCGCTTCCGCCACGTCGGGTGGGTGCGGTGGGGCTGCTCAAGGCTATGCGCCAATGCCCGCATGATATTCCGGAGGTGCCCCGGCACACGCTGCCATTCCGATGAGTTATCTGATCGACACGGATCTGCTGTCGTTCCTTCGTCGCAGGGGCCGTTCGCGCAAGCTGGAGCGCTTTGTCGCAACGAAAGAAGCGGAGATTTTCGTCTCTGTCGTGACGTGGGCGGAGATCGAGCACGGCATCACGTTGACGGAAGCAGCCTTTCAGCGGGACCTGCGCCCGTGGGTCGAGGCCGTGCGCGCGCAGTTCGCGGGGGCGACGCTCCCGCTGGACGAGGCCGTTTTGGTGCGCTGGAAGCAGCTTCTGGCCGAGCTCAAAGTCAGCAACCGCACCATCGCCTGCGAGGATTCGCTCATCGCCGCCACTGCGCTCCATTACCAACACACGATTCTCACCGCCAATACCGCCCACTTCGCTCCGACCGGCGCGTCGGTGTTGAATCCGATGGAGTAACTGGAGCCCGGATTCTTCATCCACTGTTTGCGCGCTGGATCGACTCATAGAGCCAGGCCCGCGCGTACCCTCAATGGCGTTGGACTGTCTTTTCGGATTGACCGGTGAGCGCGGCAATCTGCGCCACGCCCCTGAACCTCGCCGCCATTGGCCCCTGACGGAATCCACTCCGCCCCCGGGGCTATCCTCATTACCACATATCATCATGGAAAGAAGCCGGCATTGACGCAGATCAAGGCTCCGTTGCCCTTCACAGCGCATTCTCCCCGCGTCCAATCGAACCCGATTTATTGCGTCGCGCCATGAACCCGAACTCTGGTCCTCCTCCGGTCGATCCCCCATCCTCCCCTCATCCGCTCGCTGCGGCCGAGCCGGTATTGCGGACCGGCTGGGCGTCGTGGCTGGCGCGGGCGTCGCTGGCAATCCTGTTATTTCTGGTGGTGAGCGGGCTGGCGATTTCGTTTGCGCCATTTCATCCGGCGGTGCAGTGGGGGGTGCTGGTGCACACGGCGTTGGGGGCGCTGACGCTGTTGCCGCTCGGTTGGTATGTGGTGAAGCACGTGGCGGATTACCGGCGGTACGCGGCGTCGCATATGACGGTGCTGGGTTGGGTGGCGGTGATCGGTTTATTGGTGGTGTCGGTCTCGGGATTGATCCTGATGCTTGAGGCGTTGCTGGGGGTGCGGACGACGAAGTGGTGGCGGCAGGTTCATCTGGTTTCGACCTTTGGGATGCTGGGGGGCGTGGTTCCGCACCTGGTTGCGGTGGTGGTGAAACAGTGGCGGACCCGGTTTACGGCTGGGGCGGCGGGGTACTGGGTCTGGGGCGGTACGGGCGCGGTGGTGCTGATCCTGGGGACCGGCGCGCTCGCGGTGGGGTCTCGGGGAAGCGGCTACGTGAACGCTTTTCCCGAGGACTACAGCTATCTTTACGGGACCAACCGGCCCTTCGCGCCGAGCCTGGCGCGGACCGACACGGGGGGTGCATTCGACGCGCGGTCGCTGGCGGGCTCACGGTCGTGCGGCACGGCGGGTTGTCACGAAGAGATCCTCGAGGAATGGCTGCCCAGCGCGCATCGGTATGCGGCAATGGACACGATATTTCTGGGGATCCAGGAGGTGATGGCGAAGCAGAACGGGGCGGAATCGACGCGGTATTGCGGGGGTTGTCATGATCCGATCTCACTCTTCTCCGGCACGAAGAATATTTTTGTCGAGAACCTCACGGGGCTGCACGGGTATCAGGAGGGAGTTTCGTGCCTGGCCTGCCATGCCATCCGCGAAACGGATGTCCAAGGCAACGCGAACTACACGGTCACGCAGCCGCGCGAGTATCTCTGGCAATGGTCCACCGACGGCTGGAGCCGGGTGTTGCGGGATTTCCTGATCCGGAGTTATCCGGCCGAGCACAACCTGCTCGCCAAACGCGCCTTCAAGAAGCCGGAGTATTGCGCCGCGTGCCACAAGCAGTTCATCGACGCGGAGGTCAACCGTGTCGGCTGGGTGCAGCTCCAGAACCAATACGACAACTGGGCGGCCAGCCATTGGAATCGACAGGGCGACCCGCTGAAGACGGTGGAATGCCGCGAATGCCACATGCCGCTGGTGGCATCGCGCGATCCGGCCGCGGGCGATGCCCTCGATTACAACCGCACGCCGCGTGACGGCAAACATCGCAGCCATCGATTCATCGCGGCGAACACGATCATGCCGGTGGCGCTTAAAGACCAGCTCGAGGGGTGGGAGACTCAGCTCGAGTTGACCGAGCAATGGCTGCGTGGCGAATTCGAGATCCCGGAGATCCGGGACAAATGGGCGCACGGCCCGATCGTGAAGCTGGCGGCGACGGCGCCCGAGACCGTGATTTCCGGGCAGAACATCCCGCTGCGGGTGGTGATGGCATCGAACAAGGTCGGCCATGATTTTCCGACCGGGCCGCTGGACATCATCCAGAGCTGGCTCGAAATCACGGTGGTGGACGATGCTGGGCAGACCGTCTGGACTTCCGGGAAACGCGATGACCGTCACTTCCTGCAACCGGGGACGTTCCTCTTCAAAGCCGAGCCGGTCGATCAGCACGGTAATCTGATCGACCGCCACAATCTCTGGGAAATGGTCGGCGTCCGGTTCCGGCGCGCCCTGTTCCCGGGGTATTCGGACAGCGTGCAGTTCGAGGTGTCGTGTTCCGGGGCGGTGACGACCGACGCCGGTCTGCCGGCCGCGGGGGCCGATGGTACACTCGAGATTCCGACACCGCCAATGGTGGCGCCCGCGGAGGTGGGGGAATACCGGATCGACGTGGCGTTGAACTACCGCAAGGTGGACCAGTTCCTTCTCAACTATCTGTTTGGCGAAACCAACACCTTGACCGCACCGGTCACCGAGATCGCCCGCACGACCTTGCGCGTCAAAGTCCAACCCGAACCCCGGTCCGCCTCGCTATGACCGTGCCGTTGAGTCCGCGCCGGCGCCGTTTGCGCTGGACGATGATCGCGCTGGTTTTGGGATTGGTGGCCGGCACCGGGATCCTGTGGGACGCCGGGCGACGTAGCCGCCCGGTAGCCTATCGACCCGACGAGCAGTCCGAGCATATCACCAGCGAACTGGCGCGCGGGTTGCCACCGGGCGCGCCACGGCCGCTCTGGACCGAAGTGACCGCGGCCGCCGGGCTCGGCGCATTCCGCAATTTCGCGGGCGAGCGCACTTCGCAGTTGCCGGAGGATATGGGACCGGGGTTGGCCTGGGGTGACTTTGACAACGATGGAGACGAAGACCTCTTCCTGGTGTCCGCCGGCGGCGCTCTGAATCTACCCGAGGGGGAACTCCTGCCGTGCGCCCTGTACGAAAACCTGGGGGACGAAATGTTCCGGCGCGTGGATGCCTTTCCCGAGTTGCGCCTCCGCGGCATGGGTGCCGCCTGGGGGGACTATGACGGGGACGGCTGGCTGGACCTGGCGATCAGCGGTTATCAGGAGTTGCGGCTGTTGAGGAACGAGGGAGGGACCGGCGCGTTCGTGATGGAGGCAAGGCTCGAGGCGCCGCCGCGATTCTGGTCGGGCGTGAGCTGGGGCGATTTCAATAACGATAGACGGCTGGACCTGTATGTCTGCGCCTATGTCGATTATGTCGAGAACGAGGCGAGTCGGGAGGTGGTGTCCGATCAACTGGGAACGGCGGTGCCATTCACGTTGAACCCGGCATCGTATCCCGGGGGGCGAAACGCCCTCTACCGTCAGAATCCCGATGGCACCTTCACGGACGTCGCCGCCGAAGTGGGAGTGGAGAATCCGGCCGGGCGGAGTCTGGGCGCGTTGTGGCATGATTTCGACCAGGACGGCTGGCTTGAGCTCTATGTGGCGAACGACGTTTCGGACAATGTCCTGTATCACAATCGCCAGGGGCGGTTGGTTGAGATCAGCCACCCGGCGTGGGTCGCCGATTATCGCAGTGCCATGGGCTTGGCGGTGGGCGATTTCGACCGGGACGGCGACGACGATTTGTTCGTATCGCACTGGGTGGCCCAGGAAAACGGGATGTATGAAAACCTTTGGGCCAACCTCGGGCCGACCTCGACCAACCGGCTGCGGTTCATGGACATTGCCGACCGGAAAGGGTTGGGACAGATCTCACTGCCGCGGGTGGGTTGGGGCAGTGCCTTTGCCGATCTCGATCACGACGGCTGGCTCGACTTGGTCTGTGTGAACGGGAACACGATCGAGGAAACCGGTCCGCCGCCGCGGAAGCTCAAGCCCCAGGTTCCGTTTCTGTTTTGGAACCGTCAGGGCCAATCGTTCCACGACCTGGCGCCGCTTCACCCGGACCTGGCCACGGCGCATGTCAGCCGCGGGCTCGGGCTCGCGGATTACGACCACGACGGCGACCTCGATCTGGCGATCGCCGATCTTTACGAGGGTGTCCGCTTGTTCCGCAACGAGCGCGTGATGGGGAACTGGCTCAAGCTGCATCTGCGGGCGCGAAATGCCGAAGGCCAATCGATGGCCCAGGCCGAAGGATCAACCGCGGTCGCCTGGGTCGAAGGGGTGGGTTTGCGCCGGAGCGTCACCGGCGTCAGTTATCTCTCCCAGGACAGCCGGGTGTTGCACTGGGGATTGGGCGCCGCGCCGCGGGTCGACCGGCTCGAAGTCCGTTGGCACGCGGGCGGTACCCAGCAGGTTGCGAATCTCGAGGCCAACACCACCTGGATTTGGACCGAGGGCGAACCCGCGCCCAAACCGTTCCGGCCCGATCCCCGGTTCACGTCGGTTCCCGCAAGGCCCGGGACGGGGGCGGGTGCGGCACCGGTGATGACGGACCGCGAACGGTTGCTGCGCTTTTGGGAACTGCACCGGACCGCGATGGACCTGCTCAAGCGGGAAAGGGATCCAGCCCGGGCGATCCCCATCTTTCGCGAGGCGCTCGCCCTGAAGCCGGAGCACGAGGACGCCCGCTATTATCTCGCGTTGTGCCTGGCGGCCGGTGGCGCGGCCGGGGAGGCGCTCGAAGCGTTGGCCGAGTTGCGCACGATTAATCCCCAGAGCCATCGCGCCTGGCAACAGTGGGGAATCATCCGGGGGCAATCGGCCTTGACGGACGCCGATCTCGCCGCGGCCGAGGCTTCGCTCGAGCGGGCGCAGGCGATCAACACGGCCGAAACGGGCGCGCTCTTTTTGCTGGGCGAAGTTTCCCTGTTGCGTAGGCAGTTCGCCCTGGCTGAGACCCGGCTCGCCGCGGTTTGTCAGAGCAACCCGAAAGCGGCGGGTGCCTTCTTCCTGCGCGGTTATCTGGCATGGAAGAACGGCAATGCCCCGGCGGCGACCGAGTTCCTGTTGCGGGCGCGTGAAGCGCTCGGCCCGGACTGGCAACCCCAAGGCGCGACGAGCGAAGGAGACGTGCGCGCCAAGCAACATGAGGAGCTGAATCTCCTGGCGCGGTTCTGGCAAACCTGGACGGGTGAGGCGAACCCCGGGACGGCATTTGCCGCGTTGGAATCCTATTTGAACCAGCGCCTGGCCGCGAAGTGAGGGTCAGGTTGGCGTAGTCGTCTGGCGGGACGCTGGGTCCCGCGAACGATATTCGCGGAGTTGATGGCGCCAATCCCGCCCGCCTTCAAACGAAAGGGAATGGCTGGCAAGTCCAGCGAGTGGTTCCAAAGCTGGAGCTTTTCCTCGATGGTCTCCAGCACGATCATCCAGCCGCAACACGGCGGCGGCACGGCCAAGCCGTTCAAAACCCACGTGAACGCCGTATGCTGTGAAATGTATCTAGCCATCTCCCACGAGCTTTACCTCAAGCGGTTGATTGTGGCCGGTTACGATAATGTGAAGCTGGCAGATGGAGAGGAGTGAACGAAAGCGGCATCAGGCCAAAAGCTGTCCTTCCAAGTCCTGCCAGAAGGTTTCCAGCGCCGCGCCGAGATATACCGCATCCAAAGCGAGTTCCGTTTCTTCCACCGCACTTTCGGCGTGCGACTGCAAGTGGGTCAACACCGCCATTGACTCGTTCTTGATTTTGGTTTCCAAACGATTCTTGTTAGTCCCTCGTTGCGACCAAAGGTGAACTGGACCGGTTGGTCGATTGCTAGGCTATTGGGGACTCGTCCAAATGCTCGTTTTGATCAAACTATGGTTGCTGATGAGCAGTTATGAATCCCCGCGTCACAGAATTTCAATGCATCATGCCGCTGGATAATATTCCATCGGTCGTGAAGCTCGGCATTCTGTCGAACGAGCGCGCGGCGAAAGTGCCGCATTATTCCGTGGCGCTGGAACTCGTGCAGGAGCGGCGCGACCTGAAGCACGTTCCCGGCGGTTTGAAGCTGCATCAATACGCCAATCTCTATTTTCACGCCCGCAATCCGATGCTCTTTAAACGCAAGGTCACGGCGGCGACATTGTGCGTCTTGCGGGTGTCAACGGAAGTGAGGCATATTGACGGCGTGGTGTTCGCGGATCGCAATGCGTCGAGTGATTATGTTCGCTTCCTGCATCCGAGGCAGGAAGGGGTGCTGGACTACGACGCGGTCTTTGCATTGGACTGGCGGCACGCGAACGATCCCATCGCCTAAGGCGATGATCGTCAGCATGAGCCTCCGCATTTCGTGGAGCTTTACAGGGCGATCCAGAAGCTGCGCCCGGCCTGGCATCACGACGACGATGACAAAGGCACGATGGACATCGTCATGTCCGGCTCGGCGTCCGACACATTGGAATGGCAGCAACACATTCGCAGCAAAGCCCGGCGCGAAGAACTGGCGAACGCATTCAACAATCCGAAGAAGCCGTTTCGCATCGTCGTCGCGCGCGACATGGCTGCAGCAATCCGTCCACAAATTCGAGCTCGACCGCCAGGTTCCGAAGGCGCGGGGACAGCGATCTCGAAGGTTTTCGCTCCGATTTTGGATGTCGCGTTGCGGAAGGCAAGTTCGTAAGTTTCCAAGACATGGCTGCTTTAGACCAAATCACGCTCAATGGCTTCAAGTCCATCCGAGAGTTGAAGGACTTCAAGCTGGAGGAATTGAATGTGCTCGTCGGCGCTAACGGCGCGGGGAAGAGCAATCTGGTGGATCTGTTTCGGCTGCTCCGCGCTATGGCGGACGGCGGTCTTCAATCGTTTGTTACGAACAGCGGCGGCGCGGATGGCTTTTTCTTCAACGGCCCGAAAGAAACCAAGCAAATCAGCACACATCTGAAGTTCGGATCAAATCAATACCGATTCGCCTTGGAGCCGACTGTCGCTTCCGAAATGATGATTCGGGAGGAGGCCACTCTTTATACTGGAGGTCAGGGCCTGGGTGATTGGCATAGGCATGGTGGCGGCGTGAAAGAAGCGCGCCTGCCGACATGGAAAGACCGCAGGTCTGGTCGGGGCGACTGGCCTTCTGTCGAAGCCCATGTTTACCGGGCAGTGTCGAGTTGGATGGTTTATCACTTTCACGATACGAGCAGTACCGCGCCGATGCGACGTCCTTGCGCGGTTCGGGACTTCCGTGAATTGCGGCCTGACGCCGGGAATATCGCCGCGTTCCTGCTGAAGATACGGGAAGAAAATGCCGTTCGATACCAACGGATTCGGGAGACGGTGCAATGGATTGCACCCTTCTTCGATGACTTTGTGCTTGAACCGCAGATGAAGGGTGAGAACGAGTTAGTGCGATTGGAGTGGCGGCAGCACGGAAGCACATTTCCGTTCCAGCCCTGGCAATTCTCGGACGGCACGATCCGTTTCATATGTCTCGCGACGGCGCTGTTGCAACCCAGGCCTCCTTCCACCGTCGTTATTGACGAACCAGAATTGGGCCTGCATCCGTACGCCCTGGAAGTGCTGGCGCAGTTGCTCAAGGAATCGGCGCAGCGAACGCAGTTGATCGTTTCGACGCAGTCTGCCCCGCTGCTGAATCAATTTGAGCCGCAAGAGGTCGTGGTGGTGGAGCGTCTGGAAGGGGCATCGCATTTCCGACGTCTGGAAGAAGAGCCGCTGGCGGAATGGCTCAAGGACTACTCGCTCGGGGAACTCCTTCAAAAGAACGTCATCGAAGCCGGGCCGACACATGCATAGGGTTTTGATCGTTGTCGAGGGCTTCACCGAACGCACCATCGTCGAACAGACGTTTGCTCCGCACTTGGGCGCACGTGGAGTGTCGCTGCATGGCAAGATCATCGGCAAGCCGGGCCACAAGGGCGGAATTCGCAACTTCGATGCGGTGCGCAAAGAGATTCTGGCGCTGCTAAAACAAGAGCGGGCGAGTCATGTGAGCACATTCTTCGATTACTACGGCCTGCCGGACAGTTGGCCAGGAGTCCAACAGGCGAAAGGAGAGAAGGCACAGGAAATCGCCGGGATTGTCGAGGCTGCGATGCGGAGCGAGGTCGCCGTGAAGATGGATTCCTCTGACGATCCGAATCGGTTCGTGCCGTATATCCAGATGCACGAATTAGAGGCACTGCTGTTCTCGGATACCAAGGTCATGTCGAGTGCTTTCGAGCGACCCGATCTGGAACCTCGATTCACGCAAATCGTTCATGAATGCGGCGAGTGCGAAGAAATCAACGATCACGAGGCGACCGCGCCGTCTAAGCGTATTGAGCGGCTTTTCTCGGGATACCGCAAAGGCAGCGGGCTGAGGGCGCACGCGCCGATTATTGTGCGGCGCATCGGAATGGATCGAATACGAGGAGCGTGCCCGCATTTCAACGGATGGATCCAAAGGCTCGAGGATACTGGGTCTTGACTGATCAGGCGCGATCTTGCCGCGGATGTGGTTTCAGCAACTGCTCACCAAGGAGTTGTTCTCCCAGCGCGCGTTGAGCTCATAGTGGCGATTCACCCACCCTGGCGGTGCCGGAGCTGATGCGGCTGTTACTGGACGAGGCGAAGCTGAGTTGGCATGAGGCCTGGAATCTCACGCAACGCACGCTGGCCTACACCAACCACACGCTGCTGCCCGAAGCGCTGGAGAAATGGCCGGTCGCATGGTTCGAGGTGTTGCTGCCGCGCCATCTCGATATCATCCACGAGGTCAACCGCCGCCTGCTTCAGGACGTCCGGGACCGCTTTCCCGGGGACGACGGCCGGGTGGCGCGTCAGCCTCACCGAGGAGGGCGCGGGCAGGAGAGACCCTCAGGAGGATGGGCGGTTCGCGCTGCCGCCATCCCGGTTCACAAACACCGACTCGACGGCGGCAAGGGCATGCTCTTCGTCTTCGCCGCGAACCTCCAGTTCGACGGCCGCTCCCATCGAAGCGCACAGGAGCAGAATGCTGAGAATGCTGCGCGCATCCGCGATCTTTCCGTTGCATTTCAGGATCACGGTGGATCGTAAGCTCTGGGCGAGCCGCACCACAGCCGTTGCCGGCCGGGCATGCAGACCCTCCTCCCATGGCACGAATACCTTTGAGCGCTTCATCAGCCCTTCAGACAAGTGAACGAGCGAAAGCGTTCACGGATTTCGTGAACAATCCCGGCGAGCTGCCGCCACGTATCAACTCATAACTCGAAAAGTCGTGGTGGGTCATCGGTCAGGAGTCGCGGCGGCTAACCGCTGGTCCCGCCGAGCAACCGCTTCACCTTCTCGCGGAGCACCGCGAAGTCGACCGGCTTCTCCACGAAATCCGCGACCGGCAGCCAGTTCGCATCGTAGTCCTTGTGGCTGAAGCCGAGTGGAAACTCCTGGTTCACGGCGGTCAGGAGGAGGATGGGGATTTCACCGAACTGTCGGCGGACTTCGCGCGCCACCTGGAACCCGGCGGTGGGATCCTCGGGAAACATGACATCGAGCAGGATGCCGTCCGGGCGGCGTTCGGCGACGGAGGCGAGGGCGTCGGCGGGCGTGTGTTTGACGACGGTCTCATGTCCATCGGCCTGGCAGACCGTTGCCACGGAACTGGCAAAGTCCGGGTCGTCGTCGACGATTAATAGGTAAGCCATAAGCTGGAGTTTCAGTGGGGTTGAGGTTGGCGCGGGGTGAGAGTGTCCGGATGATCGGGCAGTCGCACGGTAAAGCGGGTCCCCCAGCCGGGGGCGCTTTCGACCTGGATGGTTGCCTGCAGTTCATGGGCCGCCTGGCGGACCACGGCCAGGCCGAGGCCGGTGGAGGAGAGATTGTGGCGGACGGCTTCCTCGGTGCGGTAGTAGTCCTCGAAGATGCGCGGCAGTTTATCCCCGGGGATGCCGATGCCGTGATCGCGGACGATGACCTCGGCGGTGGCCGGGGGTACCGGCCGGCAAGTCACCTGGACAACATCCTGATCGTGGGAGTAGCTGACCGCGTTTACCACCAGGTTGTCGAGCAGCATGGTCAGATGGTCGGGAACGGCCCGGAGCATGACCGGATTGAGAGCTTGCTCGATCCGGATGCCGCGTTGCCGCGCGGTCGGTTCCACCCGGGCAATCACCTCGCGCAGGGCATGGCTCAGGTCCAACTCGCGTCGAGGCGGCGTGGTCTGTCCCTGCGAGCGCAGGTTGGCCAGTTGCAGCATTTCCTGGATTTGCCGGGAGAGGGCGAGGCAACGGGCCGAGATTTTTTCCACTACGGTGTGGGCCGCGACGGGCAAGGTGCCGCAATAACCGCCCAGCAGCAGTTGCGCCTGGGCATGGATCGCGGCGAATGGGGCCTTCAACTGGTGGGTGGTTTGGAGCATGTGCCGGGCGCGTTCTTCGCCGCTCGCTTCGAGGCGTCGGTTGGTGACCGCCAATTCATGGTCGCGCCGCCGCACCACCTCGGCCAAGCGCGACACTAGATACCAGATCACCGCCCAGATCAGGAGCATCGGCGCGACGAAGAGGGTTGGCGAAAGCCGCCGCGCTTCGGCGCCCGCCGACATCGGGCCAGCCGAGAGGATGGAAGCCGGGGCGGCGAGGCCGGCGGGTTCAAGCGCCAGCCGGACCAGGTAGCAGCCCGCGGCCAGAACGGCGACCATCAGGCTCTCCCCGGGAGCGAAGACCATGCACGCCAGGATGAGGTGAAAGAGATACATGAAGGGCGCCGCGGGCAGATCATGGTCCACCCACCGAATGACCGCGGTCAAAATGACGAGGTCGCAGACGATTTGGGTCCAGAGCAGCCAGCGCATCGAGGGAACGCCCGCGCGTTCACTGGCGCGGGCAAGAAGCCGGTAACCGGCGTTCAGGAGGGCCAACAAGGCGGCGGTGCCGAGCGGCCAATGAGGCGGGATGACCAGACCCACCGCCCCGAGGGCCTGGGGGAAGAAGCCGGCCACACCCACCGCGGCGAGCACAGCCACCACGAGCCAGCGGAGCTGGCAGAACCAGATGGCGTTTTCGCGCAGGAGCGGTTCGTTCCAGTTGCGCGATTCGGCCGCCGCGGTTTGCCCGGGATCGGCACCGGTTTCGATCCGGGGCAACTGATAAGTGAACGGCGTGGGGCCGTTCGATGCTGGAATCGCCGGCATGATCGGTCACTCGACTTGCCAGGTGGTGCCGGATTTGAACAGGCGCGCGAGATCGCCCGGACCGCGTTTTCGGGTGGCTTCGTTGACCTGCTCCATCAACAGTTCTTCGTAGACCGGGCGGGAGACCTGGCGGAAAACGCCGAATGCCATGGGAAAAGCCGGCGGGTTCAGCGCCGCCAACAGCTCCGCCAGGGCGGGAGAATCAGCTTCCGCGTTGTGGGTGAGAATGGCGTCCGCGGCCAGGTCCGTGGATTCGAGGTTCACGATGCTGGGCTCCAGGTTGCGCAGAGTCAGCCCCAGCCGGCCGTTGGGCCCGAACCGGACCGGTTTGCCGTGTTCGAGGTTAATCCGGAGCTCGTCCGCCTGGGAACGGTCGACGATGTCCTCGAAGGCGCCTTCATTGAAGACTTTGCAGTTTTGGAGGATCTCGATGAAGGAAGTCCCGCGATGCCGCGCCGCCGCCTCGAGCGTCCGCGTCAGGTGCGCCGGATCGCTGTAGAGTGTCCGCGCCACAAACGTCGCCTGCGCCGCCAGCGCGGTGCGCACCGGCCAGATGGGACGTTCGATCGTACCCAGCGGGCTGGACTTGGTTTTCTTGCCGAACTCGGACGTGGGCGAATACTGGCCCTTGGTGAGGCCGTAGATCCGGTTATTGAAGAGGAGGATATTGATATCGAGGTTGCGACGGATGGCGTGGATGAGATGGTTGGTGCCGATGGACAGGCCGTCGCCGTCGCCGGTGACCACCCACACCGATAGATCGGGGTTGGCGCATTTGACGCCCATCGCGATCGCCGGAGCACGGCCGTGGATGCCGTGGAATCCGTAGGTGTTCATGTAATAGGGGAAACGTGACGAGCACCCGATGCCGGACACGAACACAAATTGATGACGCGGAATGCCCAGGCCGGCGAGGACCTTCTGCACCGTCGCCAGAATGGCGTAGTCGCCGCAACCCGGACACCAACGGACCTCCTGGTCGGTCTGGAAGTCTTTGCGGGTGAGCGTGCGCAGACAATCCAGGTCCAGCGGTTTGCCAGCGGGCTGCGGCATCACGGGTAAAGTGGGGCTAGGCATGTCTCAACTCCTGTTCAATGGCGTTGCGGATTTCGCGGATCAAGAACGGACGGCCTTCGACTTTCGGCAGCGGTTTTGCATCCACCAGAAACCGGCTGCGCAGCACCAGGCAGAGCTGGCCCAGGTTGTTCTCGGGCACCAGCACCTGGCGGAACCCGCGCAAAACCTCGCCCACATTGGCCGGCAGCGGATGCAGATGCCGCAGGTGCAGATGCGAGACCGAGTGGCCTTCGGCGCGTGCCGATTTCACCGCGGCGGTGATTGCGCCGTAGGTGCTGCCCCAACTCACCAGCAGGAGATCACCCCGCGCCTCGCCGTCCACCCGCGCGGGCGGAATATCCCGGGCGATGCCATCGATCTTGCGGGCGCGCAGTTCCACCATCTTGCGATGATTGTCCGCATCGTAAGTGACGAGGCCGCTCCCGTCCTGTTTCTCGAGCCCGCCGATGCGGTGTTCGAGTCCGGCGGTGCCGGGGATGGCCCACGGTCGCGCCAGGGTGTTGGGATCGCGACGGTAGGGCGCGAAGTCCGGGGTCGCCTGGGTTGGCGAGGGGATGCTCAGATCAGGCAAATCCTTCGGTTTGGGCAAGGCCATCGCTTCGGCGCTGTTGGCCAGGAAACTGTCCGAAAGCACCAGCACCGGGGTCATATACTTCGTGGCCAGTCGCACCGCCTCGAAAGCGACCGGGAAACAATCGGCCGGCGACGAGGCCGCCAGCACCGCCAGTGGCGATTCACCGTGCCGTCCGTAGAGCGCCATGAGCAAGTCGGCCTGCTCGGTCTTGGTCGGCATCCCCGTGCTTGGGCCCGCCCGCTGGACATTGATGATCACCAACGGCAATTCGGTCATCACCGCCAGGCCCATCGCCTCCGTCTTGAGAGCCAAACCGGGGCCGCTGGTTCCGGTGACGCCAATGGCGCCGGCGAACGACCCGCCGATGGCGGCGCAGCAGGCCGCGATCTCGTCCTCGCACTGCAGGGTTCGGACATCGAATTCCTTGTGGCGTGACAGTTCGTGGAGGATTTCGCTGGCCGGGGTGATGGGATAGCTCGCGTAGAGCAGGGTGCGGCCGGCCCGGTGGGTCGCGGCGATCAGGCCGAGCGCCATGGCTTCGTTGCCGTTGACACGACGGTAGCGGCCTTTTGGGAGTTTCGCGGGAGCCACATGATAATGAACGCGGAACAGCTCCGTGGTATTGGCAAAATTGTAGCCGGCACGCAACGCGGCGCCGTTGGCCGCCATCACGTCCCTGGTCTTCCGAAACTTTTTCATCATCCACTCCAGCAACGGCTGCAGCGGCCGGTCATACAGCCAAAGCACCACCCCCAACGCGAAAAAATTCTTGCACCGCGCCCGCTCGCGACTCGAGAGCTCCGCCACGCGCGTGGCTTCGTCGTTCAAGCGCGTCATCGGCACGGGCACGACCCGGTAACCGGCCAGCGACCCATCCTCGAGCGGGTTGGTCGGGTAGCGTGCTTTGGCCAGGTTGGCTGCATTGAACTCGTCCTGGTTGACGATCAAAACCCCGCCGGTTTGCACCTCGGGCAGGTTCACCTTCAGCGCCGCCGGGTTCATCGCCACCAGCACGTAAGGCTCGTCTCCGGGAGTCGTCACCTCCTCATCCGCGAAATGCAATTGATATCCGCTCACCCCGGCGAGGGAGCCCGCGGGCGCCCGGATCTCGGACGGAAAATCGGGTTCGGTGCGGATGGCGTTGCCCATCAGGGAGGAAAGATCGGCAAACTGGCTGCCGACCAATTGCATGCCGTCGCCGGAGTCCCCGGCGAATCGTACCGTCGCCTGGTGGATTTCCTGGAGCTGTTTGCCGGATTGGGAAGAGGAGGCCATAGCGATATTCAGGGACACGTGTGACGAAACCAACAGTGGTTTCGGCTGTCCACTAAATAGTGACGTGGTGAGGCATTAGCTGATCTCCTGGTGGTGCTCTTGACTTTGCTCATGGTAAAACAAGGTAGCGGATCGCTTCGTAATGCCAAGCGTTCAGATGCACCCATCTCACCAGTTCTTCAGCGAATGTCAGGGACCCGCGGGAGCAGCGTCCCTACCGGGTGGAGGACCGGCCGCGCGGTTCAAGAAAGCGCGTGTGACCTCGGGAAATCGGTTTTCATAGGATGGCGTGAGTTCGCAGTATTGACAATTACGCCGATTGTCCGGTTCGGCAACCAGAACCTCCACAGCAATTCTCAATAGGCATCCAACGAATTCCTCTGCGGGAGGGTGAGTTCGTGCGCTCCGTGGCTCCCGAAAACCCTGAACCGCTCGGAACGGGCGGACGTTGCTGCGGCTGGTCTGCGACACAGCCGCGGTCCGATGGCGGCTTCAAGGTGCTTCCTCACCCTCCCGCGCGACAAAATAAGAGATGCTGGAACTTGCATGCCCTGTCGCCGGCTCAGAACCCCTGGATCAACGTGCCCGCCACCGCGCCGCCAAGGACCAGCCAGGCCGAATTGATGCGGAAATGAATCAGCAGGATCGCCGCGGCAACCGCCAGTCCGATGGTTGGCCAATCCACCAACGCCGCCACTCCCAGGTGCAACGTGACCACCGCCATCAACGCCAGCGAACCTACGTTCACCCCATCCAGCACCGCCCCGGCCACCGGCGACCTGCGAAGCCGCGGGATCAGTGGACCGCTGATGGCCACAAACACAAATGCAGGGAGAAAGATTCCAATCGTGGCCACAATGGCGCCCGGCGCACCACCAAGTAAATAGCCAATGAACGTGGCCGTGGTGAACAGCGGCCCGGGTGTGAACTGACCGATGGCGATGGCATCCAGGAGCTGGGCTTCAGAAAGCCACTGCCAGCGTTCCACCAGATCCGCTCGCAGAAACGCCAGCAACACATACCCGCTCCCAAACAACACGGACCCCACCTTCAAAAAGAAAAGGAACATCGGCCATAGCCCAAACGATAATTTCGCGACCGCCACACCACCGGTCGTGACCGCCAGCGGCAGCGCAAACCCGAGCCCGGGTAATGACACCGGGCCGCCAGCGGCCGGGGGTCTATTTGCGACTCGACCAAGGGCAACCCATAGCCCCGAACCGAAGAGAACCAGGAGTTCGTTCACTCCCGCAAAGCTCAACGCCGCGGCGGCCAGGGCGAGCCACACCAGCGATGTGGATTTGAGCGCGCTCCGGCCCAGCCCCCACAAGGCCTGCAGCACCACCGCGATGATGACCGGTTTCACCCCGTAAAACAGGCCTTCCACTTGCGGCAACGCACCAAACCGGACATAAGACCAGGCGATCGCGGCCACGATCAAGGTCGCCGGCAGTATGAAACAGGTGCCCGCCACCAACAGCCCCGGCCATCCTGCGCGCCGATGCCCAATGTGAATCGCCATCTCGGTCGAATTCGGTCCCGGGATGAGATTGACCGCCCCGAGCAGATCCAGGAATTCGTCGCGCGTCAGCCAGCGACGGCGTCTTACGACTTCGTCTTCGAACAAGGCGATATGGGCTGCGGGTCCGCCAAAGCCGATCGTGCCCAGTTTCAAGAACAACTTTGCCAGCGCCGCGAGCTCGGCCGGGCGGTTCGACGCGGGGTTGATCGTTTGATTCGCGGATTCCGGTGAATGCGACTGGTCCATGGGCGGTTGCTCGCTGTCGCGTATCTCTGAGGGGCGACGGAACGACTGTCAAGCCGGTCGAAGGCGCAATTGACGCTGACGCTTGAGGATATCTGCTGATGGGAGATTCTGCCGGCTTGCACCAGCCCGGAGTCTCATCAGTATGATCTGCATGAGGCGTATTCGGTGGAATCCGCGTGTGATCGCTGTTGGTGTTCTCGGGGCCTGGCAGATCCTGGTGACTGGTCTGGTCACGATTGGTGTCTGGAATAATCCGGTTCACCGCGCGGTGCTGGGCATGGGTTGGGGGTTGCTCTTGCTGTGGGTTGCCGTATGCGGACTGAGCATGCTGTATTGGCGGGAGCGCCTGAACCAGTTGGCGGCACGAGTGCCCATCCCCTGGGGACTCAAGTTCGTCTTGGGCTGCACCTTGCTCGCGCTGCTCGAGGAAGCGATCACGACCACGTTGACCAACAGCGCGCCGCTGTTCGGAGTCGCGGTTGGCGAAGCGTATATCACCGCTTCGGCGAATTACCTCGATGTCGTGCTCTATCACAGCGTGGTGGTGTTTGTGCCGATGTTCATCGGTTGGGCACTGCTGCTCCGTTGGTGGCGATTCTCACCTTTCGCCGTGTTTCTCCTCTTCGGCATCACCGGCACACTGGCCGAGACGCTGACTTTTGGCCCACAGAACCTGGCCAATTTCGCGTTTTGGATCTTCGTTTACGGGTTGATGGTCTGGCTGCCGGCGCATTGGCCACCGCAGTATCGGCCGGCGCGTCCGCCCCGCTGGTGGAGTTACCCGGTTGCGGTGTTTCTGCCGTTTCTGTTCGTGCCGCTGGTGGCGGTTTTGGCGCCCTGGCTTTGGCTGACGGCGAAACATCCGGACATCCATTTCCCGCCCATTGGCGGGTGACGCTCCGGCGCGCGGCGGGACCCACGGCCAGATGAAGTCAGGTTGAAACTTGATTCCAGTTCCCAATGTTTATACACGGCGACATGAGTGATTGCGTAGGTCATCTCCACAAAACCCTCACCCGCCCTGACGGGCACCCTCTCCCATCGGATGGGAGAGGGCCGGAGAGCCCTCACCCGCCCTGACGGGCACCCTCTCCCATCGGATGGGAGAGGGCCGGAGAG
>JAHDYP010000045.1:33312-42669 GCA_023383055.1 Verrucomicrobiota bacterium | reverse complement strand
CTCGTACGTCGAGGAAAGGTAGATTTTGGTCATGCCATGTCCTCCGTCCAATTCGAACAGGTTCCGGTGCGGGCGCAGCGGGTTGTCGGCGCATTGTTCGTGGCGGACACCGACAACCCAGTTCCCAGCACCGGCACGAGTTCGCTGGCCGCGAAGATATCGCCCAATTCTTTCTCGAACCTGGATTGGCCGGGCATGGCGAGGATGTTAGTGGATTCCCGGCCCCCAGCGGTATTCAATTTTCAGCAGTTCACGGCGACCGGCGGGCCGACCCGAAGTTTTCGGCGGTGTCGCGGAGGGCTTGTTCCGCCAAACGTGCCTTGCGCGACTCAACGCCGAGGGGTTGCAGTGGTGTTCCTCGGCGTGGCCGGTAATGGTGGGCCTGGTTGTGGGCGTTGACTCCGCGCAGCCAGGAGAGGAACGGTTTGAAGTTTGGATCGGACAGGCCATCGCCGCAGCCGACAAAGAGTAGGCTATGGTTCATGACCAGCGCCCCAGTGTTCGGCAAAGTCGCCAGCAACCAAAGCCGACTCGCTTTAGATCACATCCACGGGATGGGATGTAATCCAAACGTCCACCTGTTGGAAGCGTTGCTTGAGCGTTTGCTTAGACTCCTTGAAGAAAGCGCGATGCCGTCGTTAAACAGCAACGGCACCAAGATCTCGTACCGGCGTAAGGCGCTAATACGGGACAGGCCCGACCACCGAGAATTTAATCCCTTGCTCTGCCAGAAAAAATGGAACTTCAGCCTTCAGGATTCGTCCTTCAGCCTTTTTCTACCGGCTCCCTGGCGCCATTCCTTTACATCAACTGGCACCCGGCGGAACGCGAGCAGAACCGACGGCCACTTCGCAAGTCCTGCCCTCATTTCCAGCTTCTGTCCCGCCAACCTCGAACCTTGCACCAACACCATGCCAGGATATCCCGCACGTTGAATTCACGCCGTTATGACGACCGTTGAACTGAAAGTCCAATTGCCAGACGACGACATCGCCTTCCTGGAGTCGTACGCCGCCGAGCACCGCATGACCCTCGCCACCCTGATGGCCCGCTATGTGGCGGCGCTCCGGGCCGCACCTCGTCGTGCGCCGCAGCCGGCCAACCTCCAGTTCACCGGCACGGTTCCCGCCGACGTGGACGCGCGCGAAGCCCATCGCCAGCACCTCACGGAGAAGCACCGATGAGAATCATGGTGGATTTGAACGTGCTGCTGGATGTCGCCCAGAGCCGGGCGCCGGTGTTCCGAAAATGAGAGCGGAATTCCAATACGACCACTTCCTCAGCCACAGCGCGAAGGACACGGCGGTGGTGCGCCCACTGGCGGAGCGGTTGCGGCAGGACAGGAAAGGCAGAATGTAGAAGGCAAAAGGCAGAAACTCTCCATTCTGCATTCTTCCTTCATCCTTCCCTCTGCGGCTCGACGACGGCTGTTGACACCCGTCTTGAAACTTGCGGCCAGCCGCGAATTCAAGAACAATCTCCGAATATGAACATCGGGTGGATCTACAAAGACGGCGAAGTGATTGAACTCCCCTCCCTTACGGCCGTCATCCAAAAGGAAGCAGGCTGGTACGTCTCCACCTGTCCCGAACTGGGCGTCGCCAGCCAGGGCAAGACCCGCAAGGAAGCGTACGCCATGCTCGCCGAGGCGGTCGAGCTTTGGCTGGAAGCCGCCAGTGCCAAAGAAATCGTGCGCCGAATGAAACTGGGCGGCAGCGTCCAGCCCCTTCGACTGGCCCATGCCTAAACTCCGGCCAATCTCCGCCACTGAGGTGGGCCGGCTCCTGCGGGCGCACGGCTTCCTGTTCACGCCAGCGGCAGGCCGCTTTGGACGCGGGTGGCGTCGTCGTGAAAGGCGACCAGCGGTTCCAACGCCGGATTCGTGACTGGATTTCCGAACTGGCCGAGGAGTTTGCAGGTTGCGTATTGCCCGGCGGCGTTCAGATAGCGCTGGTTCCAGGTCGCGAACGCCAGTTGCGCCGCCGCGTCGCGCCACGGCCAGGAATGGGACGGCCGGTCGAGTCCGCAGCGCCATGGTTTGGGCGTGAGGCGGGCGCGAAAGCACTTCTGGTTGACGCACAGTTTCCGATAGAGCCAATCCGCGCCGAACTCGTGGAAGGCGGTCTGGCAGAGGGGATCGTCCGGCGCGAAGGGGCGGTGGGTGGCGAGCAGGCGGATGCCCGCGCGGGTGCGATACGCCCGCCAGCCCCAATCGGGATGGGCGACGATCCAACGTTGCACTTTGGCCAGCAGGGTGGGCTCGAAGGATTTCCCGCCGAAGAGTCGTTTGAGCGCGACGATCAGGGAGGGTCGGCGTTCATCCACGTCCACGAACATCGCCCTGGCGGTGTTCAAGACCAGGCAACCGTAGCTGTTGCGGGAAACGGCGCCGGACACGCTGCCGTCGGGGTGGAGAAAGGTGCGCAAGACGTCCTCGCGCATGGGTCGATTCGGATAACCGTAGGCACCCAGCTCACCCTGACGATTGTTCTTGAGCCATACGACGATGCGTTCGACGCGGCGTTGGCCATCGGCCCGCGCCTCTTCCGCGGACACATCGGACCAACCCCAGGCGCGGACCCCGCCCCTCCGCGCCAGTTGCCAGTGTTTGGGAAAGTGCATGGGAGTGTTTTACGACAGGACTCCCCACGTTGGCCAGCGGTTCAGCGTGGGCTCGAGCCAGTCGCGCGGCCCGGTTTGACCTTGAACGGCCACTTCCGTTCGGTCATCATCCCGCCACACGAGAAGCGGATTACTTTTCGTTTTCCTCATGCCTACGACCTTCAACGGAATTGGCACCCACTACTACGGGAAGAGAAACCTGGAGATTCGCGCCGGGATCTGCGAGCACTGCCGGAACGCGACGAACCTGTTCTCCTATGACACCCGGCTCTGGTTCGTCGTGCTGTTCATTCCCGTCATCCCGCTCGAACGCAAACGCGTCCTGGACGAGTGCCCGAGTTGTACCCGTCACCGCGTGATGAGCCTGAAGGAATGGGAAACGGTGAAGGCGGAGCAACTCGCCAAGGCCCTCGCCGCGGTCAAAGCCTCGCCTGACGACGCCGAAGCGGCCATCCGTTTGCACGGCGCCCTGGTCGCCTTCGGTCAACCTGGCGAGGCGGCGAAACTTGGTGTCCGGATGCGGGAACGCTTCGCCCAGGATGCCCGAACGCAGGTCTACCTCGCCTCGGTCAGCGAGTCCGAGGTCGCCACTGGTTCCGCGGCGTCCGCACTGCCGCCACGGCGAGTCCGTCTTTGGCCGACCTTCGCGGTGGCGGCACCGATCGCCGGTGGGGTGGTCTTGGCGCTGTTGGCGGTGTTTGGCTCGAACTACTACATCTCGCAGCACCGTTCCGTGCACCTGGTCAACGGGCTGAACCAGGCTGTCATTGTCGACGTCGCCGGCCGCGGTTCGGTCACGGTGGGCCGGCAGGGATGGCGCGAGCTGGAGCTCCCCGAGGGGGCCTATCGCGCGACGGTTCGCGGCGCGGTCACGCAGACCGTGGATTTTGTGGTCGCCGCGGACTACTTCGACCGCTGGTTGAAGAACCCGGTCTGGGTGCTCAACACCGGCAGTTCCGCGCTACTGGTGCAGGAAAGCACCTTGTACAGCGCTGCACCCACCGAAGGGGCGGGAAGTTATCAGTTCCACTTCGGCGAGCCTTTCCTGTTCGTGCGCGACGTGGACTATGCATTCGCGCCATTCCCGCACGAAATCCAGGTGCAGGACCGGTCGAAGCCGTTACGAAAGACTCGCATCGGCCTGTTCTATTCCGGCCCGGCGGCGGCCTTCTATGGTCTGATGGCCGACGACCGGATGGACGAGGCGTTCCGACTCGCGGAATGGTCGTTGCGCCGGTATCCGGAGAACACGGCCCTTCTGCCTCCATACGTCCATCTGGCCCAGGCCACCCAGCGGGAGGCGCAATGCCGCGCTCTGCTCGCCGAAGCGGTCCAACGCCGGCCCGTCGAAATCGAATGGCACCGGATGCATCAACAACTGCGCTCTCGACGCGAGGAATTGCCCGCCCTGCTCGCGGAATATGACGGGCTGTTGAAAGTCGATCCGGAGAACTCCGAGTTGCTCTACCTTCGCGGCTGGCTCTGCACCCGCCTGCACGAAGCCATCCCCCTATTCCAGCGCGCCCTCGAACATAACCCAAGCAATGCCTTTGCCCACTTCGCGCTCGCTGTGTGTCGCCAAAGCACGGCGGACTGGTCCGTCGCCCAAGGTTCGTTGGCTCGCGCGGTGGAGTTGATGCCGCACGAGGGTGCGTTCGCCGAATCGCTCTTTGTTACCCGGCTGGCACAGGATGACCGGGCCGCGCTGGAGGCCGAACTGCGCGCCACGCTGCAAGCCGAACCGGCGGACTACGATGCCGCCTGGCGGTTGTGCCAGGTGCTGCTGGTGCAAAACCAGCGCCCAGCCGCCGAATCGGTCGTCGCCGACTGCGCGCGTCAGCTCCAAACCGCCATGCCGGATGAAGCCGACGAAATCATCCTCGGCTTGCGCACAAAACTGGCCTATGCCGCCGGCGACTTCGAAGCGGTGCTCAACCACGCGGCCGAGATGAGCCCGCGGGCCGCCGGTTTCTATCGCATCCGCGCGCTGGCTGAATCCGGCAACGCCGAAGCCGCCGCCTCTTTGGCCGAAGCCGATCAGGGCACGTTCCAGGATCCGTTCGACGCGCTGGCCTTCAGCCTTGCCTGTGCGCGAGCAGGTCAACCTGCGCTCGCGGACACCTGGCGGACCCGGGCGTTGAGCCAGTTGGCGGAATGGCGCGGCGACTCGGCGGTTGCGGCGGAACTGCTCGAACGGGATGCTCCGGTGTCTTTGGCGGACGCACTCGATCTTTTCATTGGCGCGCCCCAAAAGGCCCTCCTGCTCGTGATCCTGGCCGAGCGCGCTTCGACCGAGGCAACGGCTTACCGCGATCTCGCACGCCGGCTCAACGTCGTTCGCGAGTATCCCTGGCACCTGGTGAACCAGATAGCCGAGGCCGTTCCGGCGGCCGCCACGAAACCGGCGAATTGATCGCATCGGTTTTACGGGAGGTTTGCGCCGCTGCCCCAGGCGTGGTTGGGCTCGGGTCCCATGTCGAGCAGCAGCTCGCCGCCTTGCAGCAGATCGCGGCTGCGGAACCACCAGGTATCCAGCGGTTGGCCGTTGAGGGCGGCCTGTTGCACGTAGCGATTCGCGCGGGAAACGTTTCGGGCCGTGATGGTGAAGGTCTTGCCGCGGCCGAAGCGTTCGCCCAGGTCGATCACGATTTTGGGATAGAGCGGGCTGCCGATTTCATAGATGGGATCCACGCGACAGCCGCCGTCCATTTGGAACAGGCCGAGGGCGGCCATGACGAACCAGGCGCTCATTTGACCCTGGTCTTCGTCGCCGAGGTAGGCGTCGCCGGTGCCGTAGCCGTAATAGCGTTGGAGGACTTCGCGGCTCCAGTGCTGCGTGAGCCAGGGGGCGCCGGCCCAATTGAACAGGAAGGCGAAGTGCATGGATTGCTGGTTGCCGTGGACGACGGGATAGTCCCAATAGAGCTCGTTGGGGGCGTTAAAGCGCGTGGCCGCGCTGCGTTGAAAGCCGTCCTCCAACCGCGCCAGGAAACGCTCGCGGCCGAGGGCATCGATGAGTCCCGGCACGTCTTGCGGCACGAAGAAGGTCAATTGCCAGGCGTTGCCCTCCACATAGTGCTCGTTGGCGCCGGAGCGAAACGGGTCGAAGGGTGACACCCATTGGCCGTCGGCATTGCGCAGGCGGGCGAAGCCGGTTTCGGCGTCGAAGATATTCCGCCAATAACCGGACCGTTCGGTGAACGCCCGCGCGAGGTCGTTTTGCCCGAGAGCGCGGGCCAGCTGCGCGACCGTCCAGTCGTCAAAGGCGTATTCGAGGGTGTTCGAGATCCGGCCACGGTCGGCGGGGACGTAGCGATGTTCGAGGTAGGCCTCGAGGTCACGATTGCCGGCGTAGCCGCCGGCGACGGGGCGTCCCGGGGTGGTTTGCATTTTGACGATGGCCTCGAGGGCCTTGGCGGTATCGAAGTCCCGGATGCCCATCTGGTAGGCGCCCACGATCAGGGGGATTTCATGTTCGGCGACCATGACCGGGATGTATTCGAGGCCGGCGGGGCCTTTGGCGAGCCAGCCGCAGGCGTCGTAGAGCGCCAATTGGGATCGGACCCAGCGGCTGGACCATTCCGGGGAGATGAGATTCCAGACCTGGTTGAGATTCCAGAAGGTGTTCCAGAACGCGTCGCAGCCCAGCATCACCGCGTCGGGATCGGTCAACTTCTGGATCCGCTCCTCGGGATCGCGCCAGCGCCCGTCCACATCGCTCCAGATGTTCCGACAAAACGAGCGGTAGAGATTGGTGTAAAAGCGGACCTTCTCGCGGCGATCGGGCGTTTCGATCTGGATGCGGCCGAGCAGCTCGTTCCAGGTGGCGCGCTGGTGGTCGACGATGGCGGCGAAGTTCCAGCCGAAGGGTTGGCTGATCTCGTGTTGCAGGTTGAGGTCGGCGTTGTCCAGGCTGACCAGGGAAATGGCGGTCCGGGCCTGCACGGTGCGGGCGCCCCGCGTGTCGAACTCGACGTAGACGCCGGCATCCTTGACCTGACCCGTCCGCAAGACCCGGGTGTCGGGTTGCACTCCGGCGTCGGTCCAGACCCCCGAGGCGTGGATCGGCCGGTCGAACTCCGCCACGAAGTGGAGGACATATTCCTGCTGGGCGTCGCGGCCCCAGACATCCGGGGCATGGTGTTCGACGCTTCCCTCGATGCGGGTCGCGCTGGATTGGCGCACCTCGACGGACACCAGGTCGAACCGGTATTCCGCCGGGAACTGAAAGTCCAGGAGCACGCGCGCCTGGGTGGTTTCGGGAAAGGTGTAGCGCTGGAAACCGGCGCGGGTTGTGGCGGTCAATTCGACGTCGATCCCGGTGTCGGTCAGAAACGTCCGATAGTAGCCGATTCGCGCCTCCTCGCGGGTGGTGTCGGCACGCGAACGGTAGCCGGCGTCGGGCTGGTACTGATCGCCCACCTCGACCTGCAGCGGCCCGGTGGTCGGCATCATCAATAATCCGGCCATGGTCCATTCGTGGATGTGACTGAACCCGCCGATGTTTTCGAGGTGCGGATCGTAGCCGGCCTGCCAGCCGGCGTTTTGGTTATTGGGGCTGAGTTTGACCATGCTGAAGGGCATCCAGGGGCCCGGGGCGATCATCCAGCGGGAGTGGGCGCTGCCCATCATGGGGTCGACATAATCGGCCGGAGTGGCCCGTGCGTGCGAGGAACGGAGGACGGTTCCCGCCGCGAGAAGCCGGTCGCCCAGGTAGACGGCGTAGCGGCCCGGCACTCCCAGTCCGCCGGGGTGAACGTCGCGAGAAACCGCCGGCATGGGCACCTCCAAAACCGAACGTCCCATCTCGGGAACGATCGAGAAGATCCGCTCTCCGTCCAGAACCACCGAGAGTTCAGAGGCGGGTTCGAGGCATTCCAGGTCGACCAGCAGCGGTTGAGCACGTTTTCCTTCGTGCTCGAGCTCGTATGGGGCGGCCGTCACCTGGCGGACGAAGACCGGAGCCGGCGCGGCCAACCGTGTTCCGGTGGGGCTCTCCAGCCGCAGGTGGTCGAATACCAGCCAACTGCCGCGAATCGTGGTGAGTTGGATTGCGTTGGCCCCTGGGCGCAGGCTGCCGGGTTCCAAGGCCAGGGCGATTTGTTGTTCGCGCCCGCGTGCCCAGGCGCCCGTCAGCGAGGCTTCACTCGCGCCCCGCGCCAGTTCGAACTTGGTGGGTCGCCCGTTGACGGTCACCTTCAGCAGGGGCGGGTTGGTGGGGTGCGCATCCACCAGATCGATCACCAGGGTTCCCTCGCCGTTTCCACCCGCCGAGGCCAGGTCGAACAAGACTGTGAGCACCTGGGTCCGAGTCCCCGCCAGTCCGCCCGAGCCGGCCCAATCATCCGCCGGTCCTGGCAGGACGTACGGCCAGGCGGTGGCGGCGGGGGCTTGGCCGACCAGGAAGAAACGGTTCTCCCAACCGAAATCCCGCTGCAGGAAATCCCGATAGCCGTCCGGTGCCAGCGCGAATTCCGCCGCGGCATCGTCCGCCGTGCCGATGGACCAGAGGGTTTCTGTCGGCACCATCGCGGCCGAGAGCGGCCGATTCAGGGTGACCAGCAGAATCAACAGGAGGAGCGGTTTTGTGCGCATGTTGTGGGGGCGGAGTGTAAGGCTCCCCGGTGGGTTAGACAATCCGCTTCGTCGGTGAGCCGCGATTCAGCAAATGACAAGGCCGGGCTTGCGCCCGGCCTTGCTCGATGAATCCGACTTTCAGGGGAACGACTTACGGAGCGCGGTTAACACGGTAGAACTTGCTGCCGTCACCGGCCTCCTCCGTGAAGGTGCCGCTGGTGTTGCCGGTGCCCTCCCAGGGTCCGTTAAGGTCGGTCGCGGTTTCCAGTTCGCCCTCGCCCGACCAGGTGATGGTGAGGTTGCCATTCTCGATCACCGGTGAGGCGAGCACCGTCTTGGGAACCGCCATGTACTCGACGGCGTTCAGCAACATACGGGCACCGTCGAAGCTCAGGTCGTAGATACCCGCCGCCTGCGAGGTGATGCCCTGTTCGCGGCTGCCGCTGAGGAACACCAGGCGAGGTCCGCCGAGCACGTCAGCGGTGCCGTTGCCCATCGTCGCGCCCGCCTGCCATTCGCCGATGACCATGCCGCCGAAGGCCGGGTCGCCTTCCGTGGCCACCGTGGCCAGGATGGCGCCGCCACCCGCGACGGGATCGGTATTGACCGAGATACCGCGCTGGACCAGTTCACCGAAGCTAACGATGCCGGCGAAGGGGTTTAACGTGGCATTGGTTTCGGTGAGGTCGATGCCGGCGAATACCGGGTGTTGCGGATCATTGACCAGGAGGCTGATCGTGCGATCCGTGTCAGGGATGGTGCCACCGGTGGTGTAGCCCATGCGGCTGTTGCGCAGGACATAGCCGCCCATGACGATCATGGGAGTTTCGATCGCATTCCAACGCGTGGCGTTGGCGTTCTGGTAGTCGCCGCTCGGAACGGAACGACTGATGATGATCAAGTCGAACTTGTTCAGCAGGCTCGCGTCCGGAGTGCCGGATGTGACGATCCGCGTCACCTGGTGACCATTGCCCTTCAGCAGCTCCGTGTAACCAATATCCGGCGCCAGGGTGAACCCGGCGGTGGCGGCATCGGTTGAAGGTTGATCATCGGCCGCGTGGAAGCTGACCCAGGCAACATTGTTGCCCTTCGGCGGCAGCAACACGCTGTCGATGACATGAGCGACGCCGTTGGTGGCGGTGACGTCGGGGGCGATGA
>JAHDYP010000045.1:9711-33212 GCA_023383055.1 Verrucomicrobiota bacterium | reverse complement strand
CGGCTTTGAGGGTGCTGAGGTCTTCGGTCGCCACCACGATATCCCAGAGGGACTGCGGGGGCGGGGGACCGGGAGGAAGGAGGACGCTGTCGATGACATGAGCGACGCCGTTGGTGGCGGTGACGTCGGGGGCGATGACGGTGGCGTCATTGACCTTCACCTGGCCTTCGGGAGTGGTGACGGTGACCGAGGCGCCATTGAGCGTGACATAATCACCGGCGACAAGATCCGCGGCCAGCTTGGTGCCTCCGAGGACGTGGTAGGTGAGAATGGCGGTCAGCTGCGGAATGTCGGCCAGCAGGTCGTCGAGGGTCCCCTCGGGCAGCGCCGCGAAGGCCGCGTTGTTCGGGGCAAAGACTGTCAGCGGATCGGCGCCCTGGAGGGCGGACTCGAGGCCGGCGGCTTCCACCGCGGCTTTGAGGGTGCTGAGGTCTTCGGTCGCCACCACGATATCCCAGAGGGACTGGGCTTGGGTTGAGACCAGGCTGGCGGCTACGAGGGCCGTCCCTAACCATCTCCTTACTTTGTGAGTTCTTTTCATAGACTTAGTGCGTGTTTAAGGGCGTATGATTGGTTGTGCATATGCCTAATTTCATGGATATCGGTTACTAACCGTCAGGATTGCGCAGAAAGTAGGGTTACTTTTCCGAAATGCAAATCGGGGGAGGGAAAAAACCGACGGACCAGTTTGAAGTGATCTTTGGCTTTCGGGTTTCAGGGGAACTGATACGCTCTGCCGAAAGAACCACCCGATGCCATGAACTCACGCGAACGTCTCGAAGCTGCTCTCAACCATGCGCAACCCGACCGTGTCCCGGTGGATTTGGGGGCTACGTTCGTTACCGGCATCCACGTCAGCGCGCTGGCGCGGCTGCGGCGGGCGGTGCTCGGCGACCGGCCGGGGCACCGGATCAAGGTGTGCGAGCCGTACCAGATGCTGGGGGAGCTGGACGACGAGTTGCGCGAGGCACTCGGCATCGATGTCATCGGGTCGCTGGCGCGGAAGTCGATATTCGGGACCGACGAGAGCGCGTGGAAGCCATTCACGTTCTGGGATGGGACGGAGTTGCTGGTCCCGCACAACTTCAACCTCACGGTCGAGGCCGGTACCGGCGACTGGCTGATGTATCCCGAGGGCGACTCATCGGTCCCGCCCAGCGGGCGGTTGCCGAGCGGGGGTTATTTCTTCGACGCCATCATCCGGCAGGAACCGATCGACGAAGCCAACATGAATCCCGCGGACAACGCGGAGGAGTTCAAACCGTTTGGCCAGGCGGAGATTGAATTTTATCAGTCGAAGAAGAAGTGGTTCCAGGAACGGGCGCGCTGCGGCGTGAGCCTGGTCATCCCCGGCACGGCGTTTGGGGATATCGCGCTGGTGCCGGCGCCTTTTCTGAAGCAGCCCAAGGGGGTGCGTGATGTGGCGGAGTGGTATATGACGACGGCGGCGCGGCCCGATTACGTGCGGGAGGTGTTCGAGCGGCAATGCGAGGTCGGTTTGCGGAATCTGGCGACGTTGATCGAGATCTTCGGCGACGTGGTGCAGGTGGCGGTGGTTACCGGCACCGACTTCGGAACGCAGCGGGGCCCGTTCATCAAGCCGTCGGCGTACCGCGATCTCTTCAAGCCGTTTCACGCGCGCGTGAACGCGTTGATCCACCAACGGACGAAGTGGAAGTCCTTCATCCATTCCTGCGGTTCGGTGTACGATTTCCTGCCGGACTTCATCGAGGCTGGGTTCGATGTCCTCAACCCGGTGCAATGTTCGGCGGCGAAGATGGACGCCCGCACGCTGAAACAGGAGTTTGGCCGGCAGTTGACCTTTTGGGGCGGCGGGGTGGACACGCAGCACACCCTGCCGTTTGGGACGCCGGAGGAGGTCTATCGGCAGGTGCGGGAGCGAATCGATATCTTCAACGCAGGCGGCGGCTTCGTGTTCAACACCATCCACAACATCCAGGGTCCAACGCCCCTCGACAACCTGCTGGCCATGTTCCGCGCCATCCAGGACAGCGGGAAATGAAGGGAAGAGGATGGGTCAGCACTCTAGCCCGCCCATCGCCTGGCCAGTTCAAGGCGCGGGGTCGAGGGCTTCGGTTACCGTGGCTTCCAGTTCGGCGGCTTGCAGGTCTTTGGCAACGAGGTTGCCGTCCGGATCGATCAGGTAATAGGAGGGGAGCCGGCGCAGGGGGTAGGATTGCATCGTTTGGCGTTGTTCATCATTGCTGAAGTAACCCTGAGGCCAGGCGAGGTTGTGCTGTTTGACGAGATCGGCGGCGTCCTCCACGGATTCGTCCAGTGTGATGCCGAGGATCACGAGATCAGCATTGGCCGCGTGAGCGTGGGCGAGCTTTTCGAGCAGGGGCAGGTCGGCCTCGATACCGCCGGCTTGCATGGCCCAGAAGCAGAGCAGGAGGAGTTTGCCGCGGTAATCGGCGAGGCTGACCGGCTGATCATCGAACGTTCTGGCTTCGAGGGGTGGGGCGGGTTGACCGACCACCAACTGGGCGCGCACCGCGACTTTGATTTCGTCCAGATCGAGCGGTTCATCGCTGGTGCCGCCCGGGATTTCGGGCACGATGATCTCTCGGGCCACCGAGCCGACGATGGGGCCGCCGCCGAAGTCGTCGTCGCCCGGTTCCATGAGGTGGATCTGCAACGTGTATTGGCCGGCCTGCACCCCTTCGATGCGAAAGGCGCCGTCCGGGTCGATCTGAAAGGCGTAGTGGCGCATCGTTTTCACGGCTTCCCTGAACTCCGGGGAGTTGTTCCACTCGCGCCATTCCTCGGGGGTCTTGAGGGGTTGGGGCGGTTGGGGCAGCCGGGTGCTGAGGTTGCGGTGTCCTTTGTTCCAATCCACTTCGCGGTCGGGATCGCTGAGCACGAACTTGCCGACCACCGGCCGGCCGGTGCCGCCGTAGAGGACTTCGGTGACACCGCCGGCTTTGACGGTGAGGGTCTGCGCCTGGCTGTGCATCCAACTGCGTTCGCCCATGCGAATCAAGCGGACGAGTTGACGGTCGCCGGGGGGAACCGGGTCGAAGGCGAATCGGCCTTCGTGGTCCGTTTGGGTTTTGAACGTTTGGTGGCTGTAGTTGAGCTGGCCCAGGCCGGTGCCCATCGAGTTCAGGGCGATTTCCTGGTCCACGGCGGGACGGGATCCGAACTTCATGACCCCTTCGACGCGGCCCCATGGTTGGAGTTGGATTGTGCCCGAAGCGTTGAGGTTGGTGGCCTGGAACTCGGCATAACCGGATTCGTGAACCGCGACCAGCGTCGGGTTTGGGAGGATGGCCGGAAGCTCGAA
Source organism: Verrucomicrobiota bacterium (assembly GCA_023383055.1). GTDB lineage: Bacteria > Verrucomicrobiota > Verrucomicrobiia > Limisphaerales > JAHDYP01 > JAHDYP01. The sequence continues at coordinate 29,905 of JAHDYP010000045.1, read as the reverse complement.
TTGACCCCGCGCGTCGGTCGTGGCCATGGCAATGCCCTCGTTGCCACCGCTCTGCAGGGTGGTGCCTTCCAGCGACAGATAGCCGAAACCGAGGATGGCGACCTGGACGCCTTCGACCGGCTGGCGGGCAGGGTCGACGACGACGCCTTCCGGACCTTTGCCTGGCTTAAGAGCGAAGTCGTTCGTGCGCTGACCCCGGCCGGAGAGCAGCGGGGTCATTGCCGGCAGGTAACCATCGGCCACCACCAGCAGTTTGTATTGTCCGCCACCCTGGTCTTCGAACGGCATGGTGTAGGAACCGTCGACACCCTCGAGTTGGCGGTAACTTTCCCATTGGACCGGGTTGGATTCGTCGTCGTCGCCACCGCCCCAGGCGCGGCCCGGGATGACCTTGAACCGCTTCACGGGCATGCCGGTGTCCGCGTCGGTCACGCGTCCCGTGATCTGGAACGAACGCTCCAGGCGCACCACGATTTCCCCATCAGCGTCGGCTGCGATCTCCTGAAACATCGGCGAACCGTAGCCCGGTTTAGTGGCGTAGAAACCGAACCCAGTCGAGGGGACGCCATCGCAGGTGAACCGTCCTTCCGCATCGGTGGTGGCGCGCCAATCGAGGAGCGAAGCTTGTCCCATGGAGACCAGGTGCACGGTGGCGGCCGGCACCGGTTGATCCTCGCCATCCAGGACGCGACCGCGGATGAGGCGACTGGGCGCGAGGGTGATGGTTAATGACGGTGCATCGCGGTCCACAATGACGGGTCTTTGCTGCGGGGCAAAACCGCGGGCTTGAACCAGGATCTGTCCTTCCGCCGCTTCCAGCAGCACGAGGCGAAACCGTCCGTCGACGCCTGTCGGCTGCGTCTGGCGGTTTTCGAGGTTTTCGCCGGTGGCAACGATGACGCGGGCGCCGGCGACGGCTTGAGCGTCGGTGGACGTGACCTGGCCTTGGATGACGAAACCGGGTTCCAGTTGAACGACGGCCTGTCGGTTGAGCAGGTCCTGGAGCGTGACGAAACCGCTTTCGGCCTCGGCGGTTTCCGCCAGGTCGACTTCGGTGGGCAGGAACTCCGGGTGCGTGAGTTTGAAGGTGAGGGTATCGGGATTCCTGGGGACCCGTTCGCTCTGCCAGCGTCCCGTGTTGTCGGTGAAGACGGTGTCGTATTCGAAGGGGATGGCCTGGCCAACCACGTCCAGGGCGATCCCTTGGATGGCGACACTTGCCCTTGCGACCGGTTGACCGGCTGGATCGCGGACCACGCCCCCGATCAGGCCGGCCCGGGAGAGGGTGGCGGTCCAGTCCGCGGGTGGCGCGCCTTGGGACCACTGCATCCCGGCGCTGGCGTGCCCCGGTTTGTGGACGCGCAACGTGGCGGCGGTGGGGCTGCGACCCCCGAGATTCACGACGCACCGTCCTTCCGCGTCGGTTCGGAGCACCCTCGGCGGCAAAGCGCCGAGTTCACTGGTGCGGTTGGTCACCAGCACCTGGCAGTCGGCCAAGGGCTGCCCTGTCTCCGCGTCTAGCGCGGTGACCTGGAGCTTTAGTCCGTCTTTGGCGCCGGGTCCGGGGCCGAGTTTTTGCATCAGGGCGAAGGTATTGGTGTCTTGTTCCCAGAAGAGCGCGGTTTCGTAGTAATCGCCGGAATAGCTGACATTGAGGACCCGGTCGTAAACATGGCAGCGGAGCAGGGGGATCACCGGGCCGAACTCTTCCATCTGGATCTCTTTCCACTGGCGCATGGTGAGTGCAATCCCCTGATCGCGGCGGCCGCCGGCTTCAGCCTGGCTGAACTCGTAAATGTATGAACAATGCATCCTGGGCTCGCCATAACCCCACGTCTGGGGCGCGCCACGCCGGGGTTCGGCGGGAGAAACCAGGATCCCGGGATCGTTCAGAAACTCGGGAAATAGGTCGGCGAGCCAGCCCGGCAGTTGGCCATGTTTTTGGCGATAGGCTTGAATGGCGTCGTAGATTTTGAGCAGTTGAGCTTTGTCAATCTCGCGGTCGCGTTCATCCAAGGCCACGGGATCGTCCGGGGCGGAGACCGCGACCGGTTCGGGTGCGGCCGCGGCCGGCCTGGCTGCCAACTTCGAGTTGGCGGGTGCGGACAGCAGGCAAGCCACGACGGTGCAGGTTTGGAGAAACCACATTGGCGCTTTCATGAGGATGACGACCTTGACGGACTTTCAGTTGGCGGCGGGTGGATTCGAGTTGGCAGCATCGGTGGCAGTGCCCGAGGCTTCCCGCCGCAAATAGACCCAAACCCAGCCGTGGAGCTTGTGATTTCCCCGCTGGCCTTCGAGCGAGTAATCGCCGACCAGCAGATCGGGGCGATCGTCACCGTTCCAGTCCGCGACACAGATCCGCGCGTCGTGAGCGCTGCGCCGCGGTTGCTCGAACCATTGTTTCTCGCGGGTGAGATTCCGCGGAAAGGCGGTCACCAGGACTTCCGGGGCGGCCAGTTCGGGTTTGGCTTTCTCACCCTGGTTGCGACACCAGATGACTTTGCCGGAGCTGGAACCGAGCAGCAGATCGGGCAGGCCGTCGCCGTCCCAGTCCGCGACACACGGGGCGGCCGCGCCACCGTCGGCGACCAGGAACTGCCCGCCCGCTTTGAGCCGACGCGGCTGGCCCCAGACCGGTTTGGCACGGGTGCCCTCGTTGACGGCCCAGTACACCGCCCCTTCGCCGTTGCCGATGATCAGATCCAGATCGCCGTCGTGGTCCCAGTCACTCACCGTGATGGCCGAAGACGATCCGACCGTGAGCGGCCGCAGCATGGAGATCTTGAAAGTCTCACCGGCGGCGTAAGTGCCGTTGGGTTTCTTGCGGTAGAAATGAACCTTGCCGGAAATCGATCCGGTCAAAATATCCATACGCCCATCGCCATCGAAGTCCACGCCATGTGGACCAAAGCCTCCCGCTCCTCACCCACCGGGCAGCGAGGCTTCCTCGCCGCCAGCCATGAACCACGCCGACGGACCGAGTCGTGGTTCGGTGTTGTTCCCCAGGTTGCGGTAGATCCGCAGCTTGCAGTCCCCCCGCTGGCCGAGCAGCAGGTCCACCTGGCCGTCTCCGTCAAAATCGACCACGAACGGCGCGGCGTTGCCCTGGGTCATGTCGATCGGTTTGCCGTTGGCTTCAAGGCGAACCGGGTCCTTCAAATCGGAGGCGAAGCCTGTGGCATGCATCGCCAGGAGGAGCAGGAGAGACCCGGGAGCAATCGATCGCATGGCGAGCTGTCGCATGGTGTTCATGGATGCACACAACCGGATCCTCCTGCCCGCATGACGGCAGAGGCAGGCTCGGTTCCGGCTGATGAGCTCGCATATTCCACACTCCGAATGCCACGTCAAGAGTGGATCGCGGGCTGACGAGATCTAGTGGCGTCGATTTGGGAAGCAGGAGGGTCAATTGGACCGCAGGCGATAGAGTCGCGCCGCGGTTGGCGTGACGGTGACCGTGCTGCGGTCGTTGGCGGTGGTCACGGGAAGCTCGCTGTCGATCCAATCCGAGTGGGTGCCGGTGAGGGGGCGCTCCTGCAGCACCGCGGTTCCCACACCCCGCCAGGAGAGCACGAGGTTGCCGGTGGCGGATTCCGGGGCAATGCGGAGGCGGGGTGGGCCCGGTTCGGTCACGACCTGCAACTTGGGCCGGAAGGCTGTGAAGGGAGATTCGCGTTGGTGGAAAGTCAGGCCATTGCCTTCGGTGGAACTTAAGAGCATCCCATGGTTCGGAGCGACGCCCTCGATCCAGCGATCGACCAGCTCACGCACGTCCCAAGTGACCGGCCCGCCTTCGGTCGGGGCAGTGGTGCTGACGGCGAACGGGGTGCCGTGGGGGCGGCCGTCCGAGCCGACGAAATCGCCGCCGGCGGTGGTCCAGTTCGCGGTGTTGTCCGCCTTTTGCCAGGTGAGGCCGGTTTCCGACCAGGGGCGGTTGACCGCATGGATGAACATCGGTTTACCGTTGGAACCGCCGAAGCCCAGCGAGGCGTGGAGGGTGAGGGTGGCCGCGGAGACGCGGGTGCCGGGTTCGAGGGTGATTTGACTCAAGTCGAACTCGAGCAGGCTTCGTTGCACGTTGTCGGCGAAGGTGTAGACGGAGAGGATGTCGGTGGCGAAGTTGGCGGTCTCGTAGCTCTGCATGCCCAGAATGCGGGCGTCCTTGGCGGGGGCGAGTTCGAAGGTTGCGGCGGGGAGGGCGAGCGCGCTGCTGAGCAGCCACAGGGAGAGGAGAAGCCGTCGGGGTTGGTTAGTGCTAAGCATAAATGATAGTCAGTATTTAGTATGCTAAGGCCGGGAGGATGCGGAGGCCGTTGCGCTGGCTCAAGGCAAAAATCGCATGGCAGAAATCGAGAGCCGGTCCTTCGGAGAATTGGTTATCACTGCGGCCTCGTGTAACTCGGCCCTCCGGAGGATGGATGGTGGATGGGGTGACGGGGTGGTCTCCGGTAGTCAGGAACGACCGGTGATGGGAGTCAATGCGTGCGGTTGTATCCGGGTTTGCCTGAACCGCCGGGGGTGGGATCGTGCGGTTACGCTTCGTGGGCGAGCGCGCGGCCGATTCCGAACGGCGGTTGGAATTTCCGCCGGGCGCGATTCGCCTTGATTCCCGGTCGCGACGGGGCACGATGGCGGCCACAGCCATTAGCATGCGTTGAACGCCACACTGGACTCGACACTCTTTGGATTATGAGCACTGAAATCACCCGCCGACGGTTCGTGAAGAACAGCATGCTGCTTTCCGCCGGGGTCGGCCTGGGCGCGGACAGCTACCAGCACCATGCCCAGGGTGCGGTCGCTCCGGCGGTCGCTCCGGCGGTCGCTTTAGCGGACGCTTCGGCCGACGCGGACGCCGGGTTGCCGCGCGGCCAGATCGGGAAGCTGAGGATCAGCCGCCTGATCCTGGGTGGCAATCTGCTCACCCATTTCACGCACAGCCGGGATTTGAAGTATGTCTATACGCTGGCGGCCAAGTACAACACCGATGAGAAGATCATGGAAACGCTCGCGCTCGCCGAGCGGCACGGGATCAACACCCTCTCGATGCACAACCCGCCGCATCCCATGTCGGTGTTGCGGCGGTATCGCAAGGAACGCGGCGGCAGGATTCAGTGGATCATCTGTCCGACGGCACCGGTCGAGCCCGACATGGTCAAGTACCGTCAGCACGTGGAAGAACTGTTGGCGGACGGTTGTGAAGCGATTTATCTCTGGGGCGTGCACGCGGATTCGCTGGTTGCGCAGGGGAGGCTGGACCTGGTGGCCAAGGCGGTGGAGTTGCCGAAGGAATACGGACTGCCCTCGGGCGTGGGCGCCCACGACCTGGCCGTGATCAAGGCGTGCGAGAAGGAGGGCATTCGGGCTGATTTTTACATCAAGACGTTCCACAGTCATAGCTATCCCACGGCACCCCGGCCCGACGAGATCCAAGGCCCCTATCAAGAGTATCCGGGATACTGGTGCGCGGATCCTCAGGAAACGTCGGAGTTCATGAAAAGCGTCAACAAGCCGTGGATTGCTTACAAGATCATGGCGGCGGGCGCCATCCCGGCGGACAAGGAGTTCCGCTACGCCTGCCTGCACGGGGCGGATTTCGTGCTTGCGGGCATGTTCGATTTCGAGATTGCCGAAGACGCGCGGTTATGCGGCGAGGCGCTCGCGCGCCACCGGAAGCGCGAGCGTCCATGGCACCCGGCTTTGGAGGTGACCACATGAAAGCGATACGACCACGGCTTCGAGCGATTGCCGCGGTGGTGCTGCTGGCGATGGGCGGTTGGTCCGGCCTCCGTGGCGCGGAGGTGGCCAAGCCCTCCGAACGCGCGGTCTTCTTCCCGTTCTGCATCGACTGGCACGATGCCAAGAAGCGGGATTTTTCGCAGCAGGCGGAGATGCTCAAGGAACTGGGTTATGACGGTGTGGGCCACATCTGGCTGGACGGGGTCGCCGAACGGCTCCAGAGCCTGGACGCCCGGGGATTGGGATTGTTCCAGATCACGATCCAGGTGGACATCGCGCCCGGCAAACAGCCCTACGATCCGCGCCTCAAGGAGGTTTTGCACCTCCTGCGGGGCCGCGGGGTGCAGTTCGCCCTGCTCATCAACGGCCTGAAACCTTCCGACCCCGCCGGGGACGAGCGCGCTGTGCAAGTGATTCGGGAGATGGCCAACCTGGTGCCGGACTCGGGTGCTCAGTTCCTCTTGTATCCGCACACCGATTTCTGGTTGGAACGGATCGAGGACTGTGTGCGGGTGGCCGATCAGGTGGACCTCCCGGATGTCGGCGTGATGTTCAATCTCTGCCATTGGCTCCGGGTGAGTAAAGACCGCGATTACACGAGCCGTTTGAAACCAGCGCTGCCGCGATTGATGGCCGTTTCCATCAACGGAGCGGACGAATGGGACAGGGAGCCCGGGTGGGGCAAATACATTCAGCCGCTGGGCCGCGGGGATTTCGACGTGGCGAAGTTTCTGCGGACGCTGCGGGCGTTGGGCTTCAAGGGGCCCGTCGGTCTCCAGTGCTACGGCATCGAAGGCGACGTCCGCGAGCACTTGCAGGAGAGCTTGAACGCGTGGCGGCGATGGTCTGCCGCGGCACCTTGATTTCAGTCGGTGGCTCCGACCGTCCCTTCGAGCACCGATAGCATCAAAACCGCCGACGCGGTGCCGTCCATGGTCGGTTCGTTGCTGGCGTAGTCGTGCCAATCGTCGTGATACACCGCCCGCGTGTCCTGGAAGGCGGCGAACCCATCCGGTTGACTCAGGGTGACGCCTTTCAACGATGTGAAGATCGACTCCTTGACCGGCCCGTCGACCAAGCCGCCGGGGATCTGGCGCCTTGTCAGGCGCGTGGTCATGAGATGAACGTCTGTCGGGTATCGCCCGCCCACCCCGGTGAACATCGTGGTGCCCCAGGGATTTCGCCCGAACAGCCAATCACGGTGCCGGGCGGTCAACTCCTCATACCGCCGGTCCCCAGTCATTGACTGATACAACTGCGCCTGGGTCACGAGCGCGACCAGCAGGTTGTTCGAACACCAAATGAACGGCACGCCGATGCCGTAAGGATTGTGCCGGGCCACGGCGGCGCAACGATCGAGTCCCTCGCGGTAAAACTCCGCCAACTGCGCGCGCAGTTCGGCGTCGGCCACCCCGTGCAGGCGGTAGTGACCGGCGTTGAAGAACGGATAAAACTCGTAATGGCCGGTTTGCTCGCGGCCCATCCAGGAGGTCGCCGCGGCGAGCCGCGCGTACTGGGAGGCCTCGGCCAGGTAATGGGATTCGCCGGTTGCCCGAAACAGCTCCACCGCGCCCCACTCCATGTCATCGGTCCATGTCGACTCGGCATACCGGTACGGCGCGCCGTAGGAGTTGCCTTGTTGCACGCCTTCCATCCGCCGACCGAGGGCATAGACTTCGCGGCCGGCCTGAAGACAGCGCTGCGCAAACTCGGCCTGGACCGGATCGTCTTTCCAGATCTGCCAGGCCAGCGCCATGGCGGCGGCGTAGCGCCCGGCCAGGTTGGCGAGGCCGGAGGAATCGCTCGGGAACCTGCCCAAACCCTGCGGGCGTCCGTCGGCGCAGTAAACGACGCGATCACCGCCGCGACCCCATCCGTAATCCGCTTGATCCTGGTGGGGCAATCGCAGGCCGTAATGATCCCGATCGTCGGCCACCTGGTGGTAAAGGTCTTCGCTGGTGGGATGCAGCTTCAGCATCCATTCCAATCCCCAGCGCGCCTCGTCCAGCACGTCCGGAATGCCGTTGGTTCCGGCCTTTCCCCGGGCATCCACCAGGTCCGGGAAGAGCTGCTCACGAAGATTGGAGTCCCGCGCGCGCGCCGTCGGCCGGTGAAGTTCCCAGGCCAACAGCATCTGGGCCGTGGCGTTGCCGGAGGTCAAGAGGTACTTCAGCAGATCGGCGGCATCGTGCCAGCCACCGCGGGCGTCGAGCCGGGTGCCGGGCGCGTGCGGTCCGAAGGCGGTTCGCCCGTCCGCCTGGTGGCACTCGACGTCGAGCCAGGGATTGTATCCGCAACGCTGTTGACGCAAGAAACCGAGCATTTGTGCGGGCAGACCGCGCCACACCGCTTCCCGCACCTGGAACGGCCCGGACTCCGTCCCATCGACGCGCAACCGGTAGCGCCCGGGGCGGGTCAAGGCCGTGAAATCAAGTTCTCCGTGCGATTCGAATCGTCCCCAGCCACCGCCCGAGAGCGTGCGGACGGGCCCGTCGAACACGATTTGTCCCGAATCCGGATCGACGACCTGGAATGCGTCACCCAGGAACCCCGCCGAGAAGGCCACGGCTCGCTTCACGTCGCCGGGCCGGTATCCCAGTTGGTTCAGGCGCAGGAAGGCGGGCCGCCGCGGGGGTTGATCGGCCAACATTTCATCCACGCGCGAGAAGGCGTATCCGCGGCGCCCAAGTTCGTCGAGCAATCCTCCGAGGTGCCGGTGCACGCGATCGCGCTCGAGCACTTCCCGGTAGCCTCGCTGCCGGAGAAAGTCGATGAAGTCCGCCGGCCGATCGGTTTGGTAGCCGGCGGCCTGCAAGGACACTACCTGATCCCAGAACCGCGGATTCTCCCACGGCCCCTGGATATCCGGCCAGACGGGCAGTCCGCGCTGCTGGATTTCCCGAACCCATGTCGGCGTGTAGACCGAGGCCGGCCCGTCGAGGATGTCGATTCGCAGCCGCTGTTTGAGGGTTGCCAGCGTGTCGATCGATAGATCCTCCGGTTCGGGAGAAGTCATGGTGCGCAACGCCGGTTCCAGTTCTTTCCATCGTTCCATGGCCTCCCGATCGTCGTAAACAACTGTCGAAGCCACCATTTGGTACCTGCGCAGGAGCCTGACGACTTGCCCGCGATCGCCGCTCTTGAAATCGAGGTATAATCCCGCACGCCCTTGGAGGACGCCGAGGGCCTCGGCCAGGCTCGGTACTTTTGCGGGAGGCAGGTTCGTGCGCTGCCGGTCCACGAGCGCAAGCCGTTGAACCTCCGCCCAGCTCAGGTCGGCGATTCGACCCTGTCCATCCGTCATCCGATCGACGGTTCCGTCGTGCATCAGCACCAGTTCACCGTCGCGCGTGGCGCGCACATCCAATTCGACGTAGTCCGCGCCCGCGCGGATTGCCTGCTCGATTGCCTCCATGGAGTTCTCGTGGGCGGCGGTATGATCGCCGCGATGTGCTATCACGATCGTGTAAGTGGGCGCGGCGGCTTCGAGCGTGGCCACGTGAGAATCGGTGGCATTGGTCAAGCGAACCATCCGGCCCACGACCACCGGGCCCAAGAGGCCCGACCCCATCACCGGCCAATTCGAAGCGTCGAACGGTTGGTACTGGGTATTCACGAGATTGATATCGTGGAACACCCGCCACGGCACTTTGCGCCGGTCGAGGTCGCGCAGCCGGTTGGCGGAAAGATTGGTCACCTCGATTTCCAGCTCGTTGCGACCCGGCCGGAGTGCCGGCAATTCCAGCCGGTAAGGCGGCAGGATCAGGCGCCCAACTTCCGCGCCATTCAATCGCACCCTGGCGGAGTGACGCACGTCGCCCAAATCCAGGATCCAGGGGCCGTCGCCAGCCGGCGCTTCGAACTCGGTACGGTATACGGCGGTTCCCCCAAAACGCTCCGCCTCGGAATCACCCGAATCCGTCCACGAACGCGGCGTTGCCATTCGCCGGGCCTTGGGCAGCACCGGACCGCCGGCGATGAATTCAATCTGCCAGGGCTCACCCAGGGCGACGGTTTCGCCGCCTGCCATCGGCCACCACCAGGCTGGACCCGCGGCGACCCGTTGTTCGAGCGTCCGCAGGAAGATGGAATGGCCGGGTTCGAGGCGAAGGCGGACTTCGCGGCCGCCGTTGGTGCGCGTTCTCGTCTCGGCCAGGCCGGTGCGGCCGGTCAGTGCGTCCATCAACACGACCGAACGGGCGGGGATGGCCAGGGGAACCCAGCGATCGACGAGCCGTATGCCCTGGTTGGCGATGAAAGTGATGTGGCCCTCGTCAATCCGGCGGCGGATGAACCGGACGCCCGGCTCATCGCAGATCGTTTCGCGCGGCACGCGGGCGGCGCCGAGCATCGCTTCCAACTCACCGACCAGCATCCGGCCGCGTCCGACGGTGGCCTGGCGAAAGGGGGTGGCCGCGACCGGGAAGTTGAGACTGGCCAAGAGGCGTTTCATCCCGGCCTGGCGCTCGGCGAGCATTGCCGCACCGGGGACATCCTGTGGCAACTGCCCTTCGAAGAGAATAGTGCCGCCGCGTTCGGCCAGCTCGATCAGCCGCCGCAGCGTATCGACGGGCATCCAGCGGGTGCGTGGCACCAGCACCACGGCATAATCGGCCCCGGGCAGTCGCACGCGTCCGGTGTCGGTCACATCCGCGGGCGCGAGCTGGCGATCCGACACGTAGTCGAAGCCGTAACCGCGGTTCCACAGGTGGCGCGCGGTGAGGCCGACCGGCTGGCCGGTCAGCCATTCATGACGGTGCACGCCCAGTTGGGTGATCAGCCCGGGCGCGGTTTGCCAGAGCTCGTGCAGTGGCCAGTAGAGGAGGACCTCGTTGTCCGGCTGGCCGCTCTGCAAGAGTGACTGGCAGCGCTCAAGGTAAGCATTGAGGATCGGCGCATCCCGCCAGATGGCATTGCGCGGGTTCATTTGGGTGGAAGCGTAGAAGAGCCAGCCGGGCCAGGCGGCGTCATCCGGCGAATAGCAGGTGCCGTGATAGATCACGTGGTTGACGCCGGAGACAAACAGCAGATCGACCAGGCATTTCAGTTCCTCGAGCGTTTCGCAGAAATGCTCGGCCATCCAGGTGCCGGTCTCGGCGGCCACGAGCTTGCGTCCGGAGGTGTGGGCGGCGGACGACGCGAATTTGCTGATCAACGGGTCGCGATCGCCCTCGCCAAAGCGTTCGTCAAACCGGGAACGCAGCGGATCGCGCGTGCCGCGTCCGAACATCTCGGTCTCCGGGATGTCGGCGAGCGCGTACAGATCCAGGAGATTGGCGGGTGAGCCATGGGCCTGGTTGCGGGTGCGAATGCCGCGGGCCTGGCACCACCGGATCCATTCGGGGAATACTGCTTCCACCATCAGATCGGAGAGGGTTTCCTGGTAATCGGCGCGAAGCCGGGCGGTGAACTCGTTCGAACGCGGATCCTGGCAAAACTCCGGCCAATGTTCCTCGAGCCGATAACCGCGGAACCGGGCAAAGGCGTCGAGCAGGTCCGGGGTCCAGTTGGAATTGTATTCGTAGGAATCATGATACATCGCACGGGGCAAAGGCCCGCGATAGGACGCAAACGCGCTGGTGAACCGGGCGAGATAATTCGTCATCGCCCGGTGCGAGAAAGGGTTGATCATCGGTCCGGCTCCGCCGGGCGCGGCGCGTTTGACCATCCGACCCTCGGGAGCGGCCGTCACGGCGTAGAGCCTGGTGCCCGGTGCGTCCGCGGTCCAATCGAGGCTGCCGTCCGGGCGCAGGCGGTCGCGAAGATCCAACTGACGGTGGTCGGCGGTCACGGCTACGAGAGCGACCAGGGAGTCTGGGACCCAGCGGTTGGTGGGCGTCTGCCCGGCTGCAATCTCCAACCCGGAGGTCCGCAAAGTCCAGCCGCCATCGGTCTTGGGGACGTTCGGTCCGCCAAAGCACCAGCCGCTGCCGGTTGTCAGATCGATTCCCAGGCCGAGTCGGCCGGCCTCCTCAAGACAAAACTGGAACATCTCGAACCACGCCGGGCCCAGGTAATCGAGATACCGCGGTTCGGCGCCTTTGGCGCCGTAGATGGGGATGACATGGATGCCGCCCATCCCGGCGTCGTGGTAGCGGCGCAACTCGCGGGCGAGATTGTTGGTGTCCACCGCGCTTCCGAGCCACCAGTTGTAAGCCCAGGGCCGGCATTCCTGGTTGCTGGCCGGCCAACGGAGTGCGGGATCGCCCGGCTCGGCATTGCCCGGGTTCAGAATCGCAAGGCTTAGGAATAAACCGGCCAACCGACGAAGTGAACGGCAGTCCGCGGGTGTCATGATGCGCCAGGATACGAAGCCCGGCGCCCGTATTCACGAGAAAAGGCGGATCACCCAACGGTCCCAATCTTCGAAGCGAACCGGACGCGTCTCCACGCCACCGGCCTGTCACCCATCGGTCAGTCCGAAGCCACCGGAGCCGGCAGTGCCAGCCTGAGCCAATGGGGGGTCCATGCCCGCAACGATTCTGGAATGGTGTCAGTTGTTTCCTGGACCACACCGTGGCGCCGGCGCTGCGCGTCGATCCAGAAAGCCAGGTCAAGCGGCGGATCGAGTTGTAGTGCCACACCGCCTCCTTCGAATCGGCGCAGGCCCCCGGCAGCCAGTGCCTCCAAGTGCCCCTGCGCATTCACGCGCACCGCCAATACACCCTTCGCCTCAGCGACGATAGGCACACCGGCCACAACCTCGTTTATTGCGAGGGGATCGCCGGCAAGTTGCCGGCTGCCGGCCAGCCAGATCCGGCTGCCGTCTATGAGTCGGCATGTGCCGGTGCGCGGCGGCGCCGGGCTCGATGTGTCCCAACCGATGGTTTCGGTTGCCGGGGTCTGAGCTTGAACGCCGATGGTTTGCAGATGACTGACGATCTGACTGACAGCAGCGGGGACGTCGGCCGTAGCCTTGATTCCCGCCGGCCACTGGGCGATGAATGGTCGTGCTTCGAAATCCCGGGTCCATTCGCCGACACGCCAGAGAGCGGTGTGCCCACGGGCAGCGTCGGTCAGGAACATGAGGTTGTGGGCCGGCTCGAACTCGGGGTGATAGAGGACGGCGGCGGAGTAACGCTGGGTGCCGTAGCGCACCCATTCGGCTTCATCCACGCGGAGTGCGCCGGCCTGGATCTCATCGGCCGGGATGAGATCGGCGGGGTAGCCGTGGCGCCAGAGTTCATTCGCCAGGCTGAGGCCGACGTCGTTGTAGTGCGGTCCGGCCCAGTTCATGGCGGCGGCGTGGCCGAAGATCACCGCCACAGGAGAGTCGAGTGGCGTGCGGGCGATGAAATGAAGCAAGCGCAGCCGCGCATCGGCCTGCATCAGATCACCGCGCAGCAGCGCGGTGGTGTTCCGCAAGCCCAAGGCGTCCGGCGTGGGATAGAGGGGATGGAAGTTGATGCGGCCGCCGCCCAGCGCGTGGCTCCAGAGGGCCTGTTCGTAGTCGGGCACCGTCGAGGCGTAGAACATGTTAAACCATAGGGGACCGCCCCATTTCTTGGTCAGGGCGGTCCGTACGGCGAAGGGGGTGACTTCGTCCGTCTGCGCGAGGTCACGGGTGGCGGCCCACCAGTGGAGGCCGTTTTTCTTGAACTCGCGCAGGTCGGGATTGGGCCACCAGGTGGGATGGGTGGCCACGAGGGCGGCGGGGCCGAAGGTTTCCTTCACGGCACGATGGAAATCGTCCTCGAGGGCGGCATTCCTTTGCCAGGCGAGTTGTTGATAGTGGTTGATGGCGGCCTGGCGTTCCTGGTCGCGTCCGCGCTCGGCGCGCCACATCAGGAGGCAATCGCGCGTCAGGTCGCGTCCGCCGGTGCGCCTGGCATACGCCACAGCGTAGTCGCGGGAGAACCAGAAGTCGTTCTTGGCGGGACAACCATCGAAAGACGGCGGGAAACCCCACTCGTCTTTGCAGGCGCCGGCCAGGGGCAGGTTGGCGTATTGGCTTAGGATCCGGCGCTGAAACGCCATCAGGTGCGGCGCGAAGACATCTGGCGTGAGGTGGGCAAAAGCGGCAGCGACGACCGCCTGTTGTCCGCGGCCGGCGAAGTCGGGGGGGATGGCGACACTGAGGGCGTTGGTGGCGGCATCGATGACACGGCAGCGCGCGGTGATGTCCCGGACCGATTCGGGGTCGATCTGACCTTCCGTTTCGCGGCAGAGATAGACGCGCACCAACCGGCTGGACACGGGCACGTAGGGTGTGGTGGCAAAGGTGTAATGATCACCGGGCACGTCGGCGGAGATCGTGAGCACGACTTCATCGTTTGATTCCAATGGGATTTCGCGCAACCGAAGCATCTCCTGGAGTTCGTCGGGATAGGCCCGATGAAAGGCTTGTCGGGCGAGGCGGACATCCAGGTCCATGACCAGTTTCATGGCGTATTGCCGCGCGTAGGCGGCGGCTTTGCCGATCTGCTCGTGCACGGCGCTTTCGGTCACTTCGCGTTGCGGCACTCGGAGGCTGGTGGTCAGCAGGTTGAAGGCGGAGTGTCGGCCCACCAGATCGAGAAACGGCCGATAGCCGTCGGGTTGAAACTCGGTTTCGGACCAGAACCAGCAGCCCAGGCTCGGCAGGACGTCGGGTGGCAACCGGGTGGACGGATCTCCATGGAATTGAACAGCCGGGCCGGGCGAAACGGGTCCAGCCGCCCTGACCTGGTTTGGCGGCATGACCAGGCAGGCAAGCACCCACATTACAGCGAGAGAAAGGGTTGGCTGCCCTCTTCGGTGGCGGGACGCGGGTAGGCTCATCGATGAGGGAATCATAGGGCGCGGCGGGCGGATTTCCATCTTTACATGTTCGCACAGCTCGGAGGTTTGGGGATCGGGAGGCTGCGGGTCGCGCACGGGCAGCCTGGACAGCCATTTCGGCGCTACGCACTGCGTGGTTTGCCGCCACGCTCGATCACGCGCTGGCTGGCGAACCTGCTGGCCACGGCGATCGCTCCCGGATACGATGACCATCAGAATGAATCGACGATCCTTTATCAACCGAGTGGGGCTGGCCACCGCGGGTTTGGCGGCACCGGGTGGCGTGGTGCCGTTGCACGGGGCAGACCGTCCGTTGTCGGCGTTCAAGAACTGGATTTGGACCGGTCTCGATGAACGATCGACGCCGGACCAGCAGAAGCGCCGGTTCGAGAGCTACCGCGAGGCGGGGATCCAGGCCGTGTTGTTCAGCGGCGTCGATGCGCGGGTATTCGCCCTGGCCAAGGAACAGGGGTTGGAAACGCATGCGTGGACCTGGACGCTCTGTCGTGGGGACAAGGATTTGTTGGAGCAGCACGCCGACTGGTATGGGGTCAGCCGATCGGGGGAGTCGACCGCGAACAAACCGCCGTATGTGGGTTACTACCACTTTCTTTGTCCCTCGCGGGAGGAGGTGGGGGATCATCTGGCCCGGCTGTTTGCGGGCATTGCCGAAACGCCGAACCTGGACGGGGTGCACCTCGATTACATCCGGTATCCCGACGTGATTCTGCCGGTAGCGCTGTGGAAGCAGTATAACCTCGTGCAGAACGAGGAGCTCCCGCCGTTCGACTTCTGCTACTGCGCGGTTTGCCGTGCCGCCTTCAAGAAGCAGAGTGGGATCGATCCACTGGAACTGCCGGACCCGCCGGCGGACGCCGCCTGGCGCCAATACCGTTATGACACCGTGACGCGGCTGGTCAACCGACTGGCCGACGTCATTCATCAGCAGGGCAAGCAAGCGACCGCGGCGGTCTTTCCCACACCGGGTATTGCGCGGAAACTGGTGCGTCAGGATTGGGCCCGTTGGAACCTGGACGCCGTTCTGCCGATGACCTACCACAGTTTTTACAACGAGCAGATCGGTTGGATTGAGCAGTCGGTCAAGGAAGGCGTCACGGCGTTGCCGCCCGGCCGGCCGCTGTATGCGGGACTGCACCTGCCGGATTTCAAGACGGATGCGGAATTCGACCAGGCGGTTCGCGGTGCCCTGGCCGGCGGAGCCAAAGGGGTCGCGCTGTTCGGCGGACTCAGGAACATTCGGACTGCAACGGGGCTTTGAGACTCGCGGTCCCGGGGGAACGGCCGCTGAGCCGGCGGCGAGAGATAGTATGAAGGTCAGGAAATCACTGGGAGAGATGGGATGAGAAGAGGTTTCATGCTGGCAGGCTGGAGTCTGGCCGTGGCGGCCGGGTTCGCGCAGGAGACGGGCTGGAAATTTCCGTGCCCGACCCACGAGATCGCCCGCTACACGGCGCATCGGGTCGCCGAAGCGATCCACGTGGATGGCGTCCTTGACGAGGAGGTGTGGCAGTCGGCGCCCACGTCGCCGCGATTTGTCGATATCATCACGGGACAACCCGCGCTGCACGATACCCGGGCGATGGTGGTGTGGGACGACCGTAATCTTTACGTGGCGTACCGGGTGGAGGAACCCAACGTCCGGGCGAAGTACACGCAACCCAACGACCCCATTTATTACGATAACGACGTCGAGTTGTTCATCGCCGGACCGGATGCCTATTACGAGTTCGAGCTCAATGCGTTCAACACCAGTTACGAGGTGTTCTTCATCTGGGAGGACGCCTACGAGCCGCGCGGCTATTCGGCGGCGCCGGAGTTTGCCCGATCGCTCCTGAAACCGTTCAACGGAGTAGGCTTTACGACCCATCCGCGCGGCGGCCGGTTGGGCCAGTTCGAGTGGACGTTTCCGGGCAAACAGACCGCCGTGCAGATCGACGGCACTTTGAACGACGACGGTGACACGGACCGCGGTTGGACGGTGGAGTTGGCATTTCCCTGGAAGGGATTCCCATGGCTGGCCACGGATGGCCGCGCCGTTCCACCGCGCCACGGTGATGTCTGGCGGATGGATTTCTCGCGCTTCAACACCTACAAGGCGCCCGCTCCGGCCGAGGATTCCGGCGGGTGGGTCTGGACGCGGCATGGGGTATGGGACTCGCACATTCCGGAGTGCTTTGTTTTCGTGCAGTTCACAACCAACGTCGTCAGCGGCGATGAGTTTGTGCGCGTGCCGCGCGATCCGACGGTTTATGGCGAAGCCCGGGCGACGGAGTCGGAACCGATCCGCCGGCACGATCTGACGCCGTACCACGACGCGCGGCGCCTCCTCGCGAACCCCCACAAAGGCTGGTACCACCATTACCCGGACAATCACATCGACAAATACCGGATTGCGCGCGATGCCGATATCCTGGAGTTCCCGGGCATGGACCATCTCTACCTGCGGCTCGCCTGGGCTTACCTCGAACCTCGTGAAGGGGAATTCGATTGGCCGGTGATCGACCGGATCATCGAGAAGTGGACCGGGCACGGGCTGGGCATCGCGTTTCGCATCAGCTGCAAGGAAACCAGCACTGACCGACTCGAGCAGCAGTTTGCCACGCCACGCTGGGTCATGGAAGCGGGCGCCCGGGGCGGCCATTATCGCATGGGGCAACCGACCGGTCCGGACGGACCGTGGGAACCGGTCTATGACGATCCGATCTTTCTCGAGAAGCTGGACCGATTCCTTGCGGCGTTCGCCGCGCGCTACGACGGCCAGCCCTGGGTGCGTTATGTCGATATCGGCAGCATCGGCGATTGGGGCGAGGGGCATAGTTGGGCGAGTAGTCGCAAGGAGTGCGGTTTGGCCGCCCGGAAGCGGCACGTGGACCTGCACCTGAAACACTTCAAGCGCACGCAATTGGTGGTGACGGACGATTTCGTCTATGCGCTGAGCGACCCGGCTGAGCGCCAGGCCCTGCATGCCCACGTGCTGACTCATGGGATCAGCTACCGCGACGATAGCATCCTCGTGAACGGCTATTTGTCCGGTGTCAGCGATAATTTCACCGTGCGGAGCCCGGAATTCTTCGCGGACGCTTATCGGCGCACGCCGACGGTCTTCGAACTGGAGCATTATGGCACGGTGAAGAAACTGGGGAACTGGGACGGCCGTCCCGATTCGTTGGTGGCCAAACATGGGCGTGGCAAGCAGGGGCCGCACTACTTCCGCGGCGCGCTTGAGCTGCTGCATGCGACGTATATCGGTTACCACGGCTACGCGCACGAATGGCTCGCCGACAATCCGGAGTTCACCCGCGAGATGCTCAATCGCTGCGGTTACTGGCTTTTTCCGATGACGCTCGAGCTGCCCGAGGAGGTTGTCGCCGGCATGACGATTCCCTTCGAACTCACCGTCGAGAATCGTGGGGTCGCGCCGCCCTATCACCCTTACGAGTTACGGCTGAAGCTGTCCGGCGAAGGCACCCATTGGATCAGCCGCCTGGCCACAGCCGGCAGCTCATGGTCGCCCGGAGAACCGATCGTGGTCCGGCACCAAATCCCGGTGCCCGCCCGGCTCAACCCTGGCCACTACGAGTTGGCCATTGGCTTGTTCGACGCGGCCCGGCCCAAGGAACGCCCGGTCGAGCTCGCCCTGAAGGCTGAACTCCGCGACGCCGAGGGGTACTACCGGGTGACCACACTCCGGATTGCCGGGCGTTGAATGCCGCCAAGGCGCCGGAGGAACACTTGGCCTTATCAGGCAAAACCGGGCGATCGTTTGCCGCGCTGGGGGACACGGTTGGTGTGAGGGTAAAAATGGCGTTGCCGGCGGGTGCGAATCTCGCGGAGAGAATTCGGGTCAGGCGGTGACGGTGTCCTCCTGGAGGATGACGTCCCAGTTCAGGCCATTATGTCTAAAGATCATGGCCGTGTCGCTTTTGGCTCGGCTGAGGTAAATGCGGGCTTCCTGAATTCGGGAGAAGGAATTCAGAACCGATTCGCCATCAACGACCAACACCGGCTGGTCGGCAATGATTGTTTGGTTATCGATGGTGCCTGCGAACATACCTGGAGCGCGGTTTAGCACCTTCCATACCCGGGTTTCTGCTTGTCACCAGCCTTTCGTCTGTTACTAAAGCCGCTCTGATCATGGATCGGCCGCCATTTAGACTGGGTGTTCTCGGTTCGGGCAAGGGCTCGAACCTGGCTGCGATTGCCGACGCCTGCGCGGAGGGTCGGCTGCCCGCGCGAGTCGTGTTGGTGATTAGCGATGTACCGGACGCTGGGATTCTTGCGCGGGCCCGGGAGCGGGCGATCCGGGCGGAGTACATGGCGCCAGGCCGGTATCGGACGAAGCTGGAGGAAGAGGCGGAACTGGCGTATGTGGATGCGCTGCGGGCAGCGGACGTGGAGTGGGTGGTGCTGGCGGGGTTCATGCGGATTTTGAAGGCCGGTTTTTTGCGGGCGTTTCCGCGGCGGGTATTGAATCTACACCCGGCGTTGCTGCCGTCGTTCCCGGGGCTTGAAGCTTGGAAGCAGGCGCTCGATTACGGCGTGAAGGTTACCGGTTGTACCGTGCATCTCGTGGATGAAGGGATTGACACCGGCCCAATCCTGGTGCAGCGCGTGGTGCCGGTCCGCGATGACGACACGCCGGCCTCGTTGCATGAACGGATTCAGGAACAGGAACGGCTCGCGTACCTCGAAGCCTTGAACGCGGTCTTTCGTGGTCCGATCGAGTGGAAGGGCCGCAGGGCGTTGGTCGGTGAAAACACGGCGGGCGCGGGAGCCGCAGGCGCGGGAAAGCAGACTCACGGATGAAGAAAAACTCAAAAAAAACAGTGCTGCGGTTGGGGTTGCCGAAAGGCAGCCTGCAGGATGCCACCCTCGAAAAGATGGCCAAGGCCGGATTCAACATCTCGGTGAGCAGCCGATCTTACATTCCGTATGTGGACGACGACGAACTGGAGATCCGGTTGATCCGGGCGCAGGAAGTCAGCCGCTATGTCGAGCACGGGTACCTGGACTGCGGAATCACGGGGCACGACTGGATCGTGGAGAACGGCTCGGATGTGCACGAGGTGGGGGAGTTTCTATTCAGCAAGGCGACACGCCAGCCGGCGCGGTGGGTGCTGGCCGTGCCCGAGGAATCCCCGGTGAAAACGGTCAAGGACCTTCAGGGCAAGCGCATTGCCACCGAGGTGGTGAATGTCACGCGTCGCTTTCTGAGGCGGAGCCGGGTGAAAGCGGAGGTGGAATTCTCCTGGGGCGCCACGGAGGTGAAGGCGCACGAGTTGGTGGATGCGATTGTGGAATTGACGGAGACCGGGTCCTCGTTGCGGGCGAACAAGCTGAGGATAGTGGAGACGATCCTGGCCTCGACGCCGCGTTTGATTGCGAATCACGCGGCCTGGCGGGACGGGTGGAAACGGCGGAAGATCGAGAACCTGGCGATGCTGTTGCGGGGGGCGCTGGAGGCGGAGGCGAAGGTGGGTCTGAAGATGAACGTGAAGGAAAAGAATCTGCCAAAGTTGTTGCAAAGTCTTCCGGCGTTGCGTAATCCAACGCTTTCGACGCTCAGCCAGGCTGGGTGGGTGGCGGTGGAAACGATCATCGATGAGCACGTGGTGCGCACCCTGATCCCGCAACTCAAGGCCGCCGGCGCGGAAGGAATCATTGAGTATCCACT
>JAHDYP010000045.1:0-9701 GCA_023383055.1 Verrucomicrobiota bacterium | reverse complement strand
GAGTTAACTGTATGGGATCACTGAAGAAACGTCGGAAATCCAAAATCAACAAGCATAAGCGGCGCAAGAAGCTCCGGGCGCATCGGCACAAGAAGCGCACCTGGCAGAAGTAGCCGCGGCTCCGATTGCCTGTTTGCCACGGGCACGAGCGCAGTCCCGCCGGCGCGGGACTGCGCTTTTTTCGATCCGGGTTCAGGCCCTGAAGCGGATGTATTGGCTCCGAATCATAGGCGTGCTGACGGCTGCCTTGCTGGCTGGAGGTTGTGCGGCGCGTTCGCGGAATGCGCCGACGACCCCGGCCGCCTCGGAGCCGGATCCGGTCCTGTCGGAAGCCGGGTTGTCCAGGCGGGTCGATGCCTACAGCCAGTACGCGCTCGGGGTCAGCGCCGAAGTCAACGGCCAACCGGAGGAAGCTCTCAAACATTTTCTGGCGGCGGCCATGGCGCAGCCCGAGGACCAGGGGTTGGTGGTTCAGGTCGTCGGGCGTCTGCTCCAGGCCCGAAAGGCCCCGGCGGCCGTCGAGTTGCTCAAACGCGCCACGGCGGTTCCGGGAGCGGAGGCGGAGTTATTCGCGTGGCTGGGGTTTGCGTATACCGCGCAGGACAACGTGTCGGCGGCGATCGAAGCTTGTCGGGAAGCCATCCAACGGGATCCCGGGTTGATCATGGGCTATCGCAACCTGGCGCTGTTGTATGCGCAGAACCAACAGCCGGCAGCCGCCCTGGAGCTGCTGAACGAGGCGGCCCTTCAACCGTCGCCGAGCGCGGAATTCCTCGTGGCGCTTGGCGAGCTTTATTCCGGGCACAGCCGGGCGAACCCGGATCACGCCGAGGTTTGTCGGAAGGGCATGCTGGCCTGTCTGGATCGGGCGATGGCATTGGCGCCGGCCGATCCCTATTTGCTGCAGCGCATCGGAGAGGGTTATCGGCTCGGCGGTCGGACCGAGTCGGCGGAGGAGGTTTTCCTGAAGCTGGTGGAGGAGCACCCCGAACTTCCGGCGGTGCGCGAGAGCCTGGCGGAAATGTACCTGCAGGGCGGCCGGACAGCGGAGGCGGCACGGCAGCTTGAGGCGATCACGCAGGAACGACCCAGCAACGAGCGGGCGGCGTATTTTCTCGGGACGATCGCCTACGAGCGGGGGGACTATGCCGAGGCGGAACGACTGTTCCGGCGCACGCTGTTGCTGCGGACGGATTTCGAGCCGGCCTATTACGACCTGGCCGTTGTCCACCTGGCGCAAGACCGGGCGGGCGAAGGGTTGCGGGTGCTGGAGCAGGCCCGAACGCTGTTCAAGAAGTCTTTTCAGCTGGAATATCTGACCGCGGTGACCCTTGCCCGGCTGGAACGGTACGACGATGCGGTGCGGCACTTCACCGCTGCGGAGGTCCTGGGCGAAGTGTTGACTCCGGAGCGGCTCAACCACGGGTTCTATTTCCAGTTTGGGGCGGCTTCGGAGCGAAGGGGTGATTTCACCCAGGCGGAGCTGCACTTTCGCAAATGTTTGACCCAGAAACCGGACTTTGCCGAGGCCCTCAATTACCTGGGGTACATGTGGGCCGAGCGCGGTGAAAACCTGGAGGAAGCGCATCGGTTCATCGAGCGCGCGGTCGATTTGGAGCCGGAGAACGCGGCCTACCTGGACAGCCTGGCCTGGGTCTTGTTCAAGCTCGGCCGAGCGTCCGAGGCCCTGGAATGGATGCGGAAGGCGATCGAACTCGTCGAGGAACCGGATCCCACACTCTACGATCACCTGGGTGACATCCAGGCGGCTCTGGGCGCCCTCGAAGCGGCCCGCGAAGCCTGGGAGCGTTCGCTCGAGCTGAAGCCGGACGAAACCGTGCGCCGCAAGCTTGAGGCGGAGAGCGCGCCGGCGGCGCCGATCCCGGTGCTGGATTAGCTCTGGGACTAACGAAAAAAGGGCGTGCAAATGCCGATCCGGCCGGTAAATTCTCCGCAAATGTTTCCTCGCGTTGACACAAGGGACTCCGCGTTGGTGGAACGCGAAGTGTGCGCGACCTACCTGCAATTGTATCCCGGGGGCGACCCCGCCTTTGTGGCAACCACCTTCGATTGGCTGCGGACCGCGTTTGCCGGGCGGTACAAGGACTACCAGGCGATCGACGCGGTCTACCATGATTTGGAGCATACCATGCAGGGGACCCTCTGCATGGTGCGGCTGTTGGAAGGACGGCATCGGGCCGACGCGAAACCGGCGGTCACGCAGCGCATGTTCGAGTTGAGCCTGATCGCCATGCTCTTTCACGACACCGGTTATCTGAAGAAACGGAATGACACCTCCGGGACCGGCGCGAAGTACACCCTGACCCACGTGACCCGCAGCATCATGTTCGCCGAGGAGCTCCTGTCCGAACAGGATCTGCCCATCGACGAAATCCGCGCGGTGCAGAACATGATCCGGTGCACCGGCGTGCACGTGGATCTGACGCGGATACCGTTTCAGAGCGAAGTGGAGCGGGTGGTGGGCTTTGCGCTGGGGAGCGGCGATCTGCTGGGGCAGATGTCGGCCGAGGATTACGTCGACAAGCTGCCGATCCTCTACGCGGAGTTTGAGGAATCGGCGCGGTTTTACGAGGGCAAGATGGCGGGGACGATCGCGTTCGAGAGCGCGCAGGATCTGATCCGGCGGACGCCGGCGTTCTGGACCGGCTACGTGATGCCCAAGTTGCAGGAGGATTTCTGGGGGTTATACCAGTTCCTGAAGCGCCCCTATCCGCACGGTCCCAACGAATATGTCGACCGCGTGGAGGCGAACATCGCGCGGTTGCGGCAGCAGCTGGCGGGAGGTTAGATACCCATCATGTCACGCGAGTATGTGCTGCGCCCCTTCAAGGCGTCGCGGGAGCTGCGGATCGATTATGCCGGGGAGCTGAACACGCAACAACTCGAGGCGGTGACGGCCCCGCCCGGACCGGCGTTGGTCATCGCGGGAGCGGGGTCGGGCAAGACGCGGACCTTGATCTACCGGGTGGCCTATCTGTTGGAACAAGGGATTCCGCCCGAACGCCTCCTCCTGGTGACGTTTACGAACAAGGCCGCGCGCGAGATGATGCGGCGGACCGGCGAGCTGCTGGGGGGCGATCTGAGCGGGCTCTGGGGCGGGACCTTTCACTCGATCGGCAACCGTATCCTGCGCCGGGAGGGCGAGCGGCTGGGATATCGGCGGGATTTCACGATTCTGGATCGCGAGGACGCGAAGGAATTGGTGCAGGCGTGCCTGGACGAGGCGGATATCGATGTGAGAGCCACGCGGTTTCCCAAGGCGGATGTGCTCGGGGAGATCTACTCGCTGGCGATCAACACCAACCGGAGTGTGGCCCAGGTGATCGAGTCTCAGTTCGACTATTTCCGCGGTTTGACGGCGTCGATCGAGGAGGTTGGCCGCCGCTACGCCGAGCGCAAGCGGTCGCGCGGCGTGATGGATTTCGATGATTTGCTGATGCTCTGGCTGCGGCTGCTGCGGGAGCACGCGGACTTGCGGGAGCAGTATCAGCGGCGGTTCCAGTTCATCCTGGTGGACGAGTACCAGGATACCAACGCCGTGCAGGGTGAGGTGATCGATCTCATGGCGGAACGCCATCGCCAGGTGATGGTGGTCGGGGACGACTCGCAGAGCATCTACTCGTGGCGAGGCGCGGATTTTCAGAACATCCTCCGCTTTCCGGAGCGGTATCCCGGCGCGCGGGTGTATCGGATCGAGGCCAACTATCGCAGCACCCCGGAGATCCTCAGCCTGGCCAACGCCGCCATCGCGGCCAATGTCCAGCAGTTCGCCAAAGCGCTGACGGCGGTCCGGCGGTCGGGGACGAAACCGGTGCTGGCACCCTGTGGGGATGCGCATGAGCAGGCGGCGTTCGTGGCGCAACGGATCCTGGAATTGCGGGACGAGGGCGTGCCGCTGGAGGAGATGGCGGTGTTGTATCGCTCCCATTTCCATGCGCTGGAGTTGCAGCTCGAGCTGACGCGGCGCAACATCCCGTTCAGCATCACCAGCGGGATCCGCTTTTTCGAGCAGGCCCACATCAAGGATGTCGCCGCCTATCTCCGGCTGGTCACCAACCCCCGGGACGAACTCGCTTTCAAGCGGCTTACGCGGATGCTGCCCGGCGTGGGCGGCAAGACCGCCGACCGGTTGTGGCGGCAGTACGACGAGTGCGGCCCCGCCTCCGGCCGCGCGGTGGCGGCCGGCTTGCAGGCCTGCGTGGCCATGGTGCCGAAGAAAAGCGAAGTGGCGTGGACCGAGTTTGCCGTGGTGCTATCGCAGTTGGAGGCGGCCGAGGTGCGCCGGCAGCCGGCGGCCATGTTGAGCCTCGTGCTCGATGCCGGTTACGGGGACTACCTGAAGGCGCAGTATGCGAATTACCGGGCGCGGCTCGAGGATCTCGAGCAGTTAACCGGGTTTGCCCGGCAATTTGGCACGACCGAGGATTTCCTGGCGCAACTGGCGCTGCTCACGAATGTCGAGGCCGAGGAAGAGCGTCCGGCCAACAAGGACACGGAGCAACTCCGGCTCTCGACCATTCATCAGGCGAAGGGCCTCGAGTACCAGGTGGTGTTCGTCATCATGTTGTGTGACGGGCTCTTTCCCTCCGCGCGGTCCCTGAACTCTCCCGAAGGGGAGGAGGAGGAACGCCGGCTGTTCTACGTGGCGGTGACACGGGCCAAGAACGAGCTGTACCTCAGCTATCCGTTTCTGCGGGCGACGGCGCGGGGCGATGGCGCGGCTATGCAGACCGTGTCGCGATTCCTGCGCGAAATCCCGGCCGACCTGATGGACGAGTGGCACCTGCATCCGGATGGGGAAGCGGGATGGCGGGATTAGTCGGCTGGACGAAACGGCTCGGGGGCACCATGATCGCGGGCATGTATTCCGGGATCAAATCGGTGCATTTCATCGGGGTGTGCGGAACCGCCATGGCTTCCGTGGCGGCGGCCTTGAAGGAGAAGGGGCTGCGGGTGACCGGCTCGGACCAGAACGTCTATCCGCCAATGTCGACCTTCCTGCTGGCACGGGGGATTGAACCGATGAACGGCTATGCGGAGTCGAACCTGGCGGAGCGTCCCGACCTGGTGGTGGTGGGCAACGCGCTGTCGCGGGGGAACCCGGAGGTGGAAGCGGTGCTGGACCGGAAGCTGCCGTATTGCTCATTGCCGGAGCTGCTCAAGGAGTTCTTCATCCGGGGCCGACGGTCGGTGGTGGTGGCCGGGACGCACGGCAAAACGACGACGACTTCGCTGCTGGCCTGGATTTTCGAAGCCGGGGGGCTGAACCCGAGTTTCGTGATCGGCGGGGTGCCGGAGAACTTCGGGCAGGGCGCGCGTTTCACGGACAGCGAATGGATCATTCTCGAGGGGGACGAGTATGACACCGCCTTTTTCGACAAGCGCAGCAAGTTCGTGCATTACCTGCCCGAGGTGGCGGTGGTGAACAACGTGGAGTTCGATCACGCGGATATTTTCGACGATCTCGCGGCGATCCAGACGTCGTTTCGGCGGTTCATCAATCTGGTGCCCCGGAACGGGCTGTTGCTGGCGAACGGGGACGATCCGAACCTCGAGCCGCTGCTCGGCGTCACGCATTGCCCGGTCAAGCGCTTCGGCCTGGGCGAGGGCAACGCGGTGCGGGCGATGAACGTGCGGCTTGGCGCGACGGCGTCGGAATTCGAGCTGCCAAGCTTCAAGTTTCATTTGAACCTGGTGGGGGAATTGAACGTGCGCAACGCGCTGGCGGCGGTGGCCTGCGCCCGGCACTGCGGCATCTCCAACCACCAGATCCAGGCCGCCTTCGCCACCTTCAGGAGCGTGCGGCGGCGCATGGAAGTGCGCGGCGTGCCGGGTGGAGTGACGGTGGTGGACGATTTTGGGCATCATCCCACGGCCATCCGCGAGACGTTGCGCGCGCTGCGGATCAAGTACGGGACGGAGCGCATCTGGGCCGTGTTCGAGCCGCGCACGAACACCACGCGACGCAATGTGTTCCAGCGTGAGTTGGCCGAGGCGTTTGCGGACGCGGATGCGGTGGTGCTGGCGCCGGTGGCGCGCGCGGAGTTGCTGGCGCCCGAAGCCCGGCTGGACACCGGACGGCTGATCGCGGAGTTGCAGACGGCCGGCAAGCAGGCGCTATTGGTCGATGGAGTCGACGCGATCGTAAATCATCTGGTCAGCGGCGCCAGGGGAGGGGACGTGGTCTGCGTCTTCAGCAATGGCGGGTTTGGCGGGATTCACGACAAGTTGTTGGCCCGGTTGGCAACGACGCGCACGTGAGGGCACGGTGCCGCGCGTCACCCTGTCGCCCGCCCCGCCCCTCGAGTTTGGACCCGTTTCGCGAACCGGTCGACGCCGCGCCGCGAATCCCCATCTTGCGTATAACGCCAGCGGGCGATGGGGGTCACCGGCCGCTATCGGGTCGAATCGAATTCCGCCTGCTTCCGCTCGAGATTGCGGGTGAGGGTTCGTTTGATGTCGGTATAGACGGGGTCGGTGACGGTCGTCAGATGGGCGCGCGCTTCGGTGAAGCGTTTGGCGTTGATTTTGACGCGGGCCAGGTGGATATGAACGCCTTCGCGTTGGACGTCGTCGCCGGCAATGTTGAGGGCGCCTTCCCAGGCGGCAATAGCCTGCTGGTTCAGTTTGTCCTGGGCCTGGGCCCGGGTCTCCGGGTCGAGGGACTGCGGCGGTTTGATGCCGTAGAAACTCATGGCATAGTCGCTGGCCAGCACGAAATCGTCCGGCTTCAGGCTCATGGCTTTGCGGTAGAGGCCGAGGGACCGATCGAAAACGGCCGGCTCGTCGCAGCGGTAATACTCCATGGCATCCTTACGGAACAGGAAGACGGTGGTGGCGAGGTTCTGGTAATAGGTGGCTTCCGCGGGATTGAGCGCGATGGCTTGTTCGTAGTATTCGAAGGCCTTGGGGATGGGGCCGCTGTGGCCATAGAGATTGGCCAGGTTGTTCCAAATCGCCGCGTTGGCCGGCTCCAGTTCACGCGCTTTCTCCCACTGTTCCCGCGCGCCGGCTTCTTCATTAAGGTCGTTGAGAAAGCTGCCGAACGCGATGCGGGCGGGCACGTGTCGGGGGTGAAGCAGCACGAAATCCTCGTAGGCTTTGCGGACTGGCTGAAGGCGTTGCAGCACCCGGGCCCGCAGCGTGGCGTCGCCAATGCCACCGCCGGCCGCGCGGAACTGCTGCTCGGCGCGGATCCATTGGTCGATTTCATCCTGGGCCGCGTCATCCAGCTCAAGCACTTTGCGGAGTTCCGCGTATAAGGGGTCCTCGGGTGGCTCCGGGGTGGCCGGGGCCGGGGACGTTTCGCGCGTCGGCGCCGCGGTTTCGGGCGGGGTGGCGGCGGAGGCGCTCAATCCGCAGAGTAGTAGCAGTAACAGCCAATTCACGGGCACAAGGTAGCAGAGGGCAAAGCGGAGGCAACCCCGCAGGGAACGAAGGCGGCCCTTCGCCGGATTACGACCGACGGAGGGTTCCCGCGCGGATCTGGGCGCGGTAGATGCGGGTGAGGTCGCTGAGGCTGGATTTGATTTCCCGCTGCCAGCGGGCCTGTGACCGGACCAGGGCTCGGCGGAGGGCCGGCGGCGGAGCGGGCGATTCGATCGTGTCGATGATTTGTCGGGCGAGGAGGACGTTCTGGTATTCGCCCATGGCGGCCTGGGGACGGGATAGCGCCTCGAGCAAAGGATCCTGTTCGCGCTGACGGCCGGTCAACGCGAACTCACGCAGGTAGCGCAGGAGCCGGATCGTGCGACGAAAGGCATGGCGATCCGCTTCGTTAAATGCGAAGAACCGGGGGATTTGGGTGATCACGCGGGCGTGAAGCCGGGCGAAGCGCTCGGGGTAGCGACGGCTTAGCTTTTGGCGGCCGCGTTTGCTGGTTTCGAGCCGTCGGACGGCCGATTGGACCTCCGGCGGCGGCGGCAGGAACCGGCGTCGGGCCATCTTCCATAGGCGCCAGCGGCGGTGTTCGAGGGTTTGTGTGAAGCGCGGGTCGGTCTGCTGCGATGCCAGCCACTCGAGGGTAACATCGAAATCGCGGAGGTGACTGGAGGCGTTCGTGATCCGGCGCGACCAGCGGCGGTAGCGCTGGGCGGCGTCGCGATCCAGGAGCGGGGCGCTGACACGAACCATCAGGCGGAGCCGCCGCAACGTGACCCGCAGTTCGTGGATCTGCTCGGGGAGACCATGTGACCGCGACTCCTTGAGCAGCACCTGTTGTCGCTTGAGCAGCCGCCGGTATTGGCGGTGCCAATGCTCGAAGAGCTTGTCCCGGTTCATGTCAATGAAGCGCTGGTTCCATATACAGCGACGTTGGTGATTGCGTAGGTCAGATCCACAAAACCCTCACCCGCCCTGACGGGCACCCTCTCCCATCGGATGGGCGAGGGCCGGAAACCCTCACCCGCCCTGGCGGGCACCCTCTCCCATCGGATGGGAGAGGGCCGGGGTGAGGGAGCGGACCGCGCAAATTGTGATGTTGGGTATAGGAGCCTATGAATGCGTGAAAAAACCCGGGCCAGGTGGCCAGCGCGATCAGACCGATTCCCATTGGCGGCTCGCGATCGAGCGTTCCTCCGCTTCGCAGATTTCCACGGCGGAGAGGGCATCGCGGCCGGTGACGATGGAAGGTGGCCGCCGGTGATGGATGCTTTCGAGCATGTGGGTGAGTTCGCCGATGTAACCGTCACCGGGTTCGGGCGGGACGACCCGCGGGGGTTTACCTTCCTCGAAGATCTTGAGGGCTTCGGCGCCGCGATTCAGATCGAAGTCGGCGGTGGCGCGCTCAAAGACGATCGTGTAGCTCATGTTGAAGGGGTAACCCTCGGTCATGATCCAGGTGCCTTCGGCGGAAACCAGGGCGCCATTCGCGACTTCATATTGGGTGACGACATGATCGATGGCGCCGCTGAATCGGGTCAGGCCGGTGGAAACGACGCGGCGCGGCCGGCCGAACAGGAACTGAACGAAATCGGTGTCGTGAATGTGCAGGTCGAGCAGTGCGCCGCCCGAGGCTTTGCCGTCGAAATAGCTGGCGCGGCTCCAGCCGGGCGGGGTGGAGACGCGACGGAACCGGGCGGCGAGGGTTTCGCCGTAGGTTTGGTCCTGAACCGCGGCTTTGAGCCAGGACCAGCCGGGCCAGAAGCGCATGCACATGGCGGGCATGAAGTAGCCGGTGGCTCTTGCGGCCGCCTCGACGATCTCGCGCGCCTGGGCAGCGGTGCGGGCCAGCGGTTTCTCGCAGATGACATGTTTGCCGGCCTGGAGGGCGGCGATCGACAGGCGCACGTGATCGCTGGTCGGCACGCAGAGATCGACCAGTTGCACTTCGGGATTGGCGAGGAACTCGCTGAAATCCTGGTAAGCCTTGACCTGGTTCATATCGAGCCGGACGGCGTCGTCCGTCCCGACGTTGCCGGACACACCCGCAATCACGCCGTCGACCGGCAGCCGGATGGCGTCGCAGACGGCGGCGATGCGCGTGCCGGGGATTTTCTGATAGGCCTTGAGATGGGTGCCACCCATGAAACCGAGTCCGACCACGCCCACGTTCACATTCACATTCATAGTTTGATGAGGATTAAGTCTTTGTTGTTGCTTTACCCAACGTCACAAGTCCTGCGGCGCGCTCCCTCACCCCGGCCCTCTCCCATCGGATGGGAGAGGGTGCCCGCCAGGGC
>JAHDYP010000044.1:37349-42793 GCA_023383055.1 Verrucomicrobiota bacterium | reverse complement strand
TAGGCACACCCAATCTGGGTGGAAACACAGAGCGTCCGCCGGTCGCTGGCCTCGCCATAAAGGGCAGGGTTCGCCGGAATCAACACGCTCTCGACCAATGCCTGATCCCGCAGTCGCCAGAGGAACTTCTGCGTGGCATCCGTCGCCCCTTGCCGAATCACCAACTCAAGCGGATCGAAAGTGTAATGCTCGGCCAGACGCGCCCGCAGCGACTGCGGCAGGTTGGTCATCGCCTCCCACCCAACCGACAGCTGAACATGAAGTCCGGTGAGGATCTGCTCGGCGCGGTAAACCGGCTGGCCCCACTCCTTCAATTCCTCAATCAACTCGTCGCGCGTAACCGCCTGAATGTCCCGCCGCTCCCGGGCCTTCACGCCTGGCGGCGGGGCATGGCCTGGAAAAGATCTGACTCGCGGACCAGGCAAGATCACTCGGCCGGTTTGCGCGGGAGATAATACTCCTGCGTGTACTGCTGGAGCATGCGCCACGTGCTGAACCTGGGCACCAGCCCGGCCATGGCATGACGAATCTTGCCCAGCCACTGGCGGGGAATGCCCTGCGCGTCCCGGTTGTAGAAGCAGGGAATAACCTCCTCCGTCAGCACCCGGTACAGATTCTCGCTGTCCCGCCGGTCCTGTTCCTCAACGGAATCGGGGTGGTCGTCGACACCGATCGCAAACCCATTCCGGCCGTCATACGCCTCACGCCACCAGCCATCCAAAATGCTCAGGTTCAGACAACCGTGCAACAGGGCCTTCATCCCGCTCGTGCCCGAGGCCTCCAGCGGACGCCGAGGATTGTTCAGCCAGACGTCGCACCCCGACACCATCTGGCGCGCGACATGAATGTCGTAGTTCTCGATGAACACGAGATGCCCCTTCAACTCGCTGTACTTGCTGAGGTGAATGATGTGCTGAATGAAGCGCTTGCCCTCATCATCCCGCGGATGCGCCTTCCCCGCGTATACAAACTGAATGGGCCGCTGACGGTCGTGCGCCAGCTTCACGATCTGCTCGAAATGCTGAAAAACCAGCGGCGCGCGCTTATAGGTGGCGAAGCGACGGGCAAAACCTATCGTCAACGCATCCGGATTCAGCAGATGATCAAACGCGATGAAATCCTTCTGCGTCACCCGATGTCCCTGCAGCAACAGGCGACGCCGCGTGAATTCCAGCAACTCCCGCCGCAACAAATACCGCAGCGACCACAGCTCCTCGTCGGAAATAAAACCCGGATCGGCCAGCCGCGCCCAGAACTCCGCCTGATTCACATCCTTGTCCCACCCCGAACCCAGCCGGTTGCGCCAATACCGCCGCACCGTCCCCTTCATCCACCCCAGGACATGCACGCCGTTGGTAATATGCCCAATCGGCACCGCCGCCGCTGACGCGGTACGAGCGCCGCCCTTCCGGGCGGCATAAAGCGGCTTCCACATCTCGCGGCTGACCTCGCCGTGCAGCTCGCTGACAGCGTTGGCCGCCCGTGAAAGCTTCAGCGCCAACACCGTCATGCAAAAAGGCTCCTGCGCATCCGCCGGATCGATCCGCCCCAGCCCCATCAACTCTTCATGGCTGAGCTTCAGTTGCGACAGAAACTTGTTCCCCGCGTAATGAACCAGGTCGCTCGTGAACCGGTCGTGCCCCGCCGCCACCGGCGTGTGGGTCGTGAACAGGCATTCCTCACGGGTGGCCGCCATGGCTTCCTTCAGCCCTTGCCCCTGCGCCACCTTCTCGCGCACCAACTCCAAGGTCAGAAAGGCCGCGTGACCTTCGTTCATGTGAAATACCGAGGGGCTGATCCCCAACTTGCGAAGCAACCGCACTCCGCCCACGCCCAGCAGGATCTCCTGCATGATCCGCGTCGTGCTGTCCCCGCCATAGACCCGCGCCGTCAAATCACGATAGTGCGGCTCATTGTCCGGAAGATTCGCATCCAGCAGATAAACCGGCACCCGCCCCACATTTACCCTCCAAGCCCGAAAGGCCACCACCGCCGTGGCAATCTTCACCGTCGTAATGACCGGCTCCCCCCGCGCGTCCAGCACCGGTTCCAAGGGCAGGTTCCTCGGGTTCAACAGACTAAAGTACTCCGTCTGCCAGTTGTCCCCGTTGATTTCCTGCATGAAGTAACCCTCACGGTAGAAAAGACTGATTCCCACGAAACCCAACCCCAGGTCGCTGGCCGACTTGGCATGATCGCCCGCCAGCACCCCCAAGCCGCCCGCCGCAATCGGCAGCGTCTCGTGAAATCCGAACTCGGCGGAAAAATACGCCACCGGATGCTGCCGGAATCCGGGCGCATGCTCACTCGCCCATGTGCGACGCTCCGCCAGATAGGCTTCAAATTGTTCCAGTACCATCCTTACCCGGCGGGCAAAATCGCCATCCATCAAACGAACCCGCAACTCGTAGTCCGATACCTCGTGCAGAATCGCCACCGCGTTGTGATAGAGATTCTGCCATCCCCGAGGCGATAGCTCGTGAAATATATCCTGCGCATCCTGGTTCCAGGTCCACCAGAGATTGCGAGCCAGTAGGTTCAATCCCGTCACCAATTCGTCAATCACCGCGGGCGATGTCGTTTTCTCGTTCATTCTTGTCTCGTGATTCCAGCCGCCGACCACCCCATCCGCTCCCAACCCGGACAGACGCTAGTCGGCAGAAACCCTTGAGCGCAAACAAAAACACCGGCAGACGAGAGCGCCTCACCCTGGCCCGGAACCGGACCTCAACCAAAAAATCGATTGACATCCGATTTCATTATGATATCAGAAAGATATAACACCCGCGCCCGTTGTGGCCGGCGTCAAAAGGACCATCGCTATGCAAACCGACCTCGCCAACCTACCCAGCCAGGAACTCCAAGTCCGTGTCCCCAACGGCTGGATCATGCTGTTCGTAAACCTCGCCGTGCTCGCCCTCGGCATCTGGCTGGTTGTCTCGACCATCCTGGCCGTCGAAAAACTGGGCCAGCCATTCCCCGTGGTCCGTTTCGTGGGGGGACTGCTCTTGATCGGCTTCGCGGTGCTGCTGTTCATTGGCCATTTCACCCTCCAGCCCAACCAGGCCCGGGTGCTCATTCTGTTCGGCGCCTATAAAGGGACCGAGCGGACCAGCGGATTCCACTGGGCCAACCCCTTTTATTCCCGCGGCTCGAGAGTCTCGTTGCGGGCGCACAATTTCAATACCGACAAGCTGAAGGTGAACGATAAGCGGGGCAATCCCATCGAGATCGCCGCCGTCGTGGTCTGGCGGGTGAAGGATACCGCGCAAGCCTGCTTCGATGTCGAGGATTACGAGCAATACGTCAGCGTGCAAAGCGAGTCGGCCGTCCGTCATCTCGCCAGTTCCTACGCCTACGACCAGGGCGAGGAAAATGAGTTCACCTTGCGGAGCAGCGCCGACGAAGTGGCCGGCACCCTGAAGACCGAACTGCAGGCGCGCCTGGCCAAGGCGGGCGTCATGGTCGAGGAATCCCGCATTACCCACCTGGCGTATGCCCCGGAGATTGCCCAGGCCATGCTTCGCCGGCAACAGGCCGAAGCCGTGATCGCAGCCCGGCAGAAGATCGTGCACGGCGCGGTGAGCATGGTGGAGATGGCCCTCCAGGAACTGTCCGACAAAGGAGTGGTCAAACTCGATGAGGAACGCCGCGCCGCCATGGTCAGCAACCTCCTGGTCGTGCTCTGCGCCGAATCGGAAGTCACCCCCGTGGTGAATACCGGCACCCTCTACACCTGATCCATCTATGCCGAGCTACCCTGTCAAATCTCGAACTGCGCACCCTCGGTCTGAGTTCAACGCGCCCTGGGGCCGGTTGCTCAAAGGCGTCAGCATCGGCGCAACCGCCGCCATGCTGGGAGCCATCGTCCTGGTCTGGATCACCGTCCCCGCCAGCACACCCTGGGCACGCTGGCTGACGTCAGCCAGCATGCTGTTCCTCCTCCTCGGCTGCGCCGTCTTCACCGTTCGCGGCTATCGCATCGAAGGCCGCTCCCTCCTGGTGCAACGATGGCTGTGGTGGACCCGCCTCAGTCTGGAAGGTCTGCGCGAGGTGACCGTCGATCCCGAAGCGATGCGCAAATCGTTTCGCACCTGCGGCAACGGCGGCCTGTTTTCGTTTACCGGCTGGTATCGGAGCAAGCGTCTGGGCAGCTTCCGAGCCTACGTTACCGACCTGAACCGGACGGTTGTCCTGACCTTCCCCCGGCACAAGATCGTGCTCAGCCCGGATCGACCCGAAGCGTTTGTCGAAAGACTGATCCGGGACCGCCACCTCGACACCTGAGAAGACTCATGGAATCCAGGAAGACATTTCTGCTGAGAATGGACCCCGAACTGTGGAAAGAACTCGAGGCCTGGGCCCAAACCGAGTTGCGCAGCGTGAACGGCCAAATCGAGTATCTGCTCAAACAGGCCGTGTTGCGGCGCAAACGCGCCGAGTCCACAGAACCACCCCCAAACCCGCTATGAATCAACCCCTCAGAGCGGATCGCCGGCGTCGATACTTCTCCCGCATGGAAACTCAGACCGACTGCGATGCCGGCCCACCACTCATGACCGAGGATGATTCGCACCCCCCCCCGCTCCGCGCACAGCCGCCACCCGCCGGATCCTCACCGTCGCCCGCGGCGGCCGCCAAACTCGCGTTTCGCATCCGTTCGCGCACAACCGGAAATAGCTCCTCGGCAACCATGTAACCGAGGCAGTCCGGCGCGCCGCATCGACACGGATTGTCCGGATAATCCTCGAGATCGAAATTGTAGTTGTACGTCAATTCCACCCCCAGCCCAATATCACGCAAAGCGACAATCCAGATCCGTCCCTCGTGATCCTGCGCTTCACAGTTCGGGGAACACGAATGATTGATGAACCGGGCGAGATTCTCCTCGATGCTCCCGTCCAGATCGTGCTCCTCGTCGATGCTGAATATGAATGGATTCCCGGCTTCACATCGGCGCAGCGACTCGCTCTTGGTGATGCGCTCGCCCACATACTCGATCACCCGCGTTTCCGCCGGGATCTCCCTGACCGCATAAAGCCCCAGCCCGTGAATCCCCGATGGCCGTGCCTCCACCCAGGTTGAAGGATCACTCTCCGCTTCGTCGATTCCATCCCGCATAGCTCGGCGAGTCTCGTCAGTTCCGGTCCGCCCGCGCAAGTGTGAAGTGCGCCACCAGGTGCGCCGCTCACCCGGCCGCGGTCGTCGCTGGCCCCGGTCCGCCCGAGAATGCGCCGCCCAGGCGCTGCATGATCGAGAAATAACACCAAAGCGGCCCCACCACGCCCCGCGCGCGCAAGCGCTCCGCCATCTTGAAATACGTGGGCGGAGGATCCTCAAACACCCAGTTGGGCATGTCGTGCGATACCCGTCGCAGCGCTTCAAAAATCCCCGCCTCCGTCACCTCGGACGAAAGATAGTAATGCGGCTCCAGCAGGTCGGGC
>JAHDYP010000044.1:16143-37339 GCA_023383055.1 Verrucomicrobiota bacterium | reverse complement strand
GGGCGCGGACCCGCGCTCCCGCAGCATCCGGGCGTGCAGCGGCGTCCCCGGATAGACCCGCATCCCGACACGCGCCATGAAGGTCGCTCCTCCGAGAGTTCGCGACCGCTCGAAACTCCTCTCCAGCGTCGCGTAAGTCTCGCCGGGTCCACCGCAGATCAGGTAATGGGCGTATTCGATCCCCACCGCCTGCGCCAATTCGCTCGAATGGCGGATATCCTCGAACGTCAGGCGCTTGCCATACTCCTCCAGCACCGAATCACACAGACTATCCGAGCCATACTCGATATGCCGCAACCCCGCCCGGCCCATCATCGCCATCAACTCCCGGGTCAGTCCCTTGGGTCGCAGGAAACAGCACCAGTTCAAGCGCAGATCTCGATTGAGCATGGCCTCGCAAATCCCGGCCACGTGCTCCGCGGAGCTATTGAATACGGAGTCGACAAAGAACACATAACGGGCCCCCAGCCGCGCCAACCGCTCCAACTCGTCCACCACCTGCCCGGCCGGACGGCGCCGATAGCTGCGCCCCTCCAACAAGGGATAGGTGCAATAGCAGCAGTGCAACGCACAGCCGCGCTGGGTCTGGACGTTCATCATCGAGCTGCGCTCCAGATAGAACCGGCTCAATCGCTCCACCCCCGAAGGTGCCGCTATATCCGACCCCGCCATGGTTTCCGTCCGCGGATTCAGCCGGATCGCACCGTCCGCACGAAACACCAATCCCGGCACCTCGCCGAGGTCCCCTCCGTTCCGCACGGCCTCCATCAGCCTCGGAAAAGCCTCTTCCCCCTCCCCCTGAATCCCGTAGTCCGCTCCGCTCAATTCAAGCAGCCGCTCCGGAAAAATCGAGAATCCGCTGCCACCCAGGACAATCGGAGCGGAACTGAGCCGGCGCACTTCCTCACACAGGCCCTTCAGTCGCGCGAAAAAAGTCTCCCGCTTCTGGATCAGCGCGTCGTCGATGTTCCGCAGGGAAATACCCACCCAACCCGGCCGAAAATCCCGAATGATCTGCGCCACCGGCTCGGCGTCCACATTCCAGTCCACCAGCCGGGTATGGTATCCCGACCGCCGCAGCGCCCCCTCGAGTTGCGCCAATCCCAACGGAAACACCGGGTAAGGAAAGTCATACTGATTGACGCTCACCAGGAGCACGTTGGCACCCATACTCGCTCCATTCAAAGCCCGGTGCCGCCAATTGCAACCACAAACACCTCGCTCCACTCCCCCCAGGACCGGTTTCATGTCCCACCTGCGACATGAAATCGGGCCGAGGCGGCTGGCCTTCTGGCCGCGCTCTGCCATTGACAATGATAGGCAGGGTAACACCATGCTGGCACATCGGAACGTCAGGGCAACGTCCTGACCCACACCTTATGAAACAGTTCGTGACCGATACCATATCCGCCGCGGGTGAACTGCTCCGCGACCGCTTTGGCTGCGTCCATGACGTGCGCCGGAAGGAAAACGTCAGCAGCATCGTCACCGAGGTCGACCTGGCCTCCGAGGCGCTGATCCTCGAGCGCATCCGACGGCAGTTCCCGGATCACAATATTGTCGCCGAGGAATCCGGCTTCGAAGACCACGGCTCGGACTGGACCTGGGTGGTCGACCCGTTGGACGGCACCTCAAATTACGCGGCGGGGATCCCCTGGTACGGCGTGATGCTGGCCGTGCTTAAGGGAACTACACCCGTTTTGGGCGCCATGCACCTCCCCCACGACCGCGCCCTTTACCTTGCCGAAGCGGGCTGTGGCGCAACGCGCAACGACCAGCCTGTCCGCGTCACCGCCGTAAACCAACTGGATCAAGTCCTCCTCGCCTACGCGGTCGATGCCAGCCACGACCCGGACCAGACCCGCCACCAGGTCCTCGGCTTCGGCCGCTTACTGAACCATGTCCGCAACGTCCGCGCCACCAATTGCCTCGTCGACTTCGCGCTGACCATCGACGGCCGGATGGGCGGTTTCATCAACCATTCCACCCGGATCTGGGATATCGCGGCGGCGGCCCTCGTCCTCCAGGAGGCCGGCGGCCAAATGACCGGCCTCGACGGGCACCCGCTGGACTTCAGCCTTTCGCCGGACGTGTGCGACCGGACTTACGCGGTGATGGGCGCGAACCAGGCTTTGCTTTCGCGGTTGGTGGAACTGCTGGCTTCCGTTTCCTGAGCGCTCCCCCCCCCTCCGCGGCAACGTGCTGCCACAGATTCTTGACCGTCCGCTGCATCGCGGCCTCCTGCTGATCGATTGACTCGACGAGCCGGAATTGGGTGCGACACCGGTCCAGGTTGTGTTCGGGCCGATGGATCCGGAAGTACTTGTCTCCGCTGAGGTAATCGGTCAGGAACCGCAGACCGATGGTGAAGGTGATCAGTCTGCCGGCAAAAACCAGGTACTCCCGCTCCGCCTCGGTCAGAAATGGCGCCACCGAGTCGAGGTAACCGTGAGTCAGGGCCTCGAACATCGGCTGTTGCATCACCACCTTGCTGAGATCCTTCTCGTCCTCGAGCGTCGGACTGGTGGTCGTCCGCACCATGTCCCCAAAATCATACAACACCGATCCCGGCATGACCGTATCCAGATCCAGCACACACAACGCTTCGCCCGTCTCCCAGTCCAACATCACGTTGTTGAACTTGGTGTCATTGTGCGCCACCCGCTCCGGAATCTCACCCCGATCCAACGCTTTCCGCAGCACATCCACCATGCCTTCGTGCTTGAGCGCAAAATCGATCTCACGCGACGCCGTGGTCACCCGCCGGTATTGGTCCGCTTCCACCGCCTTCTGCAGGGCATCGTAGCGTCGCCGCGTATGGTGGAAATGTGGAATCGTCTCCACCAGCCGTTTCCCCGGCAGGTCGACCAACAAATGCTGAAATCGCCCGAAGGCCCGGCCCGCTTCATAGGCTTGCTGCGGGGACTGCACCGACTCGAAGGTTTGGGCACGCTCGACGAACACGAACGTTCTCCAGTAATCCCCGGCGCCGTTGCAGAAATAGGACCGGCCGTCGCGCGCCGGCACAATGGTCAACGCCTTCCGCGTGACATCGCGCGCGCCTTCCGCCTCCAACCGTCGCCGCAAATGAGTGGTGACGCGCACCAGGTTGTCCATCACCGCCAGCGGTTCCTGGAACACCGTCTGATTGATCTTCTGGTGGATGTATCGGACCAGCGTACCGCCTTGATTGTAGGTGGCCATGTAGGTCTCGTTGATGTGCCCGATCTTGGTCGGTTCGGCGTACAGGATGTCGCCGTAGATCTGAAACTGCTTCGAAACCTCCTGGAGTTGTTGTTCCTGATAAATCGGCATAAACCAAGGTGTTAGGGTCGGGCCAAACGCTGACAAACCAAAACCAGTTCGGCAACCGCAAATTTGCCTCCTGCGGGAGCATCCGTCATGCCGTCTCCCCATCCACTCCCCATTTGGAGGAGCGAGCTACCGCCAACCCGTCGTTGCCTGCACCCTCCCATCACGGCCTCGTATCACTCGGCCCTCCAGCAGTACCCCGCCACTACTTGTTGAAACGGAAGTTCACGACATCGTAATCCTGCATCACATACTGCTTCGTCTCGAGCCGTTGCTTGCCGGCCCGTTTCGCCTCGGTCTCCCCACCCGCCTCGACAAAATCCTGGAAACTGATGATCTCAGCCCGGATGAAACCCTTTTGTATATCCGAGTGAATGGCTCCCGCCGCCTCCCATGCCGTCAGCCCCGCCCGGATTTCCCATGCCCGGTTCTCCTTGCCACCCACCGTCAGAAAGCTGATGTATCCCGCTTCCCGATGGGCCCGCAACAGCA
Organism: Verrucomicrobiota bacterium; assembly: GCA_023383055.1. Taxonomy (GTDB): domain Bacteria; phylum Verrucomicrobiota; class Verrucomicrobiia; order Limisphaerales; family JAHDYP01; genus JAHDYP01. The sequence continues at coordinate 33,535 of JAHDYP010000044.1, read as the reverse complement.
GACCCTCCGGTGCGGCCAACTCGTCCGCCGTCGCCGTCACCACCGGCTTGCTGGTCACGAAACTGTGCACCGCCAGCGCGCCTCGATCTTCCTCACTCAACTCCGCCTCCCGCACGGTGACTTCGTTCTCCAGTGCCGCGGCCAGCTTGGTCAAAGCGGCTTTCTCAGCCGCCGACGGCTCCCGCCCCAATCGCGTCTCGACCAACTCGAGATCGAGCAGAATCAAATCCGTCCGGCTCGCGGCGTCCACCAGGATCGCATCCGCCTCCACCAACGCCTTGTCATCCACCGCCTCCACCTGGACGCAGGTCTTCTTCTTCGCCTCCACCAACCGGTCCGCCTGATCGAGCCGTGGATCCTTCAGATTGTGTTTGCCCACGCCAATCCCGGTGATGCCATAAAGACAAATTTTCATTTCAAGGGCGATGGGTCTAGGCCACTTGCCCCCGCACGTCAAGCGAACATCCCACCCTCCACTATGGAACCGCCGTCTTCGATGCCTTACAGCCGTGCCGAGGATGCCAGCGCCGACTTGAGCAACTGGTGAAACCAGTCGGGCGGTCGTATCGCCCGACCCTCGCGGTCCGTAAACGCATGGATCGTGTGTCCCGCCACCACCGGCTTTCGACTTTCGGCGTGCACAATTTCAACCCGGCACTTGAGACGGGCACGTCCCGCCCAGGAAAAGTAGCTGGTCATTTCCAGCAAATCATCATACTGGGCCCGGCCGAGATACTCCACCCTCGCCTCCACGAGCGGAAAAAACAGACCTCGCTCCTCCAGCGTGGCATACGGAAGCCCGAGCGCTCGGAATCCCTCCGACCGGCCGCACTCGAACCACTCCAGGGGCCTCGAATTATAGAACGTGCCCATCTGGTCGGTCTCGCTGTAGCGCACCCGCAACTGCTGCGTGTGACGCCACAACTCATCTCCCGATTCGGTAGAGGACGCCGCCCCGAAGTCCTTAGGTCGCATGCCCGCAACTCCAACAAAGGCAGGGCAACTTCGCAAGCCTGACGATGATCGGGGCGATACTCCACATCCAGGAGGGACCTGCTGCCGCAAGACCGCCCTGCCAAAAAACGCGCCCCGGGCTGATGCCAACCCGGGGCGCGCTCGAACGAACCACGATAAGCTTAGAACTTCTTGGTGATCTGGCCGTAAACAAACCGGCCGATCAGACTGTGCGTGTCGCGATCGTAATTGTCCGCAAACGCGGCCACCACCAGGGGCGGTTCGGTGTCGGCCACGTTTTGGACGCCGATCGTCACCTTCAGATCCTTCGGGAAGTTGTAGCTGGCCTGCAGGTCCACAGTCCAGATACTGTCGATCTCCCGAGTGTAACCCAGCGCCGCTTTGTCATCCAGGTAACTGTGGATGTAATAGGCGGTCACGCCGAACTCGAAGTTGCTGTAGTTCCAGAAGGTGCTGAGCGCAGCCTTGATCCGTGGCAAACTGCCCAGACCGAACCCTTGGGTCGGATCGATGAAGTCGCCCAGGCGATCCTGCATCCCCTCTCCTGGGATGTTCTCCTGCTCGAACTTGTAGTAGTAGGAAATATCGCCCGCAAAGGTGAAGGTACCGATGTTGTCCGTCGGCAACTCGTAGGTCACCCGGAAATCCAAGCCTTCCACCGTGCGCTTGCTGAGGTTCAGCGCCGGGGCGTAAAGCACCAGATAGCTTTGATTGTTCGGGTTGTAAGTAAACTGGTCGGCAAACGGAGCGTTCGGGTCCAACGGTCGCTGCTCGATCGGCAGGTTCGGATCCGCGCCGGCGAAGTTCTGATCCAGGATGAATTGATCCACGCTGCCGGGAATGTTCTCCTGGTCGATCTTGAACCAATCCACACTCAGGTTCAACCGCTTGGCAAAAGGCGGCGAATACACAATGCCAGCCGTGAAGTTGTCCGCGGTCTCCGGCTCCAAATCCGGGTTGCCACTGTAGATGGTCCGAATCTGCTCGAAGACTGGATACGTGTTCACATCGTAGTTAGGATCAGACGCCTGCAGCGCCCCACGAACCGGGTTGCGCAACTCCGGATACGACTCTTGATCCGCCAGATAAAGATCCCCAAACGTCGGGGGACGGAACGAAGTCGAGTAAGAACCCCGCAGGGTCACCGTCTCATCCACCGGCTGCCAACGAACCTGGACCTTGGGATTCCATGTGTTGCCGAAGTCGCTGTAACCGTCGTAGCGCACCGCGGCCGTCACCTCTAAACCATAGAAACCCGGGATCTCCATGTCCGGACTGAAGATCGGCATCCTGAACTCGCCAAACACGCTGTTGATGTCCCGCGCTCCGTAAAGCGGTTGGGAGGAGTTGAACCCGACGGTGTCACCCCGCTGCTGCGCACCGTCCGGCACATTCTCGAAGCGTTCCTCGGTGTAGGCATACCCCACCGCGAATCCCAACGGACCCGCCGGCAGATCCACGAGATCGCCGCCCACCTTGGCGTCGATCGACATCAAACGCGACTCGGCCAGGGTTAGCAAATCATTGCTGACCCGCGCCAGCTGAGCCGGTGAATTCGCCCGGTTGCCGAACGGATTGAACGCGGTTGCCGGATCCGGGTCGTTGATGGCCGCAGCCAGCGCTGTCGCGCTCAACTCGCCGCCCAGCTGCGTCACCCGAGAGTCCTCCCCATACATGAAGGCCGTCTCCCAGAAGAGCGACGTGTCCGCGATCTGCCCCTTGAATCCGCTCACGATCCGGAACATGTCGGTCTCGATGTCCTCGGTGCGCGGACCGAGTTCCGCCGTCCGATACAGCATGAAGTCAATGTCCTGGCCAAAGACGTTGTAGGGGTGAGTCGACGGGATGACCAAACCGGTGTCGCCCTGGTAGGGGAAGAATATCGGCGTCGGCGCCAACTGATTGTAACTCCAGGTGTGCGAATACATCGTCTCCGCGAAGAATTTCAGATTCTCCCCGAACAACGCCTTCTCGCCGTTCCCAAAGATGTTGTACCGCTCCGACGGACGCACCGCCGGCGTATACAACGGATACGGGAACCGATCGGTCGCGGAATTAAACGGACTGTAATCCGCGATGCTCGTCCCCGTGGTTCCGGGAGCGCCGCGATAAACATAGCCCGCCCCCTGCAACACCGAATCCTCGGGCACCCCCGGCGCGTACGACAGGATCCGTCCCGGATTGCTCGTGCCGCTGGTGTTCCTCGGGTCCGCCAGGTCCGGCGTTGAACGATCGCGATCCATGCTGTAGAGCGCGTTCTGCTTGTAGAAGCTGCCGCCTACGAGGAAGGAGTTTTCACCATCCGCATACCCCGTCACAAAGGAGTACGTCTGCGTACCCATGTCTTCCTCGGTCGTGTTGCCGTAATAAGCGCTCAACTCCGTCGCGTTGTAGTTCTTCTTCAGAATGACGTTCACCACACCCGCCACCGCATCCGCACCGTAGAGCGCCGACCCGCCGTCCTTCAAAATCTCGATCCGCTCGATCGCCGCAATCGGAATCAGGTTCAAGTCGACACCCGATCCGCCACCATTCGAGTTGGGCGGCATCCGCCGGCCATTCAGCAGCACCAAAGTGCCACCCGGAATGCCGCGCAACGCGATCGAGGCCGAGCCATCCCCACCGTTGCCCCGCGAAACGCCGAAATTGCCGGCGCCCACCGCTGACGGCAGAGTCCTGACCAACTGCTCCATCGTCTTCACGCCCAACTTGTCCAGTTCATCGGCGTTGTAGACTTCCACCGGGGACGGCCCCACCAGCTCGGAAGTCGGGATATACGAACCGGTCACCACGGATTTCTCCATCTGGATCGGCTCTTCGTTCAACGCAGGGGTCTGTGCCTGTTGGGCCATGGCCAGCGGTACCGCCAGCATCGGTATGCCCAATGCCAGACGCGCCGCCCGCCGACGAGCCAGCAGGATGTTCTTGTGGAGGTTTGTGCTCATAGGGTTGGGTTTTGATCTCTTCTCAGAGTTCGTTACGGTTCGGAGTAACCAACGACCCGCTTCACTCCCGGGGCCTTGCAAGTGTCTCCTGATAGGAACACCCACATTACACTTCTGGCATTTGGAGGGACGTTAAACACGCGCCCGGGTTGTTTGCTGATCGAGTTGCGCGGAGTCTAGGAGTCACGCTCAACCGCGTCAAGCGTTTCATTAGGTTGTGTAACTTATCTAATGAGCCCATTCGTCACGCTTTTGATCTCGCCGCACCGCACCGCTTCGCTCTCCGCGGGAATGATCGCCCGTCCCTTTCTACACATACCTACTCCCCCGATTACACATACCTACTCCCCCGATGCCTAAGGCCCGGATCTTTCATGTCCACCAAGAGTCGGTTTGCCGATCACCCCGGCAGCTGGCCGCTCAACGACAACGCCTCATCCCCACCCTCACCACGGCTTAATTCGATTCGACCTCTTGAAAAATATGTCGATTATCATCCCGATCCGCTGATAGCCTCCTCCCCGAGAAATGTATCGAACATCCATAAGTCGTATGTCAGCGCGACCGCTCCGAGCAGGGTTCTTAATCCACTCCATGAACTCAATCCACACCACGATCGCCATCGCCGTCTTCACAGCCTGCTTCGGCACCGCGATCGCACAAACGACCCCCACCCGAATGGAAGAGGTTCGCACCAACATCGACAAATGGGTTGAAACCCGGCAGTTGCTCGCCAAGACCAGGAGCGAATGGGCTGCCGACCAGGAGACCCTGCGGCAGTCCATCAGCTTGATCGAGAAGGAGGTCAAACTGATCGACGATCGCATCGCCCAGACGCAGGAAACAGCCAGCCAGGCCGACCGCGATCGCCTGGTGCTCAGCGAGGAAAATGAACGCCTGTCCAAGGCGGCGACAGCCGTGCAGGCGGTTCTCGCCGACCTGGAGCGGCAGACCACCAATCTGGCCGCGGGCTTGCCGCTGCCTATCCAGGAGCGGGTGATGCCGCTGCTCAAACGCATTCCCAACCAACCGGATCAGACCCGCCTCTCGATCTCCGAGCGCATGCAGAACATCGTCGGCATCCTCAGCGAAGTGGATAAATTCAACAACGCCATCTCGCTTTTCACCGAACTTCGCAAAAACTCCGCGGATGCCGAGATCCAGGTCAAAACCCTTTATGTCGGGCTGGGCATCGCCTTTTTCGCGGACAAGAACGGGGAGTATGGCGGAGTGGGTGTCCCGAGCGGAGGGAGTTGGGAATGGACCCCCCGACCGGAGGTCGCTTCCGACATCGCCCGCGCCATCGCCATCTATGAGAACACCGAGACCGCTCAGTTCGTGAAACTTCCCGTGACCGTCAAGTAGCCTACCCATGAACCTTTCAATTCGCCTTTCAATCCTGGGGGCGGCAACTCTGCTCACCGTCTCAGGCCAGGATTTCGACCGGGCCATTCAAACCAGCAAAGCCGATCTGGACAAGGCGCTCGCCGAATTCGCCGAACTGCAGCAGCTGATCGCCCGGGAAAAAATTCCGCTCGCCAAGCGGTTGAGCGAACTCGAGGACCAGGTGCAAACCAAACGGCGAGAGGCCGAACGCGCCCAACGCTTGCGCGACAACCGCGAACTCGATCTCAAGAGCCTCGAAACCGAGGTCAAGGCCCGCAAAGACGAATACAGCTACCTCGCCAGTCTGCTGGGTGAATACGTGCGCAGTTTCGAGACGCGCATCCACATCAGCGAGGTCCAGCGTTACAAGGAGCTGGTCAATGAGGCAAAACTGGTCGGCGAAGACGTGAATCTCGAGCCCGCCGACAAGTTCGTCAAACAGATCGAAGTGATCAAAACCTCCCTGGGTCGGCTCCAGGAGGCCCTGGGCGGCACGCGGTTCCAGGGAACCGCCCTCGCCCCGAGCGGCTTGCTCGAGAAGGGCGACTTCGCCCTGTTCGGGCCGGTGGCCCTGTTCGCCAGCAGCCAGGGCCCGGCGGCCGGCATTGCCGAACTGCAGATGGGCTCACCGGAACCCACCGTCATTCCCATCGGGGAAAACCATGTCCCCGACATCCAGCAACTCACCCGCACCGGCGCGGGCCAACTGCCGTTGGATGCCACCATGGGCAACGCCCTCAAGATCGCCTCGATCGAAGAAGGTTTTGTCGATCACATCATGAAGGGCGGCCCGGTCATGATCCCCATCATCCTGCTGGGCGTCACCGCCTTCCTCGTCGGTCTCGTGAAATACATCCAGATCTCCCTCATCCACACCGCCCGGCCCAGGGATCTCCAGGCCATCCTCGAAGCGATCAATCGCGGCGACAAACCCACCGCAAAATCCCAGGCCTCCACCATCAAAGGGCCGGCAGGCGAGATGTTGCTCACCGCGATCAGCCATGCCGACGATGAAAAGGAGCTGATCGAGGAGGCGCTCTACGAGAAAATGCTCCACACCAAGCCCCGCCTCGAGCGCTTGCTGCCTTTCATCGCACTGACCGCCGCCTGCGCCCCGCTGCTCGGCCTGCTCGGGACGGTCACCGGCATGATCAACACCTTCAACCTGATCACCATCTTCGGCACCGGCGACCCCAAGATGCTCTCCTCCGGCATCTCCGAGGCCCTGATCACCACCGAATACGGTCTCAAGATCGCCATCCCGGCCCTGCTGGTGCACGCGCTGATTTCACGCAAGGCCAAGGGCGTCATGGCCAGCATGGAACAAACCGCGGTCGGCTTCATCAACGGCATCCCGGGCAAGCTCTGACCGACGCGTATGCAGGGCGATTTCCTCGAACGCAGCTGGCGCATCTGGACGGACGGCGGCATGGTCATGATCCCGCTGTTCTTCGTTTCCCTCTGCATCTACACCCTTGCCGCCCAACTCCTCCTGTACTTCTACCGCCGGCAGTCCAACCGCGTGGCCGAAGACATCTGGCAGGGCTGGATCGCCCGCCCCGGCAACGCTACGGGTGAAGTGGGCGAGATCATCCGCTACACCCAGGATGAAGTCGGCTCCCTCGCCGATATCCAGGGCCGCTTCACCGAGGTCACCTCCTCCAAAATCCCTCCCGTCGAACGCCGCCTGTTCATCATGCACGTGCTCGTGCTCGCCGCCCCGCTCCTCGGCCTGCTGGGCACCGTGCTCGGCATGCTCACCACCTTCCGGGCCATCTCGGTCGGTGGCGGCAAAATGGCGGAAATGGTCGCCAAGGGCATCTCGGAAGCCCTGATCACCACCGAAATGGGCCTGCTCATCGCCATCCCCGGGTATTTTCTGACCTATGTCATCCGCCGCAAAAAGGCGGAGTATGAGGCCTTCCTGGCCCGACTGGAGAGTTGCACAATCCAGTTCTTCAAGAAAAACCTTACCTGAACCGCCATGCGCTACCGCCGTTCACTCACCGAAGGAGAGGAGGTCTCGGAGATCAATATCTCGCCCTTGATCGACATGGTGTTCATCCTCCTGCTCTTCTTCATCGTCACCACAACCTTCATCGAGGAAACCGGCGTCGAGGTCGACAAACCCCAGGCGGCTTCCGCCATCCAACTCGAAAAAAACAGCATCCTCATCGCCATCACCGCCAAAGGCCAGGTCGTCCACGGCGGCCGTGAAATCGGCGTCAGCGGCGTCCGCCCACTCGTCCGCCGCCTCACCCAGAAGGAAAACGTCCCCGTCGTCATCCAGGTGGATGAAAACGCCAGCGCCGGCATCGTGGTCCGGGTGATCGATGAATCCAAACTCGGCGGCGCCCGCAACGTCAGCCTCGCCGCCGAACAACCTCGAGGCTGAGCCCCCGACCCAACGCCAATCCGATCACCCCCATGCGCAGAGTCTTCACTCCACCGCCGCTGACCGGGAACCTCGCGCTCCCGCTGCTCATGGCACTGGTCGTGACCGCTCTGCTCTTTTTTGTTCTCCCATTGACCCAAATGCTCTCCGCCTCGGGTCGGACCCGCCTGACCTTGATGCGTATCGATGTCTCCCTGCCTCCCCCGCCGCCCCCTCCTCCCAAGCCCCCGCCGCCTCCCGAAGAAAAGAAGGAGGAACCCAAGCCGGAACTGCGCGAGCAACCGCGCCCCCTGACTCTGAGCCAGCTTGAAATGGCTCTCAATCCCGGCATCGGCAGCGCACTCCAGGGGGATTTCGGCCTCGACTTCGCCAAGATGGATGCCCTGCCCGATACCGTGGCTGAAATGCGCATCTTCGAATTGGCGGAAGTGGACCGAACCCCCGAGGCCATCCGCACCGTGCCCCCGCAATACCCGCCCCGGCTCCAGGCGGAACGCGTCGCCGGTTCGGTCATCGTCGAGTTCATCGTTGATGAAAATGGCGTCGTGCTTCAGCCCAAACTCCGCCGGGGCGCCCCCCAACCGGAGTTCAACCGCGCCGCCATCACCGCCCTCGAACAGTATCGATTCTCACCCGGACTTAAGGATGGCCAGGCCGTCCGGGTCCGCATGATGCAGGAGTTCGAATTCAAACCTCCTCGCTAACCTTACCTGAGCTAACATGACCAGAATCCTACCTCTCACGCTCCTCGCCGGTGCCTGGCTGGCTGTGGCCTCTCTGACTGCCCAGCCGACCCCCGCCGCCAGCGCCCAGTTCTGGAGTGACCCCGCGTTTGTCGCCCGATTCCTCGGCTCCTATGGCGTCCTGTCCGAGCGCGAACCCAAGATCACCGCCGAGGAACAGAAGCTCTTCACGGCCCTCATCCCGCTCGTCCGCACGGACAAACCCTCCGCCGTGGCCCTCCTCCAGCGCAGCATCGTCGCCGAATCCAGCGCCGCGCTCGATTTCACGCTCGCCAACCTCCAACTCGAACTCGGCAATTTCGATGCCGCGGTGGCGGCCTATTCCGCGGCCATCCGCAAGTTCCCGGACTTCCTCCGTGCCCACAAAAACGTCGGCCTGGCCTATGTCCAGAAGGGCAAACTCGATGAGGCCATCACCGCGTACACCCGCGCCCTCGAATTGGGCGGCGAGGACGGCAATGTCTACGGCGTGCTCGGCTACTGTCACCTCGTCAAAGAAAACTACTTTTCCGCCGAGGCGGCCTATCGCAAGGCCCTGTTGTTTGCCCCCGCCAGCCTCGACTGGAAGCTCGGCATCGCCCGATGCCTGCTCGCCCAACAGGAATACCACCAGGCTGCCAGCCTCTTCGAGGAACTCATCCAACAGCACCCCGACAACGTCGACTACTGGCTGCACCAGGCCAACGCCTTCCTCGGCCGGGGTGAACCGCTCCGCGCCGCCCGCAATTATGAAATTGTCCGCCGCATGGGCAAGGCCGATGCCCGCGTGCTCAACAACCTCGGCGATATCTACCTCTCCCAGGATCTCCTCGACCTCGCGTCCGAAAGCTACCTGGCCTCCCTGACCACCGACCCCCGACAGGACATCGCCCGACCGCTGCGCCAGGCCGAAATGCTATCCGGTCGCGGAGCCCAGGAACTGGCCAACGGCCTCTTGGATCGCATCCAATCCGACTACCGGGAAAACATGAGCGACGAGAACAAGCTGCGCTTCACCCGCCAGCGCGCGAAGGTGGCCATGGCCCTCAACCAGGATCAACTCGCCGTTGCCAGCCTCGAGGAACTCATTCGCCAGGACCCGCTCGACGGCGAAGCGCTCATCCTCCTGGGGGGATTCTACGGGCGCAACCACGAAGGCGAGAAAGCCGAACTGTTCTTTGAACGCGCCGCCCAGATCAAACAGCACGAGGTCAACGCGCTCATCGAGCACGCCAAATACCTCGTCGGCCAAAGCCAATACGACAAGGCCGCCCGCCTCCTCCAACAGGCCCAGGCCATCCGCCCACGCGAAAACGTCGCCCGCTACCTCGACCAGGTCGAACGCCTCGCCCGCGTCTACCGCCCCTGACTCCGTCAACCAAATTCGGCTTGTGTCCGACCGGGATGGTCATAACTTAAGGGCATGGGAAAGACTGTGGAAACGAGCGTGCCCCAACTGGCGACCGCTCCGCTGACGGCGCAGCCTTGGCTCGAGCCGGGGGATCGGCTTTCCCGGGTCGAGTTCGAGCGGCGTTACGAGCGCCTCGCGCGGTTGGGGGCGCAAGGCGCCAGGTCAGACGGTTAGATTGCCCATGATTTGCCGCACCTCGACCAGCCACTTTCCCCGCTCCTCGGGCGTGCTGGTGATCACTGGACTGAAATTGCGGCGGACGACCCGCGGCACACCGCAGAGCCCAAACACCACTTTGCGCCAGTGCACCTCGAGAGGGTCGCCAAACAACGCCTCCTCTTTCTCCTGTGGCGTGTTCGCCGTGTTGAACACCACCCCGACACGCGCTTTCAACAATCCCTTCGGCTTCGCCCCGCCCTGCCCGTCGGGCACGAATTCATACGCCCGCCCCGGACGCAACACCCGGTCCACCCAACCCCGCACCATCGCCGGGGGCGCGCTCCACCAGTTCGGATGCACCACCACGATCCCGTCCGCGGTTTCCGCTTCCTGACAGTGCCGCTCGATCTCGGGCGGCAGCACCGCGTTCTTCGCAAATTCAGCCCCCGGCATCAGCGGGTCAAACCCCTCCGCGTACAGGTCGTGAACCACCACCGTGTGACCCAAGGCACGCAAAGCGGCCCCCGCCTCGCCCGCAATCGCATGGTTGAAACTGCCCGGAACGGGATGTCCCAGAATGACGAGAATTTTCATCGTGCCGTCGCCTCAAGCCCCGCCGGCACTGGCCGAATAACGCGGGCCGCTCCGCTGTCCACACTCACTCCGCCGCCCTGCGATCCTTGATGGGAACGTAGGGGGATTTGTTCGCTCCCACGTAGACCTGCCGCGGCCGGTAAATCCGGCTCGACTTGTCTTCGCTGATCTCCAGGTAATTCGCAATCCAGCCCGGCATGCGGCCGATGGCAAAAATCACCGTGAACATCTCCACCGGAATGCCGATCGCCCGCATGATGATGCCACTGTAAAAATCCACGTTCGGATACAGCTTCCGCTCGATGAAATACGGATCGTTCAGCGCCGCGGTCTCGAGCTTGATCGCAATGTCCAGCAAGGGATCGTTGATCTTCAGCGTGTTCAACAGGGCGTCGCACTGCGCCTTGATGATCTTCGCCCGCGGATCGTAGTTCTTGTAAACCCGATGCCCAAAGCCCATCAGCCGCCGACCGCTCTTCTTGTCCTTGGCCGCCTCGATGAACTTGCTGCCGTCGTCGCCCTCCTTCCGGATCTGTTCGAGCATCTCGATCACCGCCTGGTTCGCCCCGCCATGGAGCGGCCCCCAGAGCGCGCATACCCCCGCCGCCGCACTGGCAAACAGGTTCGCCTGGCTCGACGCCGTGAACCGCACCGTCGCCGTCGAACAATTCTGCTCGTGATCCGCGTGCAACAGGAAAATCAGATCCAGGGCGCGCACCACCTCGGGCTGCAGATCGTAATCGGCATACGGCTGCGAGAACATCATGTGCAGGAAATTCGCCGTGTACTTGTAAACCGGCTTCGGATAGATGATCGGCAACCCCCGCGATTTGCGGTACGCAAACGCGGCAATCGTGCGCACCTGCGAGATCAATCGCGCGGCCTCCTCGTCAAACGTCTCGGCGTGGTACGGCTCCATGCATTCCGGATAAAAACAGGCCGACCCGTTGATCATTGACGAGAGAATCGCCATCGGATGCGCGCTGGTCGGAAACCCCTCGAAATGGAACTTCATGTCCTCGTGCAGCAGTTCGTTCTGCGTCAGCAGCCCCGAAAACCGTTGCAGCTCCCGGCTGGTCGGCAAATGCCCGTAAATGATGAGATACGCCGTCTCCACAAACGTCGATTTCTCCGCCAGCTCCTCGATCGGTATGCCCCGATACCGCAAAATCCCCCGCTCCCCGTCAATGAACGTAATCGCGCTCCGGCACGAACCCGTGTTCGAATAGCCGTCGTCCAGCGTGATTGCTCCGCTCGCGGAACGCAGGGTCGAGATGTCGATGGCCCGTTCCCCCTCCGTGCCCGTCACCACCGGCAATTCATATACCTTGCCGTCCAATTCCAGTTTAGCTGTGTTACTCATGTTCGCCTTCCGTCGCGCGGTTCTCAGTTTCGACCCTCTCGCCCCCCCAAACGGGCGGCGAAGGGCCATTCTTCTACCACAACCGCTAATCCGCTGGCAAAGAGGTTTTATTCAGCTTTCGCCGCCAAGTACCCGTCGCCCTCGCCCAGCCGGTCATACCACGTAAACTTCAGCACCGCCGACGTCGCCACGAACACCCCAAGGCACACCCACATCCGGCCATATTGCTGCAGGACCAGGTAGATCGGGAATGCCACCATCCCGATCTGCCAGACCATCCCCACCACCACGTTAAATACATCCCACCAAAAATCCCGGTTCGGTTCCAGTTGCGGCGCCGACACCGCACATGCCTCGCGCACCGGCCCCCACCATCCCCAAGGCCGCACCGACCGATAAAAATCACCCAACACCTTTGCCGGCTCCGCCGGTGTCAGCAGACAGACCACCACCGACGCCAGGAAACTCGATCCCAGGATCGGCAGGAATCCCAGCACCGGATGCAGCCCGAATTGCGGCACCACCACCGCCGCCAGCGTGCCCACCAGCATTCCCGCAAAGAAGCCCCAACCGTTGAACCGCCACCAGTGCCACTTCAACACATTCGGCGCCACAAACGCCGGCACCAACGCCGTCACAATCCATTTCGTCACCGCATGCACCGATTCCGTCATGAACCCGAATCCAATTCCGAGGCCAATCACCAGCAACGAACAGATATACCCAAGCACCACCAGCCTCCGCGCAGAAGCATCTGGACGCAAATACCGCCGGTAAACGTCGTTCACCACGTACGCCGCCCCCGAGTTCACCGTCGAGACGAAGGTGCTCATGAACGCCGCCAGCAACCCCGCCACCAGCAACCCCCGGCAACCCACCGGCAGATGGTCATTAATGACCCGCGGCAGGATCGACTCGAAATCCACCCGCGATCCCATGGCCGCCAGCGACTCGCTGTAAAACACAATCCCCAACACCGCGATCCCGCCGATCAAAAGGTAGCGCGGCCCCAGCGACACGACCGACATCACCATGTTCTCGAGCGCCGCTTCCCGCGGGTTGCGGGTCGAGAGCACATGCTGAATCGCGTAGTTCGGCGTCGGACCCGCCATGCTGACAAACACCCCCTTTACCAAAAGCAACAGCATGAACAGAAAGAAAAAGGAATAGCCGTCCCCGTCCGCGCCGTAGATCCGCTCATTCAACTCCGGGATCAGCCCCGACCAGTCCAATTCGAGCCGCCAGCCGAAGAACAGGTTATCCCATCCCTCCGGCACCTTCGCCATGATGGCTTCGGGGGTCGTCGTCACCATCGCAACCACGGCGACAACCACGGCGGCGACCAGCATCAGGGTGAACTGGATCAGATCATTCCAGATCACGCTATACATCCCGCCCACGACGCAGTAGATGCCAGTCACGAGCATCACCACCGCCGCAAAGGCCTCGGGACTCACTCCCGCCCAGGGAACAAACGGCTGGCAGAATTTCGCCAACCCCTGAAACGCATAGCTCAGAAAACCCACCACACTCACCAGCGCGTAGATCACCACGCTCAGATACGCGAGTTCACCGCCGACACCGGCCCCAAAGCGCGTCCGCATCCATTCCGCCCCGGTCAACACGTTCGATCGCCGGACCCAGGCCCCGAGATACACCATCCGGAAAATCACGTTGAACAGCGGCCAGATCCACAACAGCCAGATCCCCTTCGCCCCGTAAATGAACAGCATCGTGACAAACCAGATCGTCCCCGTGATGTCGATGCCGCTTGACCCGTGCGCAATCCCGATCAGGTACCAGGGCAGGCTCTTCCCCGCGAGGAAGTAGGACTCCGCATTCCGCGACGCCAGTCGCGCCACCCACCAACCCACCGCCACCATCAACACCAGGTAGGCGCCAACAATCACCAGGTCCAGCGTCTGCATAACCCCCTACGGCGGACATCCCCTCAAATGCGCCAGCAACGCCTCGAACTCGCACGTCGCCACCGCGCAATACTTGTCCCCGCCCCCGTAATAAACGAACAGCGTTCCCTCCCGCACGACCGCGCCGCACGGAAAACACACGCCCCGGTAAAACCCCTCGATCTCGTAGTCCGTCTCCGGTTGCATCAGCCAGTCCGGCGTGCGATGCAACACCCGGCCCGGATCCTCAAGATCCAGCAAGACCGCGCCAAGCCGATAGAACTTATCCGGTCCCACGGCGTGATACAGCACGAACCAGCCGTGGGGCGTCTTGATCGGCGGCGTGTTGAACCCCAGTTTGTACGCCTCCCACGAATACTTGTTCGTCAGCAGCCGCCGGCTTTGCCGGATCCCCAGCAAATCGTCCCCCGTGGCAATCCAGGCGCACGCCTGCTCGGTCCCAAACCGCTCCCCCACCCATTCCAAGGGCCGATGCAACATCGCCCATTTGCCGTCGATCTTCTCCGGAAACAGAATCGCATCGCGATCGTCCAGCAACGGATCCGTCAACCATCCCGCCCGAATCCACTCCTTGAAGTCCCGCGTCAGAAGCAGCCCTGTCAACGTCGCATTCGTCCGCAAGTAATGCGGAAATTCAGGCGGACAGTCCGGCTTGACGTAGCGTTCCCGCACCTCCGAAATCCAAAACTGGCCGAACGGATAATGCCGCGCCGCATAGGTCACGTAATACCAATCCCCAATCTTGATCATCCGCGGATCCTGAATCGTCGCCCCGTCGAAGCCCTCGACGCTCGGGTTCAACACCGGCTGGTCCGACACTCGCTCGAACCGATACCCATCCCGGCTCTTCGCCAGCCCAAAATAGCATTTGTACTCCGGCCCCGATTCCGCCGCGCGATACAACAGCAACGTCTCGCCCGTCGCCTCATCATGCCACGCCGCCGGGTTGAACACCGCCAGGTCTTCCCAGGGATGATCCGGATGCGGCGAAAGTATCGGGTTGCCTTCGTAGCGTTTCAGCTTCATGCGCGAGCCTTTGGGTCGCCCAAGTATGCGAACCGCCGCCCACCTGGCGAGCAAATTGTCCGGCCAACAACGTTCTCCTCGAACTCCGAACCGCAATGAACATCTCCCGGCACGGAAACCTGCGCGCACCGAGGGTTGCCCGATGCGTCCCTGACCTGATTCACCGTGAGAAATCCATGGCAGCAATGTCGATTCTTGGTGTCGGGCGAGGCCACAACACGCTCGCCCGCCCGTTCTAAGACCATGAACCGCAGGTTAGCTTTGAGCTTGATCGTGGGGGGGTGCCTCGCCGCCCTCTTGCTCTGGACTCTGAAACCGGCTCGCCCGAACTCGACTGCCGTCGAATCGTTAGCCTCCCCCGACGCCGCAGCTATCGCCCCGGCCGCGCCCGCGCCGGCCTCTCAGGAATCAGGCAACTTGCACCGCCGCTTGGCGCAACCCTCGTCCAAGCTCCAACTCACCGAGGCCCAGCAGGAGTTCGTGGACGCGGTCCAGGGCAACCCACGGCTGGCCCAGGTATCGTCGGCTGCGCTCCAAGCGTATCTCGACGACAACCGACGGAGTGCCGGCAGCCTCCTCACGGCTCACCAAGCAACACAAGATCCGGCCTATCTGACCGAAGCGGCGACGCAATACTCGGCCGATCCCCGCGTCCAATACGCCCTGGCCATGCGCCCCGATCAGTCTCCCTCCGAAAAACGTGAATGGCTCGAGCGCCTCAAGGTTTCGACTCCCGACAATGCCCTCGCGACTTACCTGTCCGCCCGCGAATACCTCAAGCAAGGCCAGAAGGCATTGGCCCTCGAGGATCTGGCGCTGGCAACCCGCCAGCCGGAATTCAACCCTTACGTGTGGGAAGCCATGATCGATGCCCAGGAGTTGCTGATGGCCGACGGCGCCTCTCCCGCCGCCGCCAAGGTCGGGTCGCTGTTCAACGCGGCACTGCCCCATTTGAGCCAGATACGACAACTGGGTACCGAACTGAGTGAACTGCAGGCGCAATACGCCCTCGGGCGTGATCTGGTTTCGTTCGACACTGTGACCCAACTTGGGCTCGAACTGGCGCAGCGTCTAAACAACAACCGCGGCGGTGGTTTCCTGATCGATCAACTCGTCGGCATGGCGATCGAGCAAACCGTCCTGAAAAACGTGGATAGCTTGTCAGCCCCGGAGTACCTGGGCATGACGGTCCAAGAACGCTTGGATCAACTCGCTGACCAGAAAGCCGAAATCAAGGCGCTTGCACCCTTGGCGGAAAATATCCTGCCGTCTGCGAGCGAGGCCGAACTCGTGACTTACCTCGACCGCGTTCGAGTCAACGGAGAACTGGAAGCCCTCCGGTGGCTTAAAAACCGCCAGCCCTGACCAACGGACTTTCGGACGGTCGAAGGTGCGGCCGCAATCCGCGACTGCAGGCTTTTAAGGGTGGTTCGAAGAGAAGGCCTGGGTCAGCACTTGGCAAAGCCGTCCCGGGAAAAGCGCTTCGATTTCTTTGAGGCTCTTCAGGCCAAAGATCCTCGCAATGGCCAAGGGATCAGCCCGGTAGTCCGTATGCCCCTCGTAAAACCCATAGCGCTGGATGTAATACGGCACCATCTCGCCGCTGCGGATCCGGGCTAATCGCTCCAGCAACTGCGCCCGCTGTGGCGGGCTCAGATGACCGTACCGCTCGTTCACCAACGCCTGTTCCTCGGCGTCCAGCTCCCGCCATACCTCGAACCGGTGCATCCCTTGAATCTCGTCGGCGAACAACGATTCCTGCCAACCGCGGCTCCCCTCCCATTGAACTGAGATCTCCCTCCCGTGATATCGCAGACGATACGTAGCCTGACGCCGTCCCACTCCGTCCTGGGCCAGGAACAGGTTCCAGAGGTGATACAACGGCCGGGCCAAATCCTCGTGCTTCAAGCCCAGCGCCGCCACCAACCGATTATCCCCGATCAACACCCCAAGGATCTCTTCTTCCTGGGCCAGAAACCCCGCCCCCGACAACACCATCGGACGCCCCCGCTCCGTCAACTCCGCAACCGGCTGGCCGGTGATGGCCGTGACTTGCCGAAGCTCCGTTTCAGCGTGACGACCAGTGGCAGCCAGGGCCGGGAAATCCACGCCATCCACTTCGAGTTGTCGTCCTTTGCCCCATTGCCGTTGGGCGTAATTCAACGGCGATCCGTTCTCCACCGTCACCGGCACCAACGTGTAACGGCCATCCCCAGTAAGCACAATCACCACTTCGGTCCCATTCTCCAGCCGCACCGGCGAGGGAATCTCCGGACATACCGCCAGTTTCTCCGGATACAGCGGATACGTGCGGCCCTGGTGTTGAACCTGTCCGCGAGCCGCCCCCGCCAGCACGGTGGCAGTGATCATCACGAGATAGGGAAGGTTGTTCATAGGATCCTCAACGCGAACATGCCGCCCGCAACCACTAGTCCGGGGTACAAATAAGACACCCCGGCTCGTCGTTTGTTAGGGGAAGACCTAGGAT
>JAHDYP010000044.1:0-16133 GCA_023383055.1 Verrucomicrobiota bacterium | reverse complement strand
TGCCGCCGCGATCTCCAATCCTCGCACAGGTTGCCGGCCTTCCCCCGTGGCCTGGGGCTCGTCAAACCGGAAAGCGCGACCGCTCAGTCAGCTTTCGCTACGGTTGTCGTCATCTCCCCGTCCGGGACCATTCATGTTCCGCCCCGAATTCATGTGGATTCAGTCGGCCGGAAACCGCGCCTCGCCCAAAGCTGCCCTTGAACCTGTCACCCTATCGCCGACCCTCTTCCTGTGAGCCTGTCACCCTATCGTGGCCACTATCGCCGACCCTCTTCCTGTGAACCTGTCACCCTATCGTGGCCACAGCCCCGTGCCGGTTTGGTAAACGCAAGTGGTTGATGTAAAGGCGTTCCGGGCAGACGCGTTCTACGATGTGAGGAGCGGCCCCGCATGAATGCTCGCGGTCCCCGGTCCTTGCCTTGGCGGGAGGGGCTCATCATGGCCGACGAATTTCCCGCGATGCTTGCAGAACACCGCCGGCTGGATCATGACGGTTGGCCGGGGCCACGTCGTTTACCTCAAGGCCGGCCATAGCCAGCGCGATTTCGAACAAGCCTGAATTACCGCGCCATAGCGTTCACTTGGTCGGAAACTTTTTCCAGGTTCTCCCCCAGTAGCTTGTGACGGTCACGTCTGCCACCCGTGAGATCGGAAGCCTCCGAACAAAACCGGCGCGAGCCACACCGGCTTCCTGCGTGTGAGGTTTCGGCGGCATGGGGCACTGGATGACCGCCGCAACAGACAAAACCAAAAAGAAACGAAAGAGTTAACCTCATGAAAACACGACTCAACCACTCAACCGGCCGACGACGCCTCGGTTCCGGTCCGCCCGCCGCTGCGCTTGCGCTGCTGCTGACCGCTCTGCCAGTGACAGCCCAAACCAACACTCCCTACACGGCTACCGGTTGGCTGACCGGCGTCCCCGTGCCGGGTGTCCTGTTTACCAACGCCCTGGGCCAGGTGGGTTTCCGGGGCAACGCCCACACCCTCAGGGTGCAAAGCACCGACGCCCGCCTGACGGGCCAGCGGCTCGCGTTCGCGGACGGGGCCTACCAGGCCGACGGCACGGCTCTCGTCTGGGGCGCGGCTTACCAGGAGGTCGGGACCTTTGATTCCACGACCAACTTCACGGCCACCGGCGGGCTCTGGGAGATGACGTACCACGGGACGATGCCCGCCGACAACAGCCTGCAATTGCACATCGTCGGTCGTGGTTCGGGGGGAAGCATCGAGGGCTGGCGCTTCGAGGAGGATCTGACGAAGGCGGCCGGAGCGCCCTGGGATCCGGCCGACCCTTACCCCTACACCGGCACGATCAAGCCACCGCCGCTGAGCACTAACCTGGTGCTGGATGACTTTAGCACCCCTGCCGTGGGCTGGACCTACTATGGCGCCGGGTCATACTCGTACACGCGACCCAATGAGCAGCTTGCCGTAAATGGATACTGGCCGGGGGTTACCACGAGGACATTGATTGACAGCTACACTTTCGGGGGACCGTCGTCCCCGATATGGTCGGCGGCTGATGGCCAGACGCTGGAAACACGGGTGGACCTGGTCAACCTAAACGCCAGCGCGACTGCGGCCTTTTTCGTGCTGGGGAATCTCGACGGTCTCTATGCCATTCTCAAAGGTCACGACTTCGTGTCGCTGCACAAATGGTCATCGAGTCTGCCTTGGGGGCCCATCACGATGTTTTCGTACGAAAAGGTTCAAACACCAGGTTCGAACGTGGTCCTCGCTTTGGCGCTGACGAAGATGAACACGGACGTGGTGGTTACCGGCCGCGTGCTGGACAAAAGCAATCCCAACCTGGTGCTCTATGAACGCAGCTTCGTGGATACTCCCGGCGCCGATCCCGCGCTCACGTCGCAGGAATTCCTGGACCTCTCCGGCATGCAGTTAGCCTTGTACCCCGACCTCGTTGGAGCGCCAATCACTTCCGCCGGAGGCGTCGTGGGCGTGTTTCAATACAACCCTGATGGCCAGCAACCCGCCGCCATAGTCACTTTCGACAACCTCGAACTAGGGAAGCATGAAGTCCCGCCGCTCGGCATCGGGCACGTGGTGGCACTCACGTGGCCTGACGTGGGGAGCTATTCCGTCGAAGGCGCACCCACCGTGCAAGGTCCGTGGCTGCCGGTCAACGACACCGTGTCGCCTGGAATGAAGCAGACGACCGTACCGGCAAGCCAGCCGGCGCAGTTCTTTCGGCTGCGGTAGGAACTTGGAGCGAACCCACGTTCGCTGCTCTTCTTTTGCTCCTGAAGAAATTCATGGCGGCACTGCTCCTTGCTCCGCCGCCTTGATTTCCGCCCACGACGGCGCACGCCAGAGGTGGGCAATACCATCGAGCGACACGGCGGCCAACGTGTTCCCGTCCGGAGAAAAGGTCAGGTTCACGAAATACTGTCCCTCGCCCTGCAAGGTCAGCAGCTCCCGGTGCGCCACCAGATCCCATAGTTTCACGGCATCTCTTCGGCTCAGGCCGCCCGTAGCCAACCGTCGGCCGTCGGGGGAAAACGCGGCACTGCAAACCCAGCCGAAATGGCCCGGCAAAGTCGCCAGTTCACGCCGGGCAAACACCTCCCAAAGCCTGGCCGAACTGTCGAAGCTGGTGGAGACCAGCTCCCGGCCATCCGGCGAGAAGCGCACTTCCATCACAATGGCCTGATGGTTGGTGAACGTGGTCTCGTGCTCGCCAGAGGGAAAGCGGAACAGCTGCAAGGTCGTGTTTTGGTATCCGGCGGCCAGGAGCCGGTCGTCCGGCGAGAGGTCCACCGACACGATACCGGCAGCTTGGGTTCCTTTCAGGGCGACCTCCTTCCAGTCGCCGGTGTGCCAGATTCGGGTGCTGGTCACCCACTCATTGTCAAGAGTGTCGGCTAAGAGGAAGTTGCCCGTGCGTGAAAAATGGAGCTTACCGTAGAACTCGCAGGGAACATTGAAGTTCGTGACCGCCCGACGAGCCGTCCAATCCCAGATCGTGAGCATTCCCGGAGTCTTGCCCGCCGCCAGCCAACGTCCATCCGGTGAGAGGGCCAAGTTCCAGTGGTTGCTGCCCAGCGCGGGGAGGTTTTCCACAACCCGGACTGACCGGGCATCCCAGAGCGCGAGTGAACCGTCGCGGTGGGTCGTGATAAAGCTGCCGCTGTCCGGCGTGAACGCAAAGCCGATCCGGTACGCTGCCCTCGGGTCGAGCGTTTTGGGGTCGAACTGCCATGGCTCAAGCTCGGCGAGCGAGTCAAAGCCGAAGGATACGGGCCAGTTGGTGTGAACGGGGGCTCGGATCGGGGCCTTGGTGTCCCAAAGGCAAACGGAACCTCGACTGCCCGCAGTCACCAGAGTGTGGCCATCAGGCAGCATGGCCAAGGCCGGCAGCCCCTCGCCGGAACTCCACAAGCAACGAAGCTCGGCGTGGTCAGCGACGCTGCAGATCCGAATGGTCCCGTCGCTGCTCGCTGAGGCCAATTGCCCGCCATCCGGAGTGAAAACAACCGCGCTCACTAAGTCCGTGTGATTAGTCAGTTGCCCCCGAGGTTCACCATTTTGGGCGTCCCACAGGCGAACAGTGCTGCCCAAGCCCGCCGCGAGCAGTTTCGCGTCTGCCGAAAAGACGAGCGCGTACACGCCTTGGCTGCCTTGTGTCTGGAGAGGCAGCACGGTTCCCGTCCGCAAATCGAGGAGGTGGACATGCCCGTAATCGCCCCCGATGGCCAACCGGTTTCCCTCGGGTGAGAAAACCACGACCCCGACGGGTCGGCGTCGCGGGGGCGGCCCCTCAACATCGGCGAGTACTTGGTCGGACGCCCAGTCCACTACCTTGGTGTTCCCCCGATTGTCGAACGTCGCCAGCAGCTTGCCGTCCGGCGAAAAGGCCACGGATCGGACTTCAGCTTCGCGGATGAGCGTTTTGGTGACCTTGCCGGTGCTTAGGTCCCACAAACAGACCCCCGGTTGTCCGGTCGCTTTCGAGGTGCCCACGGCCAGAAGGTTGTCGATGGGCGAGAACGCCAGGGCTTCCGTGGTGGCGATGGGCAACGCCGTCAATGGCCGGTTGGTGGTCAAATCCCAGAGCGCGACCTGGTCCCCGCACGCCAGCGCCAAGACTGTTCCATCTTTCGAAACCGCCACTGCACGGATAGGACGCGGATATCGGTGCAGCGTGAACGACTCGTCACCCAGGCAAAGCTGCCACAGGTAACGCCACTCCCAACCGCGCGGATCGATTTCGGATTTCCCGCTGGTTACAGGCCGGTATTTGTCCAGCAAGCTGACCGCGAGGGCGCGGTTGTTGTCCGCGAGGGCTAGTTGCGCGAGGTGCATGTCGGCCGCGTATTCGCTGGCTTCGGCTCTCTGCCTTTGAAGTTCCGACCGTTGCCACTGCGTAACAATGCCTCCGAAGCCCACGGCCGCCACGAAAACCACCGCGGCCAGCGCGGTCGCCAGCGCCGGCTTGCGCCGACACCAGCGCCAGACCTTTTCCGCCCCGCTGGCTGGCCGTGCGACAATCGGTTCCCCGCGCAGGAACCGACCCAGTTCATCCGCCAGCGCCTGGGCCGTGGCGTAACGGCGCGAAGGTTCCTTTTCCAGACACTTGAGGCAGATCGTCTCCAGGTCGCGCGGCACCGCCGGGTTGAGCATCCCCGGCGAAACCGGCTCGGCGGTCAGCACCTGGCTGACGACGATCTCCAAGGAGTCCGCCTGGAACGGCGGCCGGGCCGTCAGAAGATGATAAAGAATCCCGCCCAAGCCATAGACGTCGCTGTAACGGCCTACCTTGCCGTGCCTGGCCGTCGCCTGCTCCGGCGGCATGAAGTTGGGCGAGCCGAGCATCTGGCCGCTCAGCGTCAGACTGGTCTCGCCCTCCAAGCGCTTGGCCAGGCCGAAATCGGTGATGCGCGGCTGGTCGTTGGCGTCGATGAGCACATTCGATGGTTTGAGGTCGCGGTGCAGGATGCCTTGCTCATGCGCGTAGTGGATCGCTTCGGCAATGGTCTTGAGATACTGAGCCGCACTCCTGGCCGACAACGGAACGTGCCCCACCAGGGAGGCCAGACTCGGGCCATCCACGAAATCCATCGAGAAATAGTGCTGGCCGGCGTGGGTCCCGATTTCATGGATCGACACGATGTTCGGATGGTGCAGCACCGCCGCCGCCGCGGCCTCGGTGCGAAAACGCTGCACGAACGCCTGGGTCGCGAACTCGCCGGCGAGGATCATCTTCACCGCCACGAGGCGATCCAGGCTGACCTGCCGGGCTTTGTACACCACCCCCATGCCGCCGCGGGCGATCTCCTCGAGCAACTCGTAATCGCCAAAGGCGCCGAGAGTGGCCAGTGACCGCTGATCAGCGATCAGTGGCGCATGCTCTCCTGTGCTCCGCGCACTTCTCACCGCACTCTGACCACCGACCACTGGCGACTGATCCCTGACTACTGCTGACTGACCACTGTCTCCCCCCTTCCCCCCTCTCGCCTTTCGCTCCTCCTCCAGCGCGCCGCCAAAGGCGCAACCGGGGCACACCGGTCCCCGCGTGCCGGTCGGGAGCGGTTCTCCGCAGACCGCGCAGCCGGGTTTCTCAGATGTCACGCTGTGCATCGCCATTCTTTACTGGGCAAACCGCGCCCGAAAGTTGCGAGGTGGACGAATTCACACGCCCCGACTGAACACCCCCAGCATGTAGCGCAGTTCGTCCTCGACCTCGCCCGGATCGGCCACGGTGTGGCCCACTTCCTCCCGAACGAGCTCATGATAACGGTGGCGCAGCCGGAAGATCGCGGACTTGACCGCGCCCAGGCTCAGACCCAGGTTAGCCGCGGCTTCGGCATAGGACATCGCCCCTTTCTCGCCCGTGACGAACGCCTGCAGTTGCTCGAACAAATCACTCCGGTCGTCGGTCACGCATTCGGCCTGCAAGCGGGCCAAGGCTTGCTCGAGCAGGGTCAGGGCCCAGCGCCGTTCAAACAGCCGATCCGGCGAGGATGGATCCGCCGGTTCCTGCCCGAAGAGACGTTCGGCGTCAGCGAGATCCCAGGAAACGAACTGCTGATCGCCGCCGCGCTTCTGGGCCGTCGCTTTGCCTCTCTCATCGGAAATAAAGTGCTTGAGTGTCCCCAGTAGAAACGAGCGGAATCGCCCCCGGCCCGGTTCCGCAACGCGCAGAATGTTCCCTCGCATCAGGTGAAGGAAGAAACCCTGAACCAGGTCCTGCGCCTCCTCGACGCCGTGCCCTTGCCAGCGGAGGAACGCATAGAGCGGATACCAATAAACGCAACAGAGTTGCTCCAACGCTTCCTGGGCGGAGGCGGTCGAGTCGCGCCCGGCGGCGAGCACGACGCTCCAGTGGGTCGTGGTGAACTCCCCCCCCGCACTCACGGGCAGCCCCCGGCGTGCGTCCTCGTCCATGCCAGATTTCTAGCCGAGAGACGGGTGGCACGGAAGCCCAATATTCAGGGGAGAACTCCGGCGGGGACGCCTCGAAACATCGGCGCGACAGCGGAGACCCGATCTCGGTCCGCGTCCCGCTGCCCGGTCCAAGCCCAACAAGACCTCCAAAGATCTGAACTGCGTCGAAGTCTGATGCAAGAGCCTCCCATGAACCTGTCACCCTATCGTGACCACAGTCCCATGCCGGTTTGGTAAACGCAAGTGGTTGGTGTAACGGCGTTCCGAGCAGACGCGTTCTCCGATGCGAGGAGCGGCCCCGCCTGAATTTCGCGACCCCCGATTCTTGCCTTGGCGCGGATTCCGATGGATGATCCCGCCCATGATCCGCTCGATCCTTCTGCTGATCGGCAGCCTGCTGGAGGTTACCACCATCCCCGCCGCGGAGGTGCTCATCGTGGCCGATGAATTCCCCGCCATGCATTTCCTCGCCGAGAAACTGAAGTCCGAGGATAACCTTTCCGCTTTGGTCGTGGCCCAGGACAACCTCCCCGCCGAACTGAAACCATTTCGCGCCGTCGTGGTCTACATCCACGGCGAACTCAAAGCGCCGACCGAGGAAAGTCTGATCCGCTACACCCGCGCCGGCGGCAGGCTCGTGCTGCTGCATCATTCCATCAGCTCCGGCAAACGCAAAAACCGCGACTGGTTTCCGTTTCTCGGAATCGACCTCCCCACTGGCGACGTGACTGCCGGCGGCTACAGATGGATCGAACCCGCCACGCTCGACCTGGTCAATCTTGCCCCGGACCATTTCATCACCACCCACCGGGTCAACTACCCCGGTCGCGTCGCTTTCCGCCTGCCGGACGAAGCCAATCCGCCCGCCGACCGCCCCGCCTTCACCCTCACCGAGTCGGAAGTTTACCTGAACCACACGTTCACCAGGCCACGAACCGTGCTGCTCGGCTTCCGATTCGTCGACCGCCAGAACGCGGGCACAGTCTATCAACAGAACACCGCCGGTTGGATCATGGCGGCCGGCCAGGGCCAGGTGGTTTACCTCAAAGCCGGCCACAGCCAAAGCGATTTCGAACAACCCACCTATCTGCGGATCGTCCTCAACGCCGTCATCTTCACCCCCACCGCCGTTTCGACCGCGAGTCCATGAGCCGGGCCCCGCTTTACCCGGATGGGTTGAGAAGCGGAAGTCCGTCGGCCTTCGTCACTACTCTCGGCACTACCCTTGTCACGGTTCATTCGCAACGCAGCGCCACGACCGGATCCACCCGGGCGGCCCGGCGGGCTGGCAGCCAACAAGCCAATAGCGCCACGCCTGCCAGCAGCGCCGAGCTCAGCACAAACGTGAATGGATCGGTTGGGCCGATACCAAACAGCAGACTCCGCAGGATGCGGGAAATGGCGAGCGCACCGGCCAGGCCGATCAGGCCACCCACGAGCACCAGGCGCATGCCTTGCCCGACGATGAGCCGGAGCACGTCTGCAGTTCGAGCACCGAGCGCTACACGGATTCCAATTTCTCGCGTGCGTTGCGCGACTGAGAACGCCACCACCCCGTAAAGGCCAATCGCGGCCAACAGCGCCGCCAACAGCGCGAACGCAAGGAGCAGGAGCGTGTTGAACCCGGTGCGTGATGTGGAGTTGGCCATGCGCCGTTCCATGGTCATGAGGTCGTAAACCGGCACCTCGGAGCTAACGGCCGCCACAGCCCTGCGCACAGGTTCAACCACCTGAAGCGGATCTCCCGCGGTTCGCAGGTTCACATAATAGCCCGGGTAGCCGGATTGCAGGTAGGAGAGATAGACCTGGGCGCCCATCTCGGCCGACATCTGGTCGTACTTCACGTCACCAATCACCCCCACCACTTCCACCGCGGAGAAGCCGGACGACAGCGCGGGGCTCAGATCCACCACCTGACCCACAGGATCCCCGCCCGGCCAGTACTTCCGCGCCGCGGTTTCGTTGATCACGGCCACCAGTTGACTGCCCGGGCGATCCCGATCCGTTAGCCAGCGGCCACGAACCAACGGCACCCCCAGGGTGTGAAGGTATTCCTGGCTCGCCAGATGGACGCCGATGAACGCTTCCACGGGATCGCCTCCATCCCCGGCGGGTTGCACCACCATGAAACTGCGGTCAAAAGTGCCGGACAACGGCGTGGCGTTGGCCAAGCAGACTGACTCCACTCCTGAAATCGCACCGACACGTTCCAGGACCTGGGGAAAGAAGAGCTGCCGGGCCTGGTCGGATGCGCCGCGAGGTTGATCCACTCGAAAAGTGAGCAAATGCTTCGGTTCGAATCCCACCTTGGTCGTCCTCAGCCGCACGAAGCTGTGCACCATTAGACTCGCGCCCACCAACAGCATCAGCGCCAGAGCTGTTTCGGCGACCACGAGCAGACTGCGCATGCCATGGAGCCGCAGCCCCTGGCACGTCCCCGCCGGCCGATCCGTCGTGCGATGCAACGCCGGACTGAGCACCCCGCCTCGGATCCGCCATGCAGGTAGTAGTCCGGAAATCACACCGCACCCCAGCGCAACGCCGAAATTGAACGCCAGAACGGTTGCGCTCATTGGAATCGCCCCAAAGTCCGGCAACCGCGCGTAATCGGTATGCGAACCCAAGTTGTCCGCCGGTTGGAAGGTGGCCATCAAGTCAATCGCCCACCGAGCGAAAAGCCACGCCATGGCCCCGGATACCGCCGCCAGCATGAGGCTTTCCACCAGCCATTGCCGAACGAGTCGCCCTCGACTCGCGCCCAGGGCCAGACGGATGGCGAGTTCGCGTTCCCGCGACGCCGCACGCGCTAACAACAGATTGGCGACATTCACGCACGCGATCAGCAATACGAAGCCGACCGCGCCTGCCAACACCCACAAGGACCGCCGGATGAATGGATCGGTCGCGGCCTCCCCGTACGGGGCAAGGTGAATGCCATACGCCTCTTTCTCGGACGACACCGGCAGAGCGGTCTCGAGCTGCTGTTCCAATGATCCAAGATTCGCCCGCGCAGCCGCCAACGTCGTCGTGGGCCGCAGCCGCGCCAGCACCCGGTGCCACATCGTGAACGGCCGCTCCAGACGGCTCGGGTCGCCAGCCAGGATGGGCGCCATCGTGATCGGCACCCACATCTCCGCGGCGCCCGATTGCCCTCTGAACCCTGCTGGCAATACACCCACGATCGTCAACAGTTGCTCGTCCACTCGCACCGTCCGCCCGATCACTCCCGCCTCACCGCCGCAACGGCGTTGCCAATAGCCCTCACTGATCAACACGACCGGTTGACTGCCGCCCTTCACATCCTCTTCCGGCAGGAACACCCGACCCAGCACCGCCTGCACTCCCAGCAACGGAAAGTAGCTGGCCGAGGCCAGTTCGGTCTCCACCCGCTCGGCGCCATCCGCCTCCGTGACGGTCAAAGTGATGTTGTCGCAGGCCGCGAT
This sequence comes from Verrucomicrobiota bacterium, assembly GCA_023383055.1. Taxonomy (GTDB): domain Bacteria; phylum Verrucomicrobiota; class Verrucomicrobiia; order Limisphaerales; family JAHDYP01; genus JAHDYP01. Next base: position 6,282 of record JAHDYP010000044.1, on the reverse strand, counting down.
CTGCGCAAACATCTGGTTGTGATCGCGCAGCAATTCGAAGCGCGGATACGACCATGCCGATAGGGTCAACTTGGGTTTGCCCGGCACCAGGATCGTGGACTGCACCTGCACCAGTCGGTCAGGTTCAAAGTAAGGAGGCGGCTCGAGCAGCACCGCATTCAAGACGCTGAACAAGGCACTGTTGGCGCCAACCCCGAGCGCGAGCGTGAGCACGGCAGCCGCGGTGAAGCCCGGGTTCTTCAGCAACCCGCGGAACGCAAAGCGCAAGTCATTCATGGCTACTCCGGTCTGGTGTTGGCATCCTGGGGCATTGACCGTGCCACCGCCCGTTCACTCGCCCAAGCGCTTCCAGAGGAATCCTCAAGACTATCCGAGGATTTCCCCCTGCCCGATCCGACGTTCCGACTCCGGGATCGGCTCGTCCCAGTCTCGGGAATCAAGCAAGGACGAATGCGTCAGTCCCTCGCTCCACCTTCTTTTCACTCGCTGCGCAACGCCAGGATGGGATTCACCCGCGTGACTCGCCAGGCCGGCGCGAGCACAAACCTTACGGTAGCCAGCATCCAACGGCCGTCCCGCAGCGCCTCGTTCCGCGCCATGCGGATGGCGCTCCCCACCACGTCGCCCGCACCCGTTGTGCGCCCCAACCCCAACGCCAAGGTCACGACCGCCACCGCCGTGAAGCCGGGGTTCTCGCGCAGCTGGCGGAAGGCGAAATGGAGGTCGTTCATGGTCTTCTCCCCTCTTCATTCGGTCCGCAAAGTAATGATCGGGTCGACGCGGGCGGACCGGCGCGCGGGCAGGTAACACGCCAACAGTGAGACGCCGATCAAGAGCAGTGCCGTGCCGAGGAACGTCGTCGGGTCTGTGGGGCTCACGCCGTTGGTGAGCAAACTGTTCAGCGCGCGGGCGAGGAGCAGCGCCCCACCCATGCCGATCAGGACCCCAATCAGGGTGAGCATGATGCCTTGTCGCAGGACCAGGGTGATCACGTCGCGCACCTGGGCGCTGAGCGCGATCCGGATTCCGATTTCGTGGGTGCGCTGGCTTACCGAGTAAGCCATGATCCCGTAGATGCCGAACGAGGAGAACAGGAGCGCCACCACCGAAAGCATCGAGAGGAACAGCATCCCAAATCGATTCATTGCCACACTCTCGGAGATGGCCTCGGCCATGGTTCTCGGGCGGATCACGGGTATGTCGGGATCCAGGGCTCGCACAGTTTCCCGGACCGACGGCAGCAAACTCAGCGGGTCACCTTGGGTCCGGAGCGCCAGGCTTACCGCGGTGGCGGGTTGTTCCATGAACGGAACGTAGAGGGTCGGACTGGCCTCGCGGTTAAGGCCAAAGTGCTTGACGTCTCCCACCACTCCCACCACTTCGTACGCGGCAGCATTCCACTCGGGCACGGTCAACAGCTTCCCGATCGGGTCCTGGCCGGGCCAGAGCCTTTGGGCCAACGCTTCATTGACCAGCAGTCGACGGCTGCCTTCGCGATCCTCTTCGGGCAGGAAGTAGCGTCCTCGTTTCAGTGGAATACCCAGCGCCTTGAAGTAGCCCGGACAAACGCTTCGGAACTCCGCGCTATAGGGCTCGCCGTCGGCTCGGGCGGGCTGACCGTCCACCTCCAACCGGACGCTCTCGCCCCAATTCATGGGAAGCACATTGGCGGCCGCCACCGACTCGACGCCCGGCAACCGCTCGGTCCGGTCCAGCAGATCCCGATAAAACGCGCGCCGCTGCGAGTCGGATTCGTACCGGGCACCTCGTAGGGTCGTGTGCAAGGTCAGCAGGCCGTCGGACTGAAACCCGGGATCGACCTGCTGCAGTCGGACGAAGCTGTTGATCATCAGACCGGCCCCGACCAGCAAGATCACCGAGAGGGCGATCTCCGAGACGACCAGCAACCGCAACACCCGGTGGCTGCCGGCACTCCCGCCGGAGCCGCGTCCGCCTTCCTTCAAAGTCCCGCTTAGATCCACTCGCGAAGCCCGCAGGGCCGGCAGAATGCCGAAGAGCAATCCGGTCGAAATCGAAAGGACGAGCGTGAATCCGAGCAGGCGCAGGTCGATTCCCTGGCGGGTCACGAAGTCGACCAGCACCGGGGGCAGCGTGGTCTTGAGAAACTGAATCCCCAAAGCGGCCAGCGCGAGGCCGAAAGCACCGCCGCACAGTGCCAACAGCACACTCTCGGTGAGCATCTGACGCATGATTTGCCGGCGGGTCGCGCCCAGGGCAAGGCGGATGGACAGCTCCTTCTGTCGTGACTCCAGAGGCCGTGGCTCAGAATCACCACGTGTTCCTGGCCGGGTTGGTCGTCGCCGGGCAGAAAAGGACGCCCCAGGGCTAATGGCTCGGGAGACTGAAAGACGTCTTTGGCTGAGGGCGTCCAGACATAGGCGGCCAATTCCTCGGGTCGACCCGCCTCCCCCGTCAGGTTGAAATACTTCATCGTGATGAGGCCGGTGGCGACAAACGACTGGCAATGGTCTTTCCACTCCAGGTAGTTCAGACCGGAGAGCGAGAGATTGTCGATCGGTTGGCCCACGCGTTTCTCCCCGATCCGCATGATGCGGTTTGGATGCACGAACGGCCAGGGACTCAACAGGAGCGAATTGGCCATGGTGAAGATCGTCGAATTGGCCCCGATCCCGATCCCCAGCGCGAGCACCGCGAAGATCGTGACGGTGCGGTGCTTCAGCAGCATCCAAAAGGCGAAGCGGAGGTCGTTCATGGCTCGAAGTCAGTGGTCAGTGTTTGGTGGTCAGTCGTCTGCTGCCCAGGGTTCGTTGTTGCTTCGATTCGCGTCTCATTCGCAGCGCAGTGCCACCACCGGGTCCACCCTCGCCGCGCGCCGGGCCGGGAGGTAACTCGCCAGCACGGCGACGCCCAGCAGCAGGCCCGACACGGCGGCAAAGGTGGCCGGGTCAATCGGCCGCACCCCATACAGCAGGCTGGTCAGAAAGCCGGTCAAGCCACCGGCCGCAGCCAGACCCACCGCCACGCCAATCAGCACCAACTTCAGACTGCCGCCAACCACCAACCGCGTCACTTGACTCCGCTCCGCGCCCAACGCCATGCGTACTCCAATCTCGTGGGTCCGTTGCGCGACGGAGTAGGAAATCAACCCATAGATGCCGACCGCCGCCAGCGCCAGGGCGATGCCGGAAAAAACACCCAGCAACCAGCAGGTCACCCGTTGGGCCATCGCCGATTCGGCCATACATTGCTCGAGGCTCTTGCAGTCGTGGAGCGGTTGGTTCGGGTCCAGGTCGCGCACCTGCTCTCGCACGGCCGCCAGCAAGCTCAGAGGATCGGATTCGGTGCGGAGGATCAAACCGGCGCCGCTCGCAGACGGAAGGTAAACCGCGGGCTTGGGCCTCTCGTCCAACGCGTGAAGTCGGAAGTCCTCCACCACCCCGACAACCCTCCGCCATGGGTCCGGACTCTCCAGCGGAAAGATGCGGAATCGTTTGCCCACGGGGCTTTCACCCGGCCAGTGACGCTCTGCCAGGGTGCGGTTGATGAGGGCGACCTTGGCCGACTGCGCGCCCTCTTCCGGGGAAAAGAACCGGCCATTGAGCAACCCCGTGCCCAGCGTGTGGAAATAATCAGAACTCACTGAAAAGACATCCGTGATGGCCTCCTGTCCCCGGGCCGGGAGCGGCTGGCCCTCGACGAAGAAAGGGCAGGTCCAACTGCTGCGCTCCAGCGGCATCGGGAAGGCCGCCGCCACGGATACCACACCGGGCAAATCCTGCAGACGCGTGAAGAGCTCTCTCCAGAAAGCGGCCTCGCGCTCTGCATCTGCCGTCCCGGCCCCGCCTCGATGCAGCTTCACCGTGAGCACGTGCTGGGAGTCGAATCCCGGGTCGCGCGCCATCAGCCGATGGAGACTCTGCAGCAGCAATCCGCCGCCGACCAACAGGACCGAAGCCAGAGCCACTTGGACCACGACCAGCGCTTTCTGCAGTCGCAGGCGGGGCAAGCCTGGGCTGGAGCGGGTGGTGCCTTCCTTGAGCATCTCGTACACGTCTGGCTTCGAGGCGCGCAGGGCGGGCGCCAAACCAAATAGCAGGGTCGTGACCAGTGAGACGATCAGGGTGAATCCGAACACCCGGCCATCCAGGGTAAACCCGCCCAAGGTAATCTGCTCGATCTGGGGCAGCATCGCGCTGAGACCCCGGCATCCCCACACTCCCAAGCACAATCCGGCCGCGCCCCCGGCCAGCGCCAGCAACGCGCTCTCCACCAACAGTTGCCGGATCAAACGCGTTCGACCGGCGCCCAGGGCCAGCCGCATGGCCATCTCCTTGGTGCGCCCGGCACCACGTGCCAACAGGAGACTCGCCAGGTTGCTGCAGGTGATCAACAGGACGAAGCCCGCCGCGCCCATCAGCGTGAAGAGAATCCCCTGAATATCCCGTTCCATCTCGGGGTGACGCGGACTGGCGATCACGGCTCGCCGGCTCGTATTAGTCTCGGGGTACTGCTGCTCCAGCCGTTGCGCAATGACGTCCAGCTCGACTTGGGCTTGCGCCCGCGTGACCCCTGGCTTCAGCCGCCCCTTGACGAAAAGCGCGTTCCGCGTGCCGCGACTCATGAGGCCCGGCTTCTGTGGCCCCAAGGGAACAAACGCCTGCGCCTCTTCGTAAGCCACCACGCCCGGTGGCAACACGCCCACCACCACGTGCCCGCGCCCATTGACGGGGACGGTGCGCCCGATCACCGCCGCGTCGGCCCCAAATCGCCGTTCCCACAACCGATAGCTCAACAGGAGCACCGCGCTCCCGCCAGGTTCATCCTCCTCCGCCAGGAAATCCCGGCCCAGCGCCGGCTTCACGCCCAGGGTGCGGAAGAAGTTCGCGGTGATCCGCAAACCCTTTACCCGTTCGGGCTCGTCCGCGCCGGTGAGATTGAAGGCCGCCAACTGGTAGGCGGCCATATCCGCGAACAATTGGGTCTGCCGTTGCCAATCCAGGAAATCGGGGTAGGCCACGACGCTGGGGGACTCCTGGCGAGCCGCTTCCAGGATCTCCACCAGTCGGTCCGGCTGCGGATAGGGCAGCGGGCGCAGCAAAATGGCGTTGATCGCAGTGAACATCGTCGTGTTGGCGCCGATGCCCAAGGCGAGCGTGAGCACCGCCACCACGGCGAAACCGGGGCTCTTGCCCAACTGGCGGATGGCAAAGCGGAGATCGTTCATATTAACTCCGATGTGGTGGTCAAACTCACTGGCATTGCCTGTGCCATACCCACGCCGCAGCCCAAGCCCTTGTCGCCGAAGCCCCAACAAAACCCGGGGAATCTCTCAGCCCCACGATCACGTTCCGACGCCGGGACGCACCCGTCCCGCTTGTGGGAATCAAGCGTGAGCGAATTTGAATGGCCATGCACCGGTGTTGTCCGGTAAGCAATCCCCATGAGTTTAGTGTCACGGAGCCGCGGACTCGCCTCGGCGAAGCGCAGCGAAGATGGGACCGGGTTCCTGCCCTGCTTCGAAACCACGACCGCACAAGCCGCCGCGATCATCACTTTCACACTGTCGATCGGGCTGAATGCCGGGACACCAGACCCCGCCCCCCCCTGGCAAGCGATGGATTACGGCCCGTTCCTCACCGCCAGCATCGAGGCACCGCACCCAGCCACGAACATCGCCTACAAGGGAATCGCCATTAACCTCGGAGAGAACTTCGGCGGCGATCACAACGAAGCCGTGATCTTCGACACCGACCTGCTCCGTTACTCCGCCGGTTGGACGGGCGATTTCGTCGCGCTCAAAGGAGTCGTCTTCGATGGCGAGCACTGGGCTTATCCCCAGATCGCCGGCCCCCAAATCTTCGGCAATCCCTCCGCCCCCGGCTGGGCCCACAACGGCCGTTTCACCGACCCGCGGGAATTCTCCTACGGTCCGCTTGCCAAAGACTGGGCCCACTGGAATGGCCTTTACCTCCATGGCACCAAAGTAGTGCTCGCCTACACCGTCGGCGAAATGTCCGTCCTCGAAACGCCTGCGCTCGAACGCAACCGCAACACCACCGCCTTTGCCCGCATCCTCAACCTCTCGCCGTCCGCCATCGATAACACGGTCCAACTCCTCTTGGACCCACAGCTCCGCGCCGAGCTGCTCGGCTTGGAAAAGCTCGATCCCGTGGATCCCGCCTCTCCGGCCACAAAATGCCTCGTCGTGCTTACCCCCCAAGCGCCGGACACCGTTACTTCGGCGGCAGCCTCCACCAGCGACGCCGGTCTCGTCGGCCGCTGGGACTTCGACGAGCCGGG
>JAHDYP010000043.1:33375-43338 GCA_023383055.1 Verrucomicrobiota bacterium | reverse complement strand
AAAAATTGCAGTCCGACATCGACCGCCAGGAACGGTTGCTGGCCATTTATCGCACCCAAAGCCTCCAACAACTCGACGACCGCAAAAGCGCGCTCCTCCTCAAAATCTATAACCTCGACCGCGATATCGCCCAGCTCAAAACCGCCGCCGTCGAGATCAACGCCAAATTGTCCGATTACGAACAACTCGAACGCCGTCGCGACATGACCAAAACCGCCTACGAACGGCTCCTTTCCACCATCCAAACCCTCGACGTCAACAAAAGCCTCAACCAGGAATCGGTCAGCCCCATGCAGGCCGCCACCCCCGCCGAACCCGACACCACCAGCACCCCCAAACGTTTCGCCCTCGCCGGCATCGTCGGCCTCGCCCTCGGCCTCGCCATCCTCAAACTGCTCGATCGCCTCGACGATCGCATGAACTCCCACACCGAACTCATGCATCACTTCGACGAGATGGTCCTCGGCCAGATCCCCCGCCTCCACATCCGCGAACGCCGCGGCGAATCCCCCCTCCTCAAAACCAATGACGACCGCCATTCGTTCGTCGAAGCCTATCGCAACCTCCGTTCCTCCCTCCATTTCATGAGCGAAGGTCCCGACGCGCCCCGGGTCATTCTCGTCACCAGCTCGGTCCCCAACGACGGCAAATCCGTCACCGCCGCCAACCTCGCGATCACCATGGCCTCGACCGGCTCGACCGTGTTGCTGATCGACGCCGATCTTCGAAAAGGCAATCTCCACTCGAGATTCATGAAACAACCCGAGCCCGGTCTCTCCCAGGTGCTCACCAAAAAACTGCCCTGGCGCGAAGCCGTCCGCCCCACCGCCTTCGATAACCTCTCGTTCCTCCCCCGTGGCAAAACCACGTCGAATTGCAGCGAACTGTTCCTGAACCCCTTCACCATCCAGTTCCTGCGCGAGGTCAAAGCCGATTACGAGTACGTCCTGATCGATACCGCCCCCGTCATGGCCGCCGACGATGTCACCAGCCTCGCCCCGCATACCGAAGGCGTCCTCTTCGTCATGCGCGCCGATCATACCTCCGCCCGCGTGGCCCGCGCCGCCCTCGATTCATTGTACCAACGCAAAGTCCGCGTCCTCGGCCTGGTGTTCAACGCCGTCCGCACCAATGCCGGCGAGTACTACTACTATTACAAATACCGGGATTACTACACCACCTACCCCAGCCGCTGATTGGCAGCCTGAGCGAGGGTATCATGACATGCGCCATCGTATGCACCGCCCTGTTTCCGACATTAAACTTTCCGCTTTCAACTCTCCGTCCCCGACACTACTATCAACTCACAACCACAACAAAACCATGATTCATAGCACACGCAGTCTGTTCGCCGGCGCGCTGTTGCTCGCGCTCTCCTCCCAGTTCACCGTAGCCGCCGAGATCGTTTACGAGAACGCCAGCAACGATCTCAATACCAACCTCGACCCCGGCACCCGCGAGGTCGGCGACGAAATCATCCTGGACGGCACCGCCCGCTGGCTCTCCGAGTTCACTTTCGAATATTGGGGCACCAACACCCTCAGCGACACCGAGTTCGCCGGCACCGTCGAAGCCCGCATCCGCTTCTATCTCAACGACGGCCCACCGCTCCCAAGCATCGACGACGTCCTCACCCCGGGCACGCTTCTCTACGATAGCGGCTCGTTCCAGGTCGATCCCACACCCCGCGCCACCCTGGTCTTCACCGATTTCAACTTGGGCAACGTCCCGCTCACACAACCGCTCCCCGATTCCTTCACCTGGTCGGTCCAGTTCAGCGGGCTTGGCCTTACCGACACCGCCGGCGTCACCATTTACAGCCCCCCGACCATCGGCAATAACTTCGACGATTACTGGGTCAACGACGGCGTCAATTGGCTCCTCGAAACCAATCTCGTCAATATGGACTTCGCCGCCAGATTCGCCGCCGTGCCCGAACCCTCCACGCTCCTGCTCGGCTTGCTCGGACTCGCGGTCGTAAGCGGAGTCCGACGTTGGACGGTCAAACGGTGAATCGGGAAGCTCGCCCGCGCATCGCTTATACCGCGCTCCTACCGAGGTAGGAACGCGCTCCCGCCTTCGCCGCGCTTCCCTCTTCGTCCCGCTCTGCGGGACTTCGCCGCGACAAATCGCCGAGGCAAGCCCGCGCGTTCCCTGACATTCCATTCTGAAACCCATTTCTCTCAAACGAGTGGTGCCACCCCGGATCCAGCACCTCATTTCCCTGCCGCCGGCTATGGCCACGCGCTTCGGCGCCCTGGAAGGCAAACCCAACTGGTTCGCCGCCGCGGATCCGATAAACCGCAAGCTCGGGTCCGGCGGCGGGACCGCGCACCTGCTGGTGTCCGCTTGGCGGGCAACCGGCAACGGCCGGAGTTTCGATGACTGGCTCGCGGCGTCACCCAAGCTCATCGTTCACGGCGGCGGTCAGAGCCGCCGCCTGCCGGCTTACGCGGCGGTCGGCAAACCGCTGCTCCCAATCCCGGTGTTGCGCTGGTCGCGCGGACAGCGACTGAACCAGACGTTGCTGGACCTCCAGGCGCCCGCCTACGAACGCATTCTCCAGGCGGGTTCACACCCCGTCCTGGTAACCAGCGGCGATGTCTTGCTCCGCTTCCACCGGCAGTTGCCCGCATTCCCTAAAGCGGATGTGGTCGCGGCCGGAATGTGGGTGACCGCGGAGTGCGCCAGCAATTTCGGAGTGTTTTGTCTGCCCCGCAACCATCCGGGCCGCCTGGCGTTCTTCCTCCAGAAACCAAGCGTGTCGCAAATCCGCCAGTTGTCGGCCGATTACCTCTGCCCTGTGGACACCGGGATGTGGCTGTTGAGCGCGCGGGCCGTAGCGCTGCTGCTGGCGAAATCCGGCTGGGACGCCGGACGTCAGACGTTCGCGGAAGGTGATGCGTCGGCTTTCGATCTCTATGGTGAGTTCGGGTACGCGCTGGGATCAAACCCCACCCGCCCGGACCCCGAAATCGCCGGCTTGACGTGCGCCGTGGTGCCGTTGCCGGACCCGGAGTTTCATCACTTCGGGACCAATACCCAGTTGATCGAGTCCATCTCCAGGCTGCAAAACCGCGTGCTGGACGAAAGCCGCCTCGGATCAAGCGGAGGCCGGCGGCATCCGGACCAGTACGTCCAGAATTCCCGGGTGGGCTTTGCCTTGCGACAGGAGGAGAACCACACCTTGTGGGTCGAAAACAGCGTAATCCCGGCAAGCTGGGAATTGGCGCATTCGCATATTCTGACCGGCGTGCCGGACAACCAGTGGCGACTGCGATTGCCCGCCGGGACCTGCCTCGACTTCGTGCCGGTGGGGAAGGAGAAACTCTGCGTCCGGCCGTACGGGATTGGCGATGATTTCACCGGCGCCATAGGCGATCCGGGAACCCGCTGGCTCGGGCGTTCGGCCGCGGATTGGCTCAAGGCCCGCAACCTCCAGTTCCAAGCGGCCGGCGTCGATCCGAAAACCGATATCCAGCAGGCACCGTTGTTCCCCGTCCTGGCGACGCCAGAATTGACCTCCGACTTCCTGGAATGGCTGGTGAGTCCCATGCCATCGACCGACCCCGCGCGGGCCAAATCATGGCTGGAGGCGGAGCGTTTGTCGGCCCAGTCGATTGCCTCCCGGGTGAACCTCGAACGGTTGTATGCCCAGCGGTCGGCAAATCGAAACGCCTGTTTAAAACCGCTGCTGACGAACCGCCGCTGGAATATCTTCTACCGCCTCGACCTGGTCTCCACGGCCCGCTGGATGGCCGCGTCGGGTATCGAACCGCAGGATGACGATCAGGCGGATCCGTCGGACTTGGAACCGATGGAATCGGTGCGACAACGCATGGTGCGAGCAGCCCTGTTGCGCGAGCGCGGCCAACCGTGGGAAGCCTGCGAAGATCAGGCGTTCGATCAACTCCGCGAACTCATCGAACGCGAGGCGGTGATCTCCCCGGTGTCTCCCCACTGCGCCGTCCAGGCAGATCAGATCGTCTGGGGCCGAAGCCCGGCACGCCTCGACCTGGCCGGCGGTTGGACCGATACGCCACCCTACTGCCTGGAACATGGCGGTCGAGCCGTGAACCTCGCCGTCGATCTGAACGGTCAGCCGCCACAACAGGTCTTCGTCCGCTTGTCAGATCAACCTGAACTGGTCATCCGATCCATCGACCTGGGACTCGAACAGCGCATCGCCAGCTACGCCGAACTGGAATCTTACGCGCAGCCAGGCAGCGGCTTCTCCCTGGCCAAAGCCGCGCTCGCCCTCGCCGGTTTCCTGCCGCGCTTCAACGCCGATGGCCACTGGCCTTCCCTCCACGATCAACTGCGCGCCTTCGGCGGCGGCATCGAGATCTCCATGGTCGCCGCCGTCCCAAAAGGTTCCGGACTCGGAACCAGCAGCATCATGGCGGCTACACTGCTGGCCGGCCTCGGCGATTTCTGCGGGCTGAACTGGGACAAAACAACCTTGTTTCTGCGGACGCTGGCGCTGGAACAGATGGTGACCTCGGGAGGCGGTTGGCAGGACCAGGCCGGTGGGATTTTCCACGGCATCAAATCCATCGAAACTTCGGCCGGTTTAAGTCAACGCCCAACCTTGCGCTGGTTGCCGGAGGGATTGTTCGGCGGCGATTATGCCAACCGATCGATATTGCTCTATTACAGCGGCCTGACCCGCCTGGCAAAGGGGATTCTCCAGCAGGTCGTGCGGGGCGTGTTGCTGAACTCGCCCGAACACCTCTCGACGCTGGAAGAAATCGGCGCCAACGCCGAACTGGCCTTCGACGCGGTCCAGAAAGCCGATTACGACGGCCTGGGAGAGGCCATCCGCCGCTCATGGCGCTCCAACCAGACCCTCGATGCAGGAACAAATCCGCCGGCCATTCAACATCTGCTGGCGCCGATCGAGGATTACACGCTCGCCTGCAAACTGCTCGGAGCCGGCGGAGGCGGTTACCTGCTCCTGCTGGCCAAGGACGAAGAGGCCGGTCGACGGATCCGCAAACACCTCGCCGATCACCCCCCTAATGCCGGGGCGCGCTTTGTCGATTTCAAAGTGTCGGCAACCGGCCTGCAGCTCAGCCGCAGCTGAGCCGCTACCGAGTCGTCCGCCGGCTCAGGGTGAAAAGCACGACGCACCAGAGAACGAACAGAAACACCAGAGAATGTATTTGGAACGGAAAATCCCATCGGGCATGAACCAGCACACCCGTCACCGCCAGCCAGAGCATCACCACGAACCGTCGGCCACCATGAATGCCGCCGCTCAAAAACCAGCGCGCCATCACGAGGACGAATGACGCGCCGATCAACACGCTCCCAACTCGGCCAAAGGTGATCCGGGTCTCCAGCCAGTCATTGTGAAGTTGGGCCGGCCAATAGGCGTCCGTCCCACCGCGATAAAGTTGAAATATCGAACCGAAGGTTCCAGGACCGGTCCCGAACCAGGGATAATCCCGCACCATGGGCCGGGCAACGTCGAACATCCGCTCGCGCTGTTCCAGGCCGACTTCAAATTCCTCCATGCGCGGGGCGAGCGCACCCCAGCCGAGCCGGTATCCAAGCGCAATCCCACCCGCGAGAAACGCCAGGATCAGGATTAACGTGATCGCCCACCGAACGAAAGTCCAGTCGCGCGGCGGATTGAACAGGAGATGCGCCGTGCCCAGAAACAACCCGGCGGCCAGGGCGAGCCCCACGGATATGACCGCCCCGCCCCGACTGGTGGAAACGATCGGACATGCGGCCATCACGGCGGTGCAGACCAGCAACAGATGATGACCGAACCGGCGAGATCGAACCGAGCGTTGCAGTGTCCACCAGAATCCCAGGCAAACCGGCCAGAGCAGGTTGAAATAGGCCGCCGCGTTCGCCCGATACGCCCACGGCCCAAACTGCGTCTCGGCGCCAGGGTTCACCACCGGCTTCACCAGGAACAGCAGGCGCCCGGAACCTTCCAGCCGTTGCACGATTCCTTCTATCCCCAGCACCGCCCCGTTCACACATAGCACCCAGAGCAACCCGCGAAGCCGCGCGGGAAGAAACGGCGAATCCATCCGCCGCTCACCCTCAAACCGGTTGATCGCCGCACGCTGTTCGCCTTCGGTCTGCCCAAGCACCCAATCCCGTAGACCCCAGAAAAACGCGGCGAGACCGAGGTATTGCCAAAAGGCGAACCAGGTGGACGCGCCGTCGAGGCTTGAGGGAAGCCACCAAACCGCCTCGTGATAGATGAAACTGAATGACGGCGGATCGTAAGTGGCGCGGGCGTTCAGCGCGCTGATAAACGTGAACAGCAGAATCGACAGCGTCAGGGCGAAAAGGGCGACCGTAACCCCGCGGCACGGCGCCGCCGTCACACCCTCGCCTCGCCGCAAACTCCCATTAGCCCACCGTCCAGCCGGATAGCCCTTGAATCGGCGGAGAGCCAGTTTCCCCAGCCAGAGAACACCAAGCGCATAACTGCCGATGTTCATGACCCAGGTGGACCAGTTCTCCGTGGTACCGAAGGCCCACGGACTGAACAGGCACAGGCCGTAAATCAGGACCCCCGAGACATCATCCGTGAGCCGGTAGCTGTGCACGTGCCACGGGCGCAATGTCGATGACCGGCCCGGACGAACTGGGGTCAGGTGGGTCTCGTCCGGTGACATGCGGAGGAATTCAACCGCATCGATCCAAAAAGCTCAAGCCTCCCCCTTGGTGAGGCTTGGGGAGTATCCGCGTGAGACCATCCACTTTGAAAACAGCCATTCTGATTACCCTCGCCGCATTCCTCGCTCACTCCACCCTCTTGATCGCTGAGCCGGTTGCCGATCAACACTACCGCACCCTCCTCGCTGCCGTTCGCCCCACCGAACTCCCCGCCATGTCGGCGAAGTTGGTGAAACTCGAGCAGGGAGAAGCCCAGGGCCCCGCAACCGTCGGAGTGGTCAACGCCGCCTCTGAAATCAATCCCGCCGCCGTCCTGTCCGTAGTGGGCGCGATCAGCCGCGGCACCCCGAAAATGGCATCGGTGGCGGCGGCAACCGCCGCCGAAAACCAACCCAGATTCGCATGGGCTTTCGCGCGGACGGCCGCCTTGGCGGCGCCGGAACAGGCGTCGGACATTGTCTACGCCGTGGCGTCCGCGGTGCCCAAGGAAGCGCAGGCGGTGGCGACTGCCGTGGCGCAGGCGGTTCCAGAGTCATCGACCCCCGTCATTTCCGCCCTGGGCCGGGCCATGCCCGCTCTGCAACCGTTCCTGGATGAGGCCATGCTGTTGGCCGAAAACCGCACTGTTTCAGCGACGACCATCATTGCTCAAGCCAACCGGCTCATGGCGGCCGCGCCGATAACGAAAACCGAACCTATGCCCGAGCTTTCAGCCCCCACCCAGCCCCCCAAGCCCGGCCCGCCGTTTGTCAATCCCCCGGGTAACCCCGACCATGTCGTTCCAGGTCCGCCTTTCGAGGTTCCCCCGGGTTGGCAGCGCAAATACTCCAAACCAAAGTAGGCCCTTTCCCACCGACCTCGGACCGAGGGGCGACCGCGCGGGTTGCTTGCCTCGGCTTCACGACGCAGTCCCGCCGTTCCTCCGGACTTCTCCCGCTCCCTCCTCCCCCCCCTCCCCAATCCCCACCCCCATCCCCCGATCGCAAATTGCGCATTGCCAATTGACCATTTGGCATTGGGGATTGCCAACCGCCATTAAGAAGCCGGCGTTGCCGCTGGCATCCATCAACATCTGCCTCTCATCTATTACTCCTGCCCCCGACGAAGAAGAGCGATCGGTAACAGATGGGTGGTAACAAATAGTCGCGCGTTCCGACCCATTGCCCCCGCTCTTATGTCAATAGTGATTCCGGCGAAAGGGGTTGGGTTTTTCAGCAGAATCAATCGTTGACACTTGGGGCGGCAACTGACTTGGGCCGCGAACGCCGGAGAGTTCGATCGTACGTGCAGGCGGGACCCGGCGATTCCTGGCGCGTCATGACGTTCATGGGCGGTTGCCTTGGATCCGTGAAATCCGTGGTGCCGGGCGAGTCACGGATGGTTACCATAAAATCGCGGGTAAGCGGGTAAATTGAGTTGACGAGAAGCTTTGAAAGCGCAACGGTAACGTACGTCTATCGGGAAACCGCATACCCTCATGAAGACTTCACTAACGCTAATCGCGATCGTTTTTTCGGGTTGCCTCGCTCAAGCCGCTCCCGCGGTAGGGCCCGCTTTCTCGTCGAATCCCTACATCGTTTCGCTCGAACGGCTTCGCGCGCCGGAATTACCGGCGCGGGCGGCCCGCATCGTGGCTGAGGCAGAGGAAGAGGCCCGGGCGGAGACGACCCGCCAGGTGGTGCTGGCGGCGTATCGGGTCAACCGCGCCAGTCTCCTGCCTGTGGTGGGCGCGATCTCGCGAGCCACCCCCTCGGTCGCCCCCATTGCCGCGGCAACCGCAGCGAGCCAGCAACCGGAGATGGCCCGCTACGCGGCGCGCTCGGCGGCGGCGGCCGCGCCGGGTGAAGTGACCCGGATCGTCGAAGCGGTGGGACGCGAGGTCCCGGCCGAGGCGCCGAACGTGGCGATCAGCGCCGGCAGCGTGGTTCCCCAAGGCGACCGCGCGGCCATCGAAGGTTTCCGCAAGGCCTCTCCGGATTGGAACGTGGCGATTGACGAAGCGCAGCGGGATTTGCCGGCGGCGGACCAAACGGTGAGCAAGGTCGTGGTTCGCGCCAAGTGGCTCATCGCGCATGGCCAATCGCGCTCCGATGTGGCCGGGCCCGTGGGGCCGATGTCGGACCCAGTGGCCAAGAAAGGGCCTCCGTTCCAACCGATCACGCAACCTCCCACGGTCATCGAGCCGAACGGGAACGAAGTGCCGGACGATTGGATCCGCGATTATTCAAAGCCCTGACCGCTAACACCCCGCCGATTCGTTCCAGACCATAGCCCGCGCGAAGGCGCGAGCTGCTTCAGGAAAACCGCGCTCCCGCGCGGTTTTTGCCTTTCAGGAGCTTCCAGGCTGGGCGGCCACAATGCACCCTCAATGCGCGCGCACTGCAGGCGGGATCGATGCTTTGTTTGGGGTTGAGCGTTGGCGTCATACAATCTGTTGGATAACAAACGCTTAAAAAACCGTCGGGTCTGTGGCGCGGGATCTGCTAAGCCCCAAATCACCGATCGCCAGCATAAGACCATCCTCGTCCTCGGGTTTGGATCGATGGGGAGGAGGCGCTGCAATCGTCAGCAACCAACGGCAGCCGAATGCCAATACGTAAAGCCAAGTCATGAAAGCCCTTCCATCCCGTCCCCGGATGCTACTCTGTGTGGTGGCAGTCTTGTTGAATCTGACGCAAGCGGGTGCCGTCTCGCTCGTCTACGACAACAGCACCGTCGATTTGAACTACAACGTCAAGGCGAGCACCTATGAAGTGGCCGATCAAATCATTTTAGGCGGCACGGATCGTTCCCTGGCCTGCTTCGGGTTCGAGTATTACAACACGTCGGACAGCGCGGTGGAGGCGCAGGTCCGCTTTTATCTCAACGACGGCAAGGCGTTTCGCGGCATCGCAGGTTGGGAAACGCCCGGCACGGTCTTTTACGATTCCGGGTTGTTCGAAGTCGGTAAAACCGACCGATCGACCCTGTGGTTGAAGGACTTTGTCTGCGGCGCGGCGGTTCCGTTGAGCATGGACCTGCCCGATTCGTTCAGTTGGTCGGTCAAATTCACCGGGTTGGGTGCCGACGAGCACGCGGGAGTGACGGTCTACAACGGGCTCGAGGTGGGCAACAACTACAACGATTATTGGGTCAAGAAAGACCGCGGCTGGACTCTCGGTTATTACAAGGACGGCGACAAGGTGGTGCCGATGAACTTCGCCGCCCAAATTTACGCGAAGAGTGTGCCCGAGCCGACCGGAGCGCTGGCTATCCTGATTGCCGGCCTGGTCTTTGCCCCTTGGCTCCACCGGCGGCATTGCGCGTAGTCGGCGG
>JAHDYP010000043.1:0-33365 GCA_023383055.1 Verrucomicrobiota bacterium | reverse complement strand
GATTGGGAAGTTCAGTGGGAATCGGGTGAAGGAGACTGAGTGGGCGGCGGGTTCGCACCGCTCATCAAGTCCTGGATGGCGTCGAGCAGTTCCTGATGCTTGAATGGTTTGGTCAAGTACTTGCCCGCCCCGAGGGAGGCCGCCAGGCGCCGCGAGGGCTCGTCCTGCCGGCAGGTCAGCACCATGGCTGGGATGGGCCTGGCAAGCCGCATATTCAGCCACTTGAGCACTCCGAATCCGTCAAACTGACCGCCGCCCGGCTCGGTGCTGGGGAGCATGAGATCCAGCACGATCACCTGCGGCGAGAACCGGGTGGCTTCCGTGAGCGCCTCGGATCCATCCGCGACGGCCATGACGGCGTAGCCGGCCCGACTGAGCAACTGGCTGAGGAGTTCCCGCGTGGTGCGATCATCCTCGACCACCAACACCCGCCCGCGGGGAACGCCGCAGACCGCCTCGGTTTCCCGTTGCTCAGCTTTCGGCTTTTTCCAAAACCCCATCATTCAGGCCGATGACAGCATGAAACAGACCCTGTGACCGGCGTCTCACAATTCGGGAGTTCCCCCCAACTCGGTAGTCTCAGTAGTAGTAGACGGTGTCGGGGCTGGGACCGCCCTTGGCGCGAGGTTATATCTCGGACTTGGGCAGGACGCGGACACGGAAACGGTCATTTCAGCTTTCAGCGTGTCAGGAAATCCGTTGGGGAGATGGCCACGGAAGGGAACTGGGCCAGGAGTCTCTCATCCGTGGTTACGAGTTTTACCTGCAACTGACGCGAGGGCGACGTATTCGGCGTCGCAGACCCAAATGCCTCCTTCTTCGGCGGCGTGCAAGACGCTGTGGGAATACATGCGATACACCGCAACCGCGGCGGCCGTGAGATGGCATCGAGCGATGGTGGCATCGAGCGTGTCACCCTTGCGGCGATGCTTCATGGCCACGCTGCGGACCTCCGAGAAGACCAATTCCGGGCAATGCCAATCAGGATCCCTGGCGGGAACCGCCTCGGCTTGGGCGTGGAATTCGTCGGAGGGGAGGAGGCATCCCGCGACGACGGTGGCGTCGACAACAATCACTTCCGTCCGTGGTGAATGGCGGCGCGTGTTTCGGTGAGAGACAATCCCGGATGGTAAGGCAAACGGTTGTCACGCAAGGTCAGTAATGGTGCCGACTGCAAAGTGAAAGCTGAAAGTTGAAAGCAGAAAGCTGAAATCCGAGAATCAAGAGGAAGAAGGGGGCGATGGGGATTTTGGATTGGCGGGCTCGCGGTAGCTCGCCCCTCCAGATGTCTGGCGGATCTGGCTTCGCACGGATATCTGCGAACCGAAACCTTGCAGGCATTCACCGACCGAGGATTCGGCGAGATTGTGAAGCAGTAGACGAGCGCTTGAAGAACTGCATTTGCGGTCGGCGGGATTGGATTTATTCGCGCCTACCACTTCATCGGGAGTGCGGAAATGGAACGCCCCTCCATTGGTGTTCAGCGCCTTGATACGAATACGGTGTCGAATTGTACTGGCGGTGCGTTGAAGAACGCAGGATGTTTTGCCGAACTTCAGTTCGTAGTTATGACAACGCTGGTCTTGATCACAGATCTCTTCGTCGGCCTGCTTTTGATCTTGGTGGCGGTTCCTCTCCGGAAGAACTTGGTGGCTCCGAACCGTGCTTACGGAGTGCGCATCCGGCAGTCACTCGCCTCCCCGGAGAACTGGTACCGCATCAACCGGCACGGCGGCAGTCAACTGATAGTCTGGAGCAGCCTGGTGGTGCTTCTGGCGGCCGTTGGCTTCTTCCTGCCGATCGAGGAGGCATCCCTGCTGTTCTGGGCTTACATGTTCCTTCCGGCAATGGCGGCACTCATGGCCTGCTTGCTCACGCTTCGGTTCGCCAGGAAGTTTTGAATCGATCCGAAGGAGCCGCCCTCGACTGGGTCGCACGTCCTGAATGACATCTGGAAGGATGCCCTTGGGGAGTTTGGAAATGTACGGTCGCCGGGACGCCGGGAACCTGACAGCAGATGCTGCCCGCGGAGGTGAGCGAGGCAGGGACCCTGAGGCTTTACGGCGGTGGGACGAGGCAATCGTCCGACCGCCGCTGGGCCTTCAAAGAGGACCCAAAGACGGTAACGTTTGCTCTCCGGTTTGGTGCTTGGGCCGCTGTTGAACTCGTTGGTGAAGAGCTCCACTGACTCGCCGAAGTTGGGCACCACGATCGTGCCCCGCGCCTTTTCGTGCTTCATCAGAAAACCCGTGAGCCGCAGCTTGGCGATGCTCCAAGTGTCCGTTTTGGTACTTTCGCGAATCAGCCTGGCGTTAACCCGAGCTCGGGCATTGTGATTTCCGTTGCTGACGTATTGCTGCAGGCACGGCACCTTTGGAAACGAGCGCCACGCAAGTTGCAGACGGTTGACAGACATGCATGAAACCTTAAAGCAGCTAGATTTGTCATCAACATGCGCGCGATCTCGATGACTTCATCTGGACCCAACCGGACCCATTGAACCGCAATGACTAAAGGTACCGCCCCGATTGATGCACATGGGATACACATCGGGTATACAAAACCCGACTTCCTCCTTGACACCTCAGCGGCAACCTTCTGAATACCAGCATTGCCGGTGTGGCGGAATTGGCAGACGCGCTAGACTCAAAATCTGGTGTCCGTGAGGACGTGGGGGTTCGAGCCCCTCCACCGGCATTCCCCTCGTACAATGCAGGCTGGTTGTTGTGGAGGGGGCGTAGAGCCGGTGTGGGTACAACCCTACTTTGTCCGGAGACGTGTTTCCAGATCCCTTGGAGCAAAGAACGCTGTTGACAATCATCCGCTCGCTGCGGTCGCGTGGCCTGCGCCCCTCAGCGAGCATCTTCTTCGCGACCTCCCTGGTTGTTGCCGCCCCTTCCAGTTGGCTGGAAGTGATCGCCTCCTCCATAAGAGAACGTACCACATACCGATCTCGATGTTCGGCACTGGTTACTTGCTCGGGTATTTCAACGAATGTTCCGCCCCCACGGTCAATCTGATGTACGAGATCTGCCACCAGATCTGGCACAGAAAACCGAAAGTCTCTGCCCTCGGTATCTTCCAGCGGGACCGGTCGAGCGCCGGTCTGCCGCTGAAATCTTAAACCCAGCCACCACTCTTCCCTCGTGAGCCCTTCAGGCGGCTTCCGATACTGCAACTCGTCCCAATGCAGATAGCGCCCATCACACGTCGGGCTGGCAACTTTCTGTATTATTTCGAACAGCCGCTCCGGCTGGTTGAGGCTCTTTATCAGCGTCAACATCGATGGCGGCTGTTTTGGTTTCTTCACGGACGAACTACCAACATGCTACTAATCTGTTATCAATTAGTAATTTGTTAAAGACGTCACCCCCTCCACAAGATGTTGGGGGTTAACCGATTTTGACCCCAATATGTCAGATGCGAGGCCAAGGCGGGGATCGGATCTGGCGAGACCGGGAGAACAACCGAGGCCGCTTTCGAATCAGTTTGATCCCAGCTTCAACTGGCCCCCGGCGGGAATAACCCTGGTCAGTCGCAGGCGATCGACCGCTTCGGCGCTGACTTCCTCCAGGCTGTCGGCCACCACGGCGCCCAGGCAGCCAAACTCATTCGGCAGTCCCGGCGAGTCCCACCGTTCATCGCGGTGAGTGGCCGGAAGTTGACGCGGGCGGAGCGGGTGCCAAAGTCGCGGGCCATGGACAGGGAACACGGAAACGCCAGTCGAGGCGGCGGTGCCAGTGGGCCGCTGAAATCGGTGGCCATTGCGGGGGCCTGGGGCTACATCGGCCGCAAAGTCCTCGACGCCGCTTTGCGACGCGGCCTCCGAACCTACGTTTACGATCCCGGGCCACCTCCCGCCGAGCTCCAGGCTGAAATGGTGACGCGGATTTCAGACGAGTCCGCCTTCTACCGCGTGGAGGCCGAGCTGTTTCATTTGGCACTTCACCCGGAATCCCGGCAGACCGGCCTGCAGTCACTCTTCGAGCGTAGCCAATCAGAACCGATCTGGATCCTGAACGAAAAGCCGATGGTGTCACCGGAGTGCCCGGAGCAAGCGCAGGCGATCATCGAGAGTGTGGAGCGCGGCCGCGCGGTGATGCTGTACAATTTTCCGGAGCTCTTCGATCCGTTGACGCGCCGGATCGTCGGCTATCTCACGCAGTTCAAGGAATGGCAGCTCGACTCGATGACGCTGGAACGTTCCAAGGACCGCGAGGATCCCGCCATCGCGCGGAACCACAAGCGGATGCTGCCGATACAATTTCAGGAATCGGTGCATTGCCTGGCCTTTTTGATTTATCTCCTGGCCACGCTGCGGGGCGGGCTCGAGGCAATGCTTCCGGACGGTGTTTCGATCCGCGCGACATCATCCCCATACGTTCCACCCAACCCCGAGCTGTATCCTTACGTCGTGGATGGCCGGTGCGATTACCGACTGGATCTTGGGCGATTAACGGTCGATGGCATCACAAACTTCAAGCGCGGCGCTGCCTGGAGCAAACGACGGATCCTTCGCGGGCGCGCGGATGGCCAGCCTTTTGTCCTCGAGGCGGATTATCTCGAAGGAAGCAAATATCTTCGGATCAACGGCGTCGATCAGCGTTGGGAGGCCACCTCCAGTTCGTATGAGGCGATACTGTCGACGCTGGATCAATGGCGCGCCGAAGTGCCCGCGACCACCCTGCTGCACGGCGTTTATCCCAATCCGCGACTGGCGTGGCTCGCTTTTCAGTTGAGTGGAGCGCTCTGGAAAAGCAGCCACGAGCAAGAGCCAGTCAAAGTAGCCGCCCTGGCCGCGCTGAAAGCGTTCGACAGTGGTTTTCGTTTGGCGCGCCCCCACTTGCCGCGCTATGCCGCACCGGGGCGTGAACCGGCCTGCAATTCCCATGGACCTTGAGTCAAACCGGAATCGGATGGTGCAAGAGCTCGGGAGCCGTTACGGCATCGGGCGAGCCTCCGCGCGGCTGGTCTTTGCGCCTTATCGCATCTGCCCCCTGGGCGCGCACATCGACCATCAGCTCGGGCCGGTGACCGCGATGGCCATCGACCAGGGAGTGGTGCTGGCCTATGCGTCGGTGCCGGCGTGCGAGGTGCGATTGACCAGCCTGGATTTCCCGGGTGAAGTGCGCTTCGAGTTGGCGTCGCCCGGAACGGCGCGGCGGCGGGATTGGGGCAATTATGCCCGCGGCGCGGTTCAAGTACTGGCGCGTGCCGGCTATCGGCTTGGGCGCGGGTTAGTCGGGGTCATGAGCGGTCCCTGGAGTGAGAGCGGACTGAGCTCGTCGGCCGCGGTCGGGGTCGCCTGTTTGCTGGCCCTGGAAGACGCGAACGAGCTGCGGATCAGTCCGGAGGCGAACATCGGCCTGGACCAGGCCATCGAGAACCATTACCTGGGACTGCGCAATGGGATTCTCGATCCGTCCGGAATCCTGCTTTCGCGGAAAGGTCAACTCACCCGGATCGACTGCGCAACGGCCGGACACCGGCTGATTCCAGCTCCACCGTCGATGTCGCCCTGGAGTATTCTCCTGGCTTTCTCCGGACTGAAAAAGGCACTGGTCGGGACCGACTACAACCGCCGCGTGGCGGAGTGCGAAGCCGCGGCACGGATCCTCCTGAACGCGGCGGGCCGAGGGCAGGAGCTGCCCTTGCTGGGGCGCGTCAGCGAACGGGAATATGCGGCGTACCGGGACCGGCTGCCGGAACCGCTCGACCGTCGTGCGGCCCATTTCTTTTCCGAGGTTGCGCGCGTTGACCACGGATGCCGGGCGTGGGAGCGGGGCGACCTGGGCGAGTTTGGCCGGCTCATGACCGCGTCGGGTGAAAGCTCGATCCGGAACTACGAGTGCGGCAGCCCGCCCCTGGTGGATCTGTACGAGATCATGAGAGGTTGTGAAGGGGTTTATGGCGCCAGGTTCAGCGGCGCGGGATTCCGCGGTTGCTGTGTCGGACTGGTGGATCGAGAGGCGGCCGTGCCAGCCGCGAACGCCATCCGGCGAGCGTATGCCGAACGCCACCCCGAGCTGGCGCCGGACGCTTTCGTAGCGATCTGCCATTCTGATGACGGGGCGCGCGCGATTCGATGATTCACAGCGGGTTCGACAACCTGCGCTACCGGGTGGGACGCGCGCCTGGCATCGGTCATCGTGGCTGACCAAACCAACCGGGCACCAGGAGAACGAGGTCTGGCCAGAAAGAGATAACCAACAGGGCCAGGACCATCGCAGCCACCAACGGAACCAGGCTGGGGGTAAGTTTGGCGATGCTGGTATTGCCCACCGAGCAGCCGATGAACAGGCAGGAACCGACCGGAGGGGTGCAAAGGCCGATGCAGAGGTTGGTGATGATCATGATGCCGAAATGAATGGCCACTTCGGCTTCGGAGAGTTGCCAGAGCGCGCCGATCCGTTGCATGACCGGCAGGAAAATGGGGGTGAAAATCAACACGGCCGGTGTCATGTCCATGAACATCCCCACCACCAGGAGGAGGAGGTTGATGGTCAAGAGCAGGATTACCGGGTTTTCAGAGAGTTGGAGGAGCGATTGCGACGCTGTCTGGGGGATGTCCTCACTGGCGAGCAGCCACGACATGCCCGCGCTGGCGCCGATCAGCAGCATCACGATGGCGGTGGTGACACCCGTCTGCAGGAGGAGCGCGGGGATCTCCGACAGTGTGACTTCACGGTAGTAAACAACGGCGAGGAAGAACGAATAGACCACGGCGACGGCGGCGGCTTCGGTGGCGGTGCAGAATCCGCTCAAGATCCCGCCCATGACCATCACCACCAGCAGCAGACTCAAGAACGCCTGGGCGAATCCGCGCCAGACCAGCAAGCCGGCCGAAAGCAGCCGTTGCCCGGTGGTTTGTCCCTGGATTGGCAACTTCTCGCCGGCGACCAGCCGGCCCCGGAGCGCGCGCAGCAGGCAAACGCCCATGAGAGCAAGGCCGACCAGCAACCCCGGCAGTATACCCGCCAGGAAGAGCGCCGCGATCGAGACACGGCCCGCCGCGACGGAGTAGACGATCATGATGTTGCTCGGCGGGATGATGAGACCGGTCGTTGCGGAGGTGGTGGTCAACGCCACCGAAAACTCCCGTGGATAACCCTTGCGGGTCATCTCGGGGATCATGAAACCACCGACCGACGAGACGGCGGCGGCGGCGGATCCCGAGATCGAACCGAACAGCATGCAAGTGAGGGTATTGACGTAGGCGAGGCCGCCGGGCACCCATCCCACCAGGACGGAGGCAAAGTTCATGAGACGGCGCGCGATGCCGCCGCGGCCCATCAGGTTGCCGGAGAGAATGAAGAACGGGATCGCCAGCAAGGCGAAGCTGTCGACGCCATTGGCCAGCTTGTTGGCCACGATATAGGTGGCGTCGCCCCCGGCCGCCACCACCGACAGCAGCGTCGCCAGGGCGATGGCCACCGCCACCGGCACGTTCAGCGCCAGCAGGAGCCCGAAACTCACCACCAGGATGATCACGATTTCATTCATCCCCGTCCCTCTCCGATACGGCCAGCCGGTCGTCCCGCATCGACTGGAGGGTGAACAGGATCACAAACAGTCCGGCGATGGGGATGACGGCGTAGATGATCCATTTCTTCAGGCCCAGCGCGGGCGTGACCTGGCCGCTGGCCAGCGTGGTGGCGACCAGCGTCCAACCGCCCTTTACGAGCACCAGCCCGGCAAACACGAGCACGAGGAGATCACCGATCCACCGAACCGCCTTCCGGGCGTCGGGGTGAAACCGGGCGACCAGAAAATCGACGCCGAGGTGGGCGCCGCGTTGGAAGGCGAGGGCCGCACCGAGGAGGGAAGTCCAGATCAGGAGGAACCGCGCCAATTCCTCCGTCCAGGGGCTTTGGCCGTTGGGGAGGAAGGCCACGTGAACGCCGGCGGAAGTCTCCAGCCAGGCTTTCAACTGGCCGAGCCCGCGTGAGCCCACCCCCCAGAGGACATCGAGCACCAGCAAGCCCATCGCCAGGATGACCAGCCACTCGAGGAGCTTGACCAGTCCGAAACGTTGGTCCGATCGGGGTGGCGGAGAGTTCATGACAATGCCTGGCAGACGGGCGGTCGCGCGAATTGGAGCTGGTCAAGGCGGGGTCTGCCGGAGCCGGCGAATGCGCTGAACGAGTTCGCCCACGGCGCCTTTGGCCAGTTCATCATAGACCGGCCGCACCTTGTCCATGAAAAGCCGCCGATCGGGTTCGTACACCTGGGCACGGAAACGCGTCCGGGCTTCCTCGAGGGCGGCGGTGTCGGCTTGTTTCCAGAGCCGGCGCTGGAATTGGCTGGAGGCGGCGGCCGCCTCGGCCAGCCAGCCTTGTTCGACGCTCGAAAGGCGATCCCAAACCGCGGCGCTGATCAACAGGATGTCGGGCACGCGGGTGTGGGCATCCAACGAGTAGTAAGGCGCCACTTCGCAGTGTTTCTCGAAGACGTAGCTTGGGGCGTTGTTTTCCGCGCCGTCGACCGTGCCCTGGGCGAGGGCGGAGTAGAGTTCACCCCAGGCGATGGGAGTGGGGGCGCCGCCGAGGGCTTCGACCATTTTCATGGCTACGGGGCTGTTCTGCACGCGGATTTTAAGGCCTTTGAGGTCGGCGGGCGTTTCGATCATGCGGGTTCTCGTGTAGAAACTGCGGCTGCCGGCGTCGTAATAGCAGAGGCCAAGCAGGTTTTTGGACCGGCCTTTGGCGAGTAACTCGGCGCCGATCTCGCCGTCCAGCACCTCCCAGAAATGCGGTTCGTCCGCGAACAGATAGGGCAAGCCGAAGACCTTCATCTCCTCGATGAACCCCTCGAGGGGCGCGGTGGAAGATTTCGTCATCGCCAGGCTGCCGCGCTGGACCTGTTCGAGGCACTCGGTTTCACTGCCGAGCTGGCCGCTCGGGTAAAGGTCCAGCCGCATCCGGCCGCCGGATAACTCGGCGAGTTGTTCCCGCAGGTGCATCATGCCGAGGTGAACCGGGTGCTCCGGCGAGAGCCCGTGCGCGAGCTTGAGCGTGGTCACCGCAACGCCGGCGGCTCCGGCGGGTGTCCTCCGGCTGCCGCCCAGGAACACCGCCAGGGCGCCGGTGGCAACCAGAGCCCCCGCCAGGAATCCAAGGAAAAAGAACGACCACGAGGCGGCAATGCGGCTGGGTTGGTGGTCGGTTCCCATTTGGATTGCCGCTCGGGTAACACTTCTGACCGGTTGGGGCAAGCCAAAGCCGCCGGGTTCGGAGGTTTTGACCTGGGGTTGGGTTTGCCGCAGACTCGGCGAATGCGATGGTTGATGGCCGGATGCTGGTTGACCAGCTGTTTGTTGAGCGCGCCGGTGGATGACTTTGTGGCGTCCGCGCGGGAGAACCACGGTGCGTTCGGGGAGAAGGCGGCGCGGTTCCTGGTCGAGCACATGCCGCCGCGGGATCGGGAGACGCTTTCGGCGGAGTTCCTGATCGAGAATCTCGACCTGGCGTTGCGGGCGAGGGCCGAGTTCCCGTGGGCGCGGGCGGTGCCGGAGGAACTGTTCATGAACGACGTATTGCCGTACGCCGTGTTTGACGAGAAACGAGACCCGTGGCGGGCCGAGTTGTATCGAATGGGGAGCGAGTTGGTGAAGGAGGCGCGCACTGCCTCCGAAGCCGCGCAAGCGCTCAACCGCGAGTTGTTCAAGTTAATCAAGGTGCATTACGGCACCGGGCGGCGGCGTCCGAATCAAAGCCTGGAGGAATCGCGGGAGCTGGGGCAGGCGACCTGCACGGGGTTGTCCATCATCCTGGTGAACGCTTGTCGGGCGGTGGGCATTCCGGCGCGGGCGGTGGGCACGCCGATGTGGAGCAACCAGCGCGGCAATCACACCTGGGTGGAGATCTGGGACGGCGACTGGCAGTTCACGGGAGCGGATGAATACGATCCCGGCGGGTTGAACCGGGGGTGGTTTGTGGGGGATGCGGCCCGGGCACAGGCTGAGGTGCCGCGACACGCCATCTACGCGACTTCCTGGAAGCGCGATGGGCTCACATTCCCGATGGTCTGGGCGCGGCGCAGCGAGACGGTAGCCGCGGTCAACGTCACGGAGCGTTACGCCAAGCCGGCCGCCGCCGCACCCACCCAGGCGCGGCTCGGCGTCCGCCTTTGGGACCGACGCGGCGGCGCGCGCGTTGTCGCCAGGGTCGAGATGCTGGATGGCGAGCGTCAGATCCTCGGCTCGGCTCAGACCAAGGCGGGCACGGCCGACCTCAACGACCTGCCGAGGTTCGAGTTGAAACCGGGAAGCCGGGGGTGGCTGCGGTTCACGGTGGACCAGGAGGAACGCGAACAGACTTTCGGGCCGCTGGAGCCGGGCGATCCCACGGTGGATGCCAGTTGGGCGGAGCTGTCGGAAGAATCTGCGGCCATCGAGGCGCTGCATGCCTGGCTCCGCCTGCCGGCCGGCGAGCGTCCCGCGGATGCGCCGGTGTTGCAGTGGCCGCTCAGCCGCAAGGAGGCGGCAAAGGCATTGGATGTTCTGGCGGCGGATCGGCTGGCCCGGCTGGCGGCGGAACGTCAGGCCACCATCGAGACACGGGAATTGACCGAAGGCGACCGGACCCTGCGCTGGTTGGAAACAATGTTCGGCGATGCGCCG
This sequence comes from Verrucomicrobiota bacterium, assembly GCA_023383055.1. Classification (GTDB taxonomy): domain Bacteria; phylum Verrucomicrobiota; class Verrucomicrobiia; order Limisphaerales; family JAHDYP01; genus JAHDYP01. Next base: position 22,744 of record JAHDYP010000043.1, on the reverse strand, counting down.
GCCACGGGTCACAGCTTGTGGATCTCGATGCATGGCGGCGGCAACGCCCCCGCCCGGGTCAACGACCGGCAATGGCAGAACCAGGGGCGCCTTTATCAGCCGGCCGAGGGCATCTATATCGCGCCGCGGGCGCCGACGGATACGTGGAATCTCTGGCACGAAGCGCACATCGATCCGCTGTTTCAGTCACTGATCGAAGCTTACGTGGCGGTGCGCGGGGTGAACCCGGACCGGGTGTATCTGATGGGTTATTCCGCCGGCGGCGACGGCGTCTGGCAGTTGGCGCCGCGCATGGCGGACCGGTTTGCCGCCGCCGCCATGATGGCCGGGCATCCGAACGAGGCTTCGCTGCTCGGTCTGCGGAATCTGCCGTTCGCGCTCTTCATGGGTGGGGATGACCGGGCGTATAAACGGAACGAGGTGGCCGCGGAACGCGCGGCGGAGCTGGACCGGCTCGCGGAGGCCGACCCCGGCGGTTACGTCCATATGTCGCGCATTTATGAGGGGACGGGCCATTGGATGAACGGCAAGGACGCCGAAGCGCTCCCGTGGATGGCGGAGTATTCCCGCAATAGCTGGCCGAAGAAGATCGTCTGGCAGCAGGACGACGTGGTTCATCGGCGTTTCTACTGGCTGCGGATACCCGATGACACGGCGATCGCGGAGCGGCAACTGATGCGGGCGAGCGTGGACGCGCAAACGATCGAGCTGTCCGGGGAAGTACCGGCGAAGCTCTGCTTGCGGCTGGCCGACCAACTAATCGACCTGGATCAACCAATCGCCGTGCGCGTCAATGGGCAGGAGGTTTTCGCCGGCAAAGTCACGCGTCGGGCCGCGACGATCCTGAGTTCGCTAGCCGAACGGATGGATCGGCCGGCGGCAGCCACGGCGAGTTTGTGCGTCGAATAACGTGCGGCTGCCCGGCGGCTTCGGCGAGGCAAGCGACGAGGGCGCTTGCCGGGGGCATGCAAGGTCGGACCGTCCCTGCAAGGTCGGGCTCGCGGTAGCTCGCCCCTCAAGGTAGCTCGTCGCTCCGGCCATCAGCCAATCCGAGGCACGGCATAGGCGGGGCGGTAGACGCGGCCCAGGAGCGCATTGGCATCCGGGTCATCGAACCGTTCCTGGTCGGCGTCGAAGCGGATTTTTCGGTTCCCCACGCGATGGGCCACGTTGGCCATGTGCAGCATGCAGACACTGGGATGCAGGGTTTCGATGTCGGCGTTGGGTTTCCTCCGGTCTTTCACGCACTCGACGAAATTGGCGTAATGCTCGTCGTCGCAGGGACGGCCGAAATGCTGGGCCACGACTTCCCAGGGATAGACGGTGGCCTGCCAGCCGCCGCCGTGTCGGCCGACGACCATCATCTGTTTCGAGCCGTAGAGTTCGATCCGGGTGGCATTGTGGAGCCAGAACGGGAATTCATCGCCTTGCCGGATGCTGGTTGAGGTCTTCTCCATGTACTCGGGGTAGTTGGAGTGTTCGAGCGTGAGGACGAATCCATCGAAATCGTACGTGGTCACGAGCAGATCCGGCACTTCGGAATCGTCGCCGGCGTGGGCGAGCCGCCCGCCCGACGAGGAGACGGCCCGGGGCATGCCCGGGTCGCCCATGAGCATCAAGGCGAGGTCGGTCTGATGCGCCGCGTCGTCGCAGAGGTCGCCGCCCGAATAATCCCAGAAGTGATGCCAGCCGCCGTTCATGATCGTTCGATGGTAAGGGCGGATCGGGGCCGGGCCCAGCCAGGCGTCCCAGTCGAAATCGCGCGGCATTTGCCCCGGCTCGCCGAGGCGGAAGGGACCGCCCTTTTTCAGATTGAAGACTTTGACCAGGTGGATAGGGCCGAGCTTGCCGCTGCGGATGTAGTCCAAAGCGGCGCGGTTGTAGGCGCCGCTGCGGTTCTGAGTGCCCACCTGGACGATCCGCCGGTATTTGCGCGCCGCCTCGAGCATCTGGCGGCTTTCGTAAATATTGTGGGAATGAGGTTTCTCCACATAGACATCCTTGCCGGCCTGGACCGCGCGGATGGTGGCCAGCGCGTGCCAGTGGTCGGGCGTCGCCACAATGACGGCGTCAATCGAGGAGTCCTCGAACACCTGTTCCATGCGAGGCACCATCCTGACTCCGGCGGCGTCGTGACCGGGCGCGTGCCGCTCGAGGAACTGGGCCACGCTATTTCGTCGTTCGTCGGCAAGATCGCAGAGGCAGACGATCTGAGCGCCGGCGGCAGCGATGCCACGGGCCACGTAACTTCCGCGGCCACCGCAGCCGACCAGCGCAACATTGAGGCGTTCGTTGGCACCCAGCACCCTGGAGCTGAGTGCCCCCGCGAAAGCCAGGCCGCCGGACAAAACGGCGCCCCGTTCCAGAAAACGGCGTCGAGCGATCGGTTTCATATTGCCCCGCAGCATGCCCGTCGGATCCCCGAACATCAATCATCCAATGACCGTGGGCCACGTGGCCCCGTCCGCCCTTGACGCCTCGATCGAACGCCCGCCACAATGCCCGCCTGTGGACGGCTGGCCTGCAGCCGGCCGGCGGAAACCAACCTTTGACCGACTCGATCGACAACCGCATCGCCGAAAACCCGGGGGCCGGGCCGTCAGCGCCGATGACTTACCGCGGTCGCCTGGCGCCTTCGCCGACCGGCTATCTGCATCTGGGCCATGCGCGCACGTTCTGGATCGCCGGGGAACGGGCCCGACAGCACCGTGGCACGCTGATCTTCCGCAATGAAGATCTCGATCGCTCCCGGGCCAGAGCCGAGTTCGTGGAGGCCATGTTCGCCGATCTGGCCTGGTTTGGCCTCGAATGGGCCGAGGGCCCCGATCGTGGCGGTCCGTTCGGCCCCTACACTCAAAGCGAACGCCAGCAACACTATCGACATCTGTTCGATCGACTGCGCCAGGCCGGGCAGGTCTACCCCTGCACCTGCTCGCGCAAGGACATCCTCCAGGCTCTGAGCGCCCCGCATGAGGGCGATGATGAACCGATCTACCCGGGCACCTGCCGGCCACGGTCCACCGCCGAGGCTTTCGACCGGGCACCGCAGCCTCCCGATGGTTCCGGCGTCAGTCCCAAGGCGCGCGTCAACTGGCGTTTCCGGGTCCCCGAAGGCGAAGCGATTTCCTTCGTGGACGGGCATTACGGCCCGCGGGTTTTCATCGCCGGCCGCGATTTTGGCGATTTCATTGTCTGGCGGCACGACGATCTCCCCTCCTACCAACTCGCCGTGGTGGCGGACGACCACGCCATGCGGATCACCGAGGTCGTCCGGGGCGCGGATCTCCTTCGTTCCACCGCCCGACAGCTGCTGCTGTATCGCGCGCTGGGGTTCACTCCGCCTGATTTCTTTCATTGTCCGCTGGTAACCGACGCGCAGGGGATCAGGCTGGCAAAGCGCCACGACGCGTTGAGTCTACGGACCTTGCGTTTCCAGGGCCGGTCGCCGGTTGAATTTCAGGGGGCCATCCGCCGCTCGCTTGACGGAGCGGCGGGGTCGCCCGATAATCTCGCCGCTTTATGCCGCAAAAGAGCAGTAGTCGGGAGAAACGTCTGACGCCCCAGCAGGAGCGTGACGTCGATATCGAAATCGGATTTATCGAAGGTGTGGTCCGCCGTGATCCTCATTACGTCGACGCGCTCCAGGTGCTGGGACGGTTTGCCGATGGCCTGAAAGTGGACGAGCAACTGGCGGTTTTGATGCCCACCGACGCCCTGGTGCATTACAACCTCGCCTGCAGTTGCGCGCTCACAGACCAGCCCGAACGCGCGGTCGCTTGCCTCCATCGCGCCCTGGACTTCGGCTATCGCGATTTTAACTGGCTCCGGCGCGATCCGGATCTCCGGGGCATTCGCCGGCACCCCCTCTATCGCACCGTCCGCGACCGCATCCGCGCGATGCAGGTCAAGGTCACTTGAGCCGGACACGACCGGGCCGGTTCCCGGCCGGCGAAGATGCCGCGCCCGGCCGGGCGAAACCACTATGAACGTCCTGATTGCCGGCCAACCGGTTCACCACCGGACGGTCACCTTCGATGCCGACCGAAACGCGGTCCGGCTCATCGAACAGCGGCGGTTGCCCCACCAGTTCCGGATTGTGACCACGCCCGACTACCGGGCCACGGCGCGGGCCATTGGCGAGATGATCGTTCGCGGAGCGGGCGCCATTGGCGCCACCGCCGCGTACGGATTGGCCCAGGGCGCCCGCGCCTTCCGCGGCCGGGATCGGAAACGTTTCCGGGAGGCGGTCAAAAGGACGTTCCAAGTGATCCACGCGGCCCGGCCCACGGCGGTCGATCCGCTCAATGCCATGACCGAAGTGCTGGCGGCGATGCGCCCGGGTGAAACCGTCGAGGAACAGCAGGCTCTGGCCCTGGCCGCCGCGGAAGAATTCGCGCACCGCAACGTGCTGGAATGCCAGGCCATCGGCCGCCACGGCGCCCGCCTCATCAAACCCGGCATGCGGATCCTGACCCACTGCAACGCCGGATGGCTCGCGTTTGTCGATTACGGTTCCGCGACCGCGCCGCTCTATGCCGCCCACGCCCGGGGCCGGCGTTTCCATGTCTACTGCGACGAGACCCGCCCCCGATCCCAAGGCGCCACCCTTACAGCCTGGGAACTGGCCCAGGAGGGGATCTCGCATGAGATCATTGTCGACAATGCCGCCGGGCATCTGATGCAACGCGGCGAGATCGACCTGGTCATCGTCGGCAGCGATCGTATCCTCGGCCGCACCGGTGAGGTCGCCAACAAAATCGGCACTTACACCAAAGCGGTGCTCGCCGCTCGCCACGGCATCCCTTTCTACGTGGCCGCTCCGTTCTCGACCCTGGACTGGAAGTTGAAATCCGGCCGGCACATTCCCATCGAAGAACGCGCCCCGGACGAAGTCCTCGGCGCGTGGGGCGTTTCGACCACGCCCGGACGTCGCCCGCCGCGGCCGCGCCGGTCATCCCCGGCGATCTACGTGCGTGTCGCCAATCCCACCAGCACCGCCCGGAATCCCGGTTTTGACGTCACGCCGCCGGAGCTCATCACGGGCATCATCACTCCCGCCGGCATCTGCCGCCCGGGCGAACTGCCGAAGCGTTAGCTTTGACTTGGTGAGCCCCGGTCCGGCATGCTCCGGGCACTGCCCATGAACATCAGATCCTTGCTTCAGGTTTACCCCCGGCTCGCGCTGACGCTCACGCTGCTCGGTCTCCTGGGTGGCTCATCCGCATCCGCTGCCGCGGCTCCCCTTTCGCTGCATCCGGAGAACCCGCATTACTTTCTGTGGCGGGGCGAGCCGACGTTACTGATCACGTCCGCCGAGCATTATGGGGCGGTGTTGAACCTGGATTTCGATTACCGGAAGTACCTGGACACGCTGGCGGCGGAAGGGATGATGCTGACGCGGACCTTCAGCGGAGCCTATGTGGAGCCCGAAGGCGCCTTCAACATCGCGCGGAACACGCTGGCCCCGTTGCCGGGACGATTCATCTGCCCCTGGGCGCGCAGCGATCAGCCCGGATACGCCAACGGCGGGAACAAGTTCGATCTGTCACGCTGGGACGAGGCCTACTTCACACGACTCCGGGATTTCGTCGGTTACGCGCAACAGCAGGGCATCGTGGTCGAATTCACCTTCTTCTGTCCGATGTACGAGGACAAACAGTGGCGGCTCAGTCCCATGAACGCCATCAACAACATCAACGGCATCGGCGCCATCGGACGGAACGACGTCCATACCCTGGACCGGAACGGGGCCTTGCTCGGAGTCCAGGAAACGCTCACCCGCAAGCTGGTCACCGAGCTGCAAGGTTTCGATAATGTGATGTTCGAGATCTGCAACGAGCCGTATTTCGGAGGCGTCACCCTGGAATGGCAGCATCATATCGCGGACCTCATGGTGGCGACCCAACGCGGCCAACCCCGGCAACATCTCATCACCCAGAACATCGCCAACCAATCCGCGGTCATCGAGAAACCGCACCCGGCGGTTTCGGTGTTCAATTTCCACTACGCAACCCCGCCCGATGCCGTAGCCCTCAATTATCACCTGAACAAGGTCATCGGCGACAACGAAACCGGGTTCCGCGGCACGAACAACGCCCCTTATCGGACGGAGGCCTGGGATTTCGTCCTGGCCGGCGGCGGACTCTACAACAACCTGGATTACTCGTTCGTCGCCGGTCACGAGGACGGCACGTTCCAATATCCTGCGGCGCAGCCGGGCGGAGGCAATCCCCAGTTCCGAGGTGAAATGCGGATCCTGCGCGATTTCATTCATGGGTTCGATTTCATCCGGATGCGGCCCGACTCTTCCGTGATCCGGAAAATCCTCCCTGCCGGCGGCACCGCCCGCGCCTTGGTTGAGCCGGGTCGAGCCATGGCCATTTATGTCCGGAACACCGGCGACACCACGCTCGAGCTCGAATTGCCGGCCGGTTCCTGGCAGGGCCGGTGGATCGACACCCAAACCGGCAAGGTGACCGCCGTCCCGCCCATCGACGGCGGTGGCGTTCGCACGCTGGTCGCCCCGGCCTACGAAACGGACATTGCCCTGCGCCTGCAACGGCAGTAGCCGCCGGTTTCACCGGCCGATGCGGGCGAAAATCGAGATCTTCCCGGCCTCAGGCAAACCAGTCCCGCGCTCGATTCCGGGTGGCTTTGACCACCTCCGTCGCGATGGCGACATCCTCGGCAATTTGAAAATCGAACATCCCCACCGCGGCGAAATCGGCGCCGTTCTCGAAGGCATGCTGGAAGCCCGCCCGCGGATGCACGGCGCCGGCGGCGAGGACCTTGTAGGCGATCCAGGGTCGTTCGATGCCGGACATGTAGGCGATGGTCTCCTCGGGATCGCGGCACCAGTAATTGTCGATGCTGTAATTGTCGATGACCTCCTGCAATTGATCCGGACGGCGGGTTGACCAGTAGTTCGTGCCATGCAGGGTCTTCAGGTAAAAATCGGGGGCGAACCCGGCCCGTTCGACCGCCGTGACCGTGCGCAACTCGTGCCCCGCCACGCCGGCGATCATCTGCTGATCCTGGATGTGCCCGATCAATCTGCCGATCAAGTCGACGTCGCCCTCGCGCGTCCAGGCGTCACCCAGATTGCCCAGCAGAAACGCCCCCGCCGCCCCGGCATCCCGCGCCTGCTTCACCGGCGTCAGTAAATCGCCCTTGTCCGGATTGATCTGCGCCAGATACTGGATGCGACCGCCCTGGGCGCGATACCGTTCGTACAACGCCACCGCCCGGCGGTCCGCCGGGTACAGGATCATCGTGTTGACACCGTGCGCCTCGCAGATCGCCCAGGTTTCAAGGATCTTTTCGTCGGTGAAATAATGCCGCAGCAGCGGCGAAACATAGATCAGGTCGCGGCTGTGCGCGTATCCGTTGATCAGGTTCCCGCCGCAGATCAGGCGGCTGATCTCGACTCCGCCGATCTTGCCGGTCGGCATGGTTGTCTTCGGACGCGGGGCGGCGGCCACGGGGCCCGGTGGAGGCTCACCCGCCATCAAGACATACTCCTCGACACTCATGATCCACGGCGCGCTCACGGCAGCCGCGGAATGCTTGAGGAACCTGCGGCGATTCGATCCCGTTTTCATATTGCTTCTGGTTCTTATAGGCCGTCCCCGCCTACGCGCCCTTCGCCCCCAGGGCCGTCAGCGTGCGCTGAAAAATCTCCTCGGGCGAGCCCTCGGCCGAGATGGGGATCAACTTGCCCGCCTGGCGATAGAACTCCGTCAGCGGCGCCGTGCTGCGGGCGTAAGCCTCCATCCGCACCCGGACCGATTCCGGGCGATCGTCCTCCCGTTGGAGGAGGGCGCCACCGCAATGGTCACAAACCCCGGCCACTTTGGGTGGCATGGTGGTCAGATGAAACACCGCCTTGCAACTCCCGCAGGTGCGCCGACCGCTCAGCCGCGACACGATCTCGTCAATCGGAAGCTCGTAGTCCAACACGCCGTCCAGTTCCAGCGATTCGCGAGTCAGCAAATCCCGCAACGCCTCGGCCTGCGCCACCGTCCTCGGAAATCCGTCCAGTAGAAAGCCGCCTCGGCACCGAAGACAACCCACCCGCTCCTTGACCATCGCGAGGACAGTCGGATCCGGCACGAGCTCGCCGCGCCGCATGTAATCGAGCGCGGCGGCCATGGCCGGCGAAAGCTCCTTTTCCTCGGCGCACTTGGCGGCGCGGAAGACATCCCCGGTGGAAAGGTGGCAGGCGCCCAGGCGATCGGCGAGCAACTGGGCCTGGGTACCCTTGCCGACCCCCGGGGCGCCCAACAGGATCAAGCGCCATGGCCGTTCGGTCTCATGGGCCGGGACACGGCAGGTGGCGGAGGGTCCTTTCAACCAGGCGGAGCGATCACGTTGAGCTTCCATAGGCATGCGGGGTGGTGAAGTTTTGGCCTAAAAAGCCGGTGCCGGCATCATCTTGTCAAGCAGAAGCCGCCTGCATTTTTACTGGTGACAAGTTCCCGAGGGCTTATGACAATGCCGGGCATGACCGATCCCCGCTACCCCAAGCTGGCTCGCCTGCTGATCTCCTATTCCACCGCGCTCAAGAAGGGTGACCGCATCCTCCTCGACCTGATCGACGTCCCCGACGAGTTCGGCGTCGAACTCATGCGCGCCGCCCGCCGCGTCGGCGCCACCCCGCTCGTCGAGGTGCGCCATACCCGGATCAATCGCGAAATCACACTCGGCACCAATGCCGAGCACGCCGCCCTGGTCCGGGAGATCGAGTTGTTCCGGATGAAAAAGGTCCAGGCCTATATTGCCGTGCGGGGGAGCCTCAACGCCAACGAGGGCGCCGATGTCCCGAGCGAGCGCCAGTCCCTCTACGCGCGGACACTCCGTCCCCTGCTCAACTATCGCGTCAACAAGACCCGGTGGGTGGTCCTGCGCTGGCCCTCGCCGAGCATGGCCCAGGCCGCCAGCATGAGCACCGAAGCGTTCGAAGACTTCTACTTCGCGGTGTGCTCCATGGATTACCGCAAGATGGCCCGCGCCATGGTGCCGCTGCACCGCCGCATGACCCGCGCCGACCGCGTTGAACTCAAGGGACCCGGCACCGACCTGACTTTCAGCATCAAGGGAATCGGGGCGGTTCCCTGCGTCGGTCTCCGCAATATTCCCGACGGCGAGGTGTTTTCCTGCCCGGTCAAAACCTCCGTCAACGGCGTCATCCAGTTCAACACCCCCACCGTTTACGCCGGCACCCGCTTCGAGAACGTCCGGCTTCAGTTCCGGGACGGACGCGTGGTCGAAGCCACCTCGAACAACAACCGGCGGTTGAACGAAATCCTGGATACCGACGCGGGCGCGCGTTATGTGGGCGAATTCGCCCTCGGGTTCAATCCGCACATCCTCAATCCCATGTGCGATATCCTGTTCGACGAGAAGATCGCCGGTTCACTCCACTTCACCCCCGGCCAGGCCTACCAGGAGGCTGGCAACGGCAACCGCTCCGCCGTGCACTGGGACATGGTGCTCATCCAGCGCCCGGAGTGGGGCGGCGGCGAAATCCGTTTCGATGGCGAGTTGATCCGCAAGGACGGCCTGTTCGTCCCGCGCGATCTGCAGGCCCTCAACCCCAAACGCCTGCGTTAGGCGCTCTCCTTCAATAGCGCGATGAATTGCTTCATCGCCGGCGAGAGCACCTTGTTCTTCTTATAGATGACCGCCAGCGGACGATAGAACTCCGCATCGTCGATCACCACCTGGGCCAGCGTCTGCTTCGAGACCTCCTGCACCACGGTCGTCTGCGGCACGATCGCAATGCCGGCGTCGATCTCGACCGCCCGTTTGACCGTCTCGATGTTGTCGAATTCCATCACCGGATGCACCGTCACCCCGTGCTCCTTCAGCACCTTGTCGATCGCCTTACGGGTCGGAATGTCGGGCTCGAACGCGATGAAATTCTCGCCGGCAATCGTGCTGACCTTCGTCGTCTTGCTCTTGGCCAACGGATGCTGCGGATGACAGATCAACACCATCGCGTCCTTCTTCAGCGGCACCACCTCAAGTTTGCTGTCGCGCGTCGGAAAGGCCACCATCCCCAGGTCCACCACGTTCCCCACCACATCGTCGTAAACCTGGTTGGCCCGGCGATACTCGACATGCACGTGAACGGTCGGATAGGCCTTCAGGAACTTCTTGATGTAGGGCGGCAGATCGTGCAGCCCGACACTGTAGATCGTCGCGACGCGGATCGTGCCGGAGACGATATCCTTGATCTCCTGCAGCCGGCTGTGAAGCGCCTCATAGGTCTGGATGATCTGCTTGCTGAAGTCATACAGAACCTGTCCTTCTCGCGTCAGTCGGAATTTCTTCTTACTGCGCTCGATTAACAGCGATTTAAACTGGCGCTCCAGCGAACTGATCTGCTGGCTCACCGCGGACTGCGTCACACCGTTGATGTGAGCCGCCTTGGTGAAGCTTTCCGTCTCCGCCAGGTCGCAAAAAACCTTCAAGCTTTCAATCTGCATAAGGGCACTGAATACTATAAAGTGTCCGCCGTCAATCAGGGACTATCGAAAGTTCCAAGGCCCCTCCCACAGTGCTCACCCCCCCGCTTGACTCCACCCGGGCTGCCGGTTTACGAAACCGGTCCCGCGAGCAATACCTCTCGAACCCGCCTGAGCAGCGCCTGGGTGGTGAACGGTTTGCGCAGGTAGCGTTGTGACTCGGCGGACTCACCGCTCAGGACATAGCCGCTCATGCCGATCACCGGGATCGCCGGGGCAACGAGCCGGAGCCGATCCATCAGTTCACGTCCGCTCATGCCAGGCATGACGAGATCGGTCAGCACCAGATCGATCTCGCCCGGCATCCGCGCCACCAACTCCAAGGCCTGCACGCCACTGGACGCCATCACCACCCCGTATCCGAACGACGACAGCACGGTCTCACACATCTTCAGCAGCATCTCCTCGTCGTCGACCACCAGCACCGTCTCCCGACCGCGCAAGTCGGTCACCTGCGTCGGCTGATCGACCACGGTCTGCTCCATGGCGGGCAGGAAAACCCGAACGGTGGCGCCCTGTCCCGGGGGACTGGTGACGGCGACGACTCCGCCGTGGTTGGTGACGATGCCGTAGACCCAGGCCAATCCCAGACCGCGGTGGGGCGCCGGCTTGGTCGTGAAAAACGGTTCGAAGACCCGCGGCAGAATGGCCGCCGGGATGCCGGGACCGGAGTCGGTCACCTCGAGGCTGACGTAGCGTCCCGCCGGCAATTGAACCGACTGGCTGATCACCGGGTTACTGAACACATGATTCAGGGTGCGGACAGTGATGCGGCCGGCTGGGCCAACCGCTTCCACGGCGTTCTCCAGAATGCGCAGCAGCGACTGTTGGAGTTTGGCCTCGTCACCGTTCACCGCCAGGGGATTTCGCTCGAGTTGCATGACCCACTCGAGGTTCGCCTCGCCGCTTTTCTGAAAAGGCTGAACGGCGTGCCGCACGAGTCGGTTGAGGTTCCCCGGCGCGGTGCGGGTTGCGTCCTTTTCCGGGCTGCTGAACTCCGCCAGGTCCTGGGCTATCTCCGCGGCGCGTTGGGCGAACTTCTCCACTTCAACCAGGGAACGGCGCCACGGGTCCTCGGGCGGGAGCCGGTCCAGGATCAAGGAGGTGTGGCCGAGAATTCCGGTCAGCGCGTTGTTGAAATCGTGGGCCAGGGTGCGGGTGAGCTGCAGGGCGCAATCCAGCTTCTGTTTGTGGGCCAGCGCGGCGTCCGGAGCGCCAGCCTGACCGGGCGGCACCGTGCGATCAGAAGCCCTGCCGGCATCCGTGCCGGGAGGGCATGGCATCGGTTGGTCCCCTCGCCCGGGAAGCGGCAACAATTGAAAGAGGAACAGTCTGAGGCCCTCGGCGGGGAATCCGCAGACGTAAGTGCCGAAGGAACGGGTGCCTCCGCCCTTGACCCGGAAACTGAGGATGGTCATCGGCGCCGAGGAACGCTCCGAGCGCGCCAGGAACTCTTCCACCGTCAACTCGTTGTCCGGGGACCAGATGGATGCGGCCAGGGTCGATTCCCCCGCCATCACCGTGCCCAGTTGCTGGACGGAAGCCGCGTTGGCGCGTCGGATCCGGCCGGAGTCGTCGACTACGAAAGCCGGCCAGGGGGCGTTATCCAGTACAAAATCGGATTTCATGTGATCTGCAAATGCACGGCCAAAGACGCGTCGGAGAGGGTCTGGCCGTTGCCGTTTCTCCGGGCGCAACGCCTCGGGCGCTGCCGACAGGACCGTATATCACGAATTATGCCGGGAGGGAAATCCCTTCTTAGAACAGACTGCCGACGGCGATGCCCAGCACGCTGACCGGTCCCTGGTCCTCGAGGCTCTCCGCCGCTTTGTCCAGCTTCTGGAGCGAGACCTTCATATTGCGGTAGAACGCCTCGTCGTTGACCAGCAGGCCCACGCTCCCTTGTCCCAGGTTAATCTTCTTGAGGATGCCATGGAAATTCGTCATGGCCCCGGTGGTTTCGGTGTATAGGGTGTCGTCCGTCAGCAGTTTGCCGAGCGTGCCCTGCCCCTGATTGACCTGGCCGATCACGCCGCGCGCATCGGCGAGCGTGTCGTCGATTTTGGAGGCCGTCTCGGTCAGGTTGCTGACGGCGGCCAACGCCGTGTCGTAGAGGGCGGAATCCTGGATCAATTTGCCGACCGTTCCCTCGCCGCTTTGAACCTGCCGCGCCACTTGGGCGGTCACCAACTCTGTATTCGAAAGAATGCCGCTGATGCGCGGGCTATTGTCGCGCAGGAAATCGTTGAGCGGGCCGATCAGGTTCTGCAGCGTGTCCGGTTTGACGCTCTGGGTGAGCCGCTCGATTCCGGAGGCGGCCTCGTCGAGTTTGGACATCAGCATGCTCAAATCCGGCTGCGGATCCGTTTCCAGCGTGCCGGTTCTGGTGGGATCGATCGGCGGGGCGTCCGGCGATCCGAAGCTGATCGAGACGAAGTTCTGGCCCATCAGCCCGGTGAATTGAATGGAGGCGCGGCTGTCGGTTTTGACCCGGGCGGCTTCCTTGGCGTTGAGCTTCATGAGCACCAGGATTTTGGGCTCGGTTCTGGCCAGGTCCATTCGCTCGACGCGGCCGATGTCGTAGCCGGCCAACCGAACGGGATCGCCTACTTTAAGTTCCTTGACGGAATCGAACGCGGCGGTCACCCGCACGCCTTGCTTGAAGTAATCGAAACTGCCGATCAACTCCAGGATGACGATCACCACCACCAGGGCGAGGGCGAAGAACATGCCCAGGCGGGTTTCCAGTGTGTTTTTCATAACGCGCTCTCTTTACGGATGTTCTTGAAACTGGCGGACAGGAAATCGGCGATCAGCGGATCCCGGCACCCGCGCACCTCCGCCGGTGTCCCCATGGTTCGGATCTGTCCCTCATGCATGACGGCAATCCGGTCGGCGATCCCAAACGCCATGTCCCGGTCGTGAGACACCACGATCGAGGTCACCCCGATCCGACGGTTCAAATTGCAGATCTCCTCGCCGATCACCACGGCCATCTGCGGATCCAACTCGCTCGTCGGTTCGTCATACAGCATCAGTTGCGGTTCGATCACCAGTGCCCGCGCGATCGCCACCCGCTTCTTCATGCCCCCGGACAACTCCGCCGGGTAACGGTTTTCCTGCCCCTCCAATCCCACCTGGGCCAGCTTCCCCCGCACGATCTCGGCTATCTCACCCGGCGGTTTCAGCCGGTGTTCCGTCAGGTATAAACCCACGTTCTCGGCCACCGTCAGCGAGTTGAGCAGCGCCCCGGATTGAAACACCATCGCCAGCCGGCATTGCTCCATGAAATCAGGGGTGTCGATGGACCTCCCGCCTATCCGGATTTCACCCGCGTCGGGGCGTTCGAGCCCGATCAGGTGTTTCAACAGGACGGTCTTGCCGCTGCCGCTGGGACCCATCACCACAAAAATCTCGCCGGCTTCCACCTCAAAATCGAGTCCCTGAAGCACCGCTTGACCCTCGTAGCTGCGGCGCAAGCCGCGCACTTCAACCCGCACACCGCCTGGAGCAGGGCTGTTCATGACTCGAAATACATCAGGAACCGCGTCAGGTAGTAGTCCAGAATCAGGATGAGCACGATCGAGTTCACCACCGCCTTGGTGACCGAGCGCCCGATCCCGCGCGGGCCGCCCATGGTCTGGAATCCCTGGTGACACGACACCACGCCGATGATCACGGCGAACACAAAGCTCTTGGCCAGGCCATTGACGATTTCCTGGAAACCGACAATCGATCTGAGATCGTTGAAAAACGCCTTGAAACTCACCCCGATGTCCGGATTCAGGCTCGAGACCACCGCCCCTCCAACCCAGCCCGTGAGGATCGCGAAAATGACCAGCACCGGCAACGCCAGGCTGATCGCCGCCACCCGCGGCAGCACCAGGTAATGGACCGGATCGATGTTCATCGTCCGCAGCGCGTCGATCTCCTGGTATACGGCCATCGACCCGATCTCGGCGGCCATGGCCGACCCGATCCGGCCCGCAATGAGGATCGACATCATGACCGGCGCCAGTTCCTTGCACATCGAGATGCCCACCATCCGGCCGATGTACGAGGCCAGCCCCCGCTCCGCCAGGATCGGCCCCGTCTGCAGCGCCAGCACCGCTCCAATGAACAGCGAAAGCACGCAGGCCATCAGCAGACTCGCGTTGCCGATCTCGAACAACTGCTCGAAGATCTTGCGCCGATGCCGCCAACTCAGCGGCAGCGCCCGCAGCGCCCGCCCAAACAACACGAGCATTTCGCCCAGACTGTGAAACATAGTCGATTCAATCCGCCGCCTGCCCGCCGCCCGGCTTCCGATTCACGACCGGCACCTGGAATATCCGCAGCTTCCGGCCGGCCGGTCCCGTCTCATACCGCACCAACCCGAACAAGGCTGACCACTTGCGCGCCCCCGGCATAACGTCACGCCGATACATATTCCAGAACAAAGATTGGCTGGCCCGGCCGCGGGCGACGTCCCGCTCCGAACGCCACAGCGACCACAACGTCGAATAGTTCCGCTCGATCGCCTCGTTCCTCGGCAACAACGGTTCGAGCACGGACAACACCTGCAACCGTTCCCGCCCGTCCGCGTCACGCCATCGGCTGAACAACGGCCACAGATCCCAGCGCAGATCTTTCTCCCCCGTTTCCAGGTAACAGAGCGAAGTCCGCGAATACAGGAAGAACAGCAGCCGCATCCGCTCCCGGTCATGAACCGCCGAATGCGACCGGTTGTATTTGTAAATCGGCCAGAGATAGAAATCGCTCTGCAACGTCCGACTCCGCGCCCGGCTGTAAAAGGGCCAGACCCGGTTGACCTGTTTCCCCTCCCCTCGCGCGAAGACCACCAGCGGCCAGGGCATATCCCATTCGCGGTACTGCCCGGCCCGGTCCTCCGTGTAGGTGAAGAACGGCCACAGCCAACTGGTCGAATCCCGCGCCGGCGAACGCTGCCGGACATGGATCGGCAGCCAAACCCGGTAGCGGACTTCGTTGGTGGTGCCCAACTCGAGATCATGCCGGAAATGGAGCGGCCACAAAACGAAGGTCTTGCGGTGTCCCGGCACCACCTCCACCTCGCCCCACCCGTTGGTGGCCACCCCGGGCACCTTCGTTTCGTGCCCGGCCAGCGGCCAGAACTGCCAGCCGCGCAGCCCCCGCCCCTCCCGCCAGTGAAAGAGCGGATACAGATAGTTGTCCGTCACCATGTCTCCCTTGCGGGTGCGGCCATACAACGGGAACAGCAGGAACCTCATCTCATCCCGGTTCAATCGGTCTCGAATCGTGCCGCCAAGCGGGAATATCGCGAAGTAATCCATCGATCCACCGCGGGTCCACTGGCTGAACACGATGGGGAACAGAGTGAACCTGCGCGACTGGTCATCCTGCTTGCGACCTCCGGAGAAGCTCGTCATCAGGAAAAAACGCCACTTATACTCCTCGCCAAACCGGTCATACGTCATGAAAGGATAAACAAAATCCAACTCCTCACCGTCGATCAAACGGTCTCGCCGGTAGGTCAGGAATGGCGTAAATGCCCACTGCTCAAAAGCCTCCGAGCTCTCGTAATAGAACAGGGGCCCCACCGCTTCCGTCCGCTGCCCAGCCTCGAACGTCAGCGGGAACTCATGCAACAACGGTCCCGCCTCCATTTCCGACGCTGTCAACCGGCCGGTGGCAGCCGGCGGGACCAGGCCTGAGGCCACCAGGACCGCGGCAGTCAGGAGAGCGCTGCGCCTCCGTGGAATCTGCGGGTTGATCCTGGGAACACGCAGCCACCCGAGCAACGGACGCTGGGGTCGAACTTCGCCTAAGTTAACGTTATCTACGGCTCTCACCGGGCTTTAGTGGTCATTTTTACCTCAAACCGCAATTAAAGTTTGACTTCATGGTTATCGATACCTAGCTTCGGCTCAGATTGAGGTTTTTACCTCGGTTCCTCCCGACCCAGTGCCGACTTTGTCGTTTCGTCACTGGGTTTTTTTCTGGTTGGCCGCCAGCCATGCATCCCCAACAGCCGCAACAAGGCAGGCAAGGATGTCAATGCCGCCAACATGCAGGTCGTAGTCCCAATGGACATGATCAGACCCAGGCTGGCAATACCCTGGTGCCGCGCGAAGATCAGACTGCCAAACCCCACCACCGTCGTCACTCCCGAAATGAGGACCGCCTTGCCGGTGCTCTTGTCGAGAACGCTCGGGCTGCCTTCTTCGGAGAAGCGGTTCAAGATATGGATGCCGCTCGTGACTCCAATGCCGATGACGAGCGGGAGCGTCATGATGTTCGCCGGGTTGAAATGGATGCCCAGGACCCCCATGAACCCAACCATCCAGAGAGTGCCCAGCCCCACCGGCAACAACGCCAACCCCACGCAGATCAACGACCTGAAATGGACCAAAACCAGGAGGGCGATGGCCGCCAGGGCATATCCGGCCGCCTCCTCGTAACTCTCCTTCAGCAGAGTCGTGTATTCCAGCAACTGAACCGGACTTCCCGTGATGACCGGATAACCGGTCCCGCCCGGATCCAGACCGCGCCGGAGTTCACCGACGAATTCCTCCTGGTTCTCGCGCTGCCACACATCCGCCCGCGGAAAGACCTGCAGCAGGTGGAAGTCGCCGGAACGACTGATGAATCGACCGCGCAAGGCCGGAGGCAGATCCTCGATCCGCATCGGTCCGCTCGCATCCTGGCTGCGAAGGGCGCCGAACGTCTCGTGCAAGTCGCCGAACAGCGCCCGCTGAAACCGGCCCAGTTGTTCGCCCGCTTCCGCCAGGTTCCGGCTCCACATCCGATTCCGAAACTCGTCCACCGTCGCCCTGAGCCCCGCAAGCTGGGCGCTCAACTCCGGCTTGCCCCTGGCCTCGGTCGCATTCGCCGCCTGTCCCAGATAGCCCTGCAAGGAGTCGAGCACCGCGCTCAAACGCGGCACCTCCACCGGGGCGGGGTCGATCGGGCGAAAGTCGAGTCCGGCCAATTCATCTTTGATGGCGCGGACGAGCTCGAGCTTCGCGGCGGAATCCTCGGCCAGGAAGGTCGACATCGAATTGACGCTGGCCACGGTGGGCATCCGCTTGACGGTCTGCTCCAGGGCGAGGGCCTGCTCGAGGGAATCGGTGATCACCGCGCAATAGAGCACCGATTTTTCGGCCGATCGGATCAGCTTCTTCTCGTATTCCACCGCGGGCAGCCCCTGGGTCTGCAGGTTGAGCAGGTTGTAGTCGAACCCCACCCGCCCGCTTCGGTCCCAGGCCCAGATGGAAATGCCCACCGTCAACCCGATGACGAGCCACGGCCGGTTCAGCCAAAGCTGCTCGAATCGCGCCCGGCGGCGGATGCGCTCCTGATAATGATGGTCAAGGACGTTCTGACGGCCGCGCAACAGCAGCGCCGGCAACAGGGTCATCATCGGCACCAGGCAGATCAGCAAGCCGCCGCCGCAAATGATTCCCATCTCCTGGATGCCTTTGAACTCGGTCAAGCCCATGGCAAAGAAAGCCCCGGCGGTGGTGAAACAGCCGGTGAAGATGCCCTGTCCGGTGGGCACCATGGCCAACTCGAGGGCCTCGCGCTCGGGATGCCCGTGACGCAACTCCTCCTCGTAGCGCGTCACCAGGTGCACTCCGAAGTCGATGGCCAACCCCACCAGCATCGGCACAAACGTGATCGTGAGGATGTTCAAATGCCCGATCGCCGCGGTCGTGAAGGCCATGGTGTAAGCCACCCCCACCAGCAAACTGGCCACGGCCTTCAAGGGACGCCCCGATTCCTGGTAGCCGTATATGAAAATCAACGCCACCAGCCCAAAGGCCAGCACCCCGGCCACGGTGGTATCCCGCTGCGACTGGGCCATCTCGTCGAATTCCAGCACCGATTCCCCGGTGATCGCCGCGTTGACCCCCGGCACCTCGAGCCGGATCTGCTCCACGAGCTCACGCAGCCGGCGCACGGCCTGTTTCTCCACGGATTCGGCGCGCGGCCGGGTGGTCAGCAACCAGATGCGGCCCTCGGCAAACGTGAGGTAAATCCGTTGCTCGGCTTCCTCGCGGGCATCGAACAGCGCGGTGATTCCCGGCGAGGGAGGCAGGCCCGGCCGTTCGAGTGAGTCGGCGGCCTGCCGCACGATCCGTTCGAGCGCCGGCAGCATTTGCGTCAGAGATTCCGTCTCCCGGGTGGCGGCGCGAGGCGCCGTCCGGAACTGCCGGTTGACCAGCTGGAAGAGCGCGGTCAGGTTCGTCGCTTCCATGAACGTGTCCAGGACCGGCCGGTACTCCCGGAGGGTCTGGGCTAAATCCACCAGGTTCGTGGTGGGAAAGAACAGCAGCGCCTTGTTGCCCAGCATCTTCACGTCGTTGTTGTACAGGATGTCCGAGAACAGATTCGTCTCGAGCTGAAGGCGCGCCCCGAGTCGTTCCACGAACTGGCGGTTCTTCTCCATGCTCTCGCTCTCCACGACCGTCACAAGCTCCTTGTGGGCTCGGAACTCTTCCTTGAATTTCAGGAAATTCCGGTGGTACTGCTTGTCCGCCCCCACGAGGTCGCTCCGATTCGTGCTGAACTCGAGATTCCCCACCGTGTAGAAGACCGCCAGGACACCCAACGCCAACTGCGGATAGATCCACCAGCGCGAATAGTCGCAAACCCACCGCGACAACCGCCGCAACGAACGCACCGTCAACGAATCGGGGCTGCCATGCATGTCGCGCTCAGGTCGGCCCGCCGCCAAACTCCGCATTTGAGTAAACTTCCTTGACGTCGTCGTGCTCCTCCAGCGCTTCGATCAAACGGTTGACCTCCCGGGCCAGTTGCGCATCCACCGGCGCCGCGAGCGTCGGCAGCCAGGTCACCTCCGCCGCGGCGCTTTTCACGCCACCCGACTCGATCCGCCGGTGCACCGCCTCGAACTGACCCGGTTCCGTCAACACCTCGAATCCTTCGGGCTCAACCCGGAAATCCTCCGCGCCGGCCTCGAGGGCCAGTTCCATCAACCGATCCTCGTCGGCCGAATCGCGCGACACGAAGATCTGGCCTTTGCGCTGGAACAAACGGCTGACCGATCCCGCCGTGGCAATGCTGCCCCCCAGCCGCGTCAGGATCGCCCGGACCTCGGCCGCCGTCCGGTTGCGGTTGTCCGTGCTCAATTCCACCAGCAACGCCACCCCGCCCGGGCCGTAAATCTCGTAAGTCAAATCCTCATACGTCCCCGTGTCCGCGCCGCCGGTCCCCTTCTTGATCGCGCGCTCGATGTTGTCGGAGGGCATATTGGCGCTCCGACACTTGAGCAACGCCATCCGCAACCGCGGGTTCAGATCCGGATCGCCCCCGCCCAGCTTCGCGGCGATGGTCACCTCCCGGGATAGCTTCGCGAAGATCCGCGCCCGTTTCGCGTCGATCGCACCCTTGAAATGCTTGACCTTCGCCCACTTGCTATGTCCTGCCATATACGGTCATCCGTTGCTCTCAAAGCCTTGAGCCAGCGCCCGGTCGAGCCGTGCCACCACCCGTTCCCGCCCCAACACCTCGATCAAATGATAGAGACTCGGCCCCACCGCCCGCCCCGTGCACGCCAGCCGCGCGGGATGCACCAGCACTCCCACTTTCACCCCCAGCTCCCCGGCCACCGCCTTGAACAGCTCCTGCACCCGGGCCGCGTCGAAGGGCTCCAAACCCGCCAATCCCTCCCGCAACCGCGCCACCCTCGGCCGGTTGACCGGGATAAACTCCTTGCCGGCCGCCCCGGGTTCATACCCGAACTCGTCCTGAAAATAAAAATCCGCAAAAGGCGGCAAGTCGGCGAACACCTTGATCTTCTCGCGGCAGGTGGCCAGCGCCGCGTCGATGTACTCGACCGGGTAGCGACCGGCGTGGATGCCCGCCCGTTCGAGCACCGGCAAAGCATGCGCCCGAAAAGCCGCCGGGTCCAACCGCTTGATATACTCGAAATTCAGCCACTGCAGCTTGGTCATGTCAAAACGGGCGTTCGCCCGCAGGATCTGCGGCAGATCGAAACGCTCGATCACCTCCCCCATCGGCAGCAGCTGCCGGTCATCCTTCGGCGACCATCCGAGCAGACACAGGTAATTGACCACGGCCGCCGGCACGTACCCCTGTTCCAGGTAGCCGCTCAACGAGGCGCCCTGATCGCGCTTGCTCATCTTCGAACCGTCCGGGTTCAGGATCAGCGGAATGTGGGCGTAGCGAGGCGGCGGCGCCCCGAATGCCCGGAACAGCTCGAGATGCTTCGCCGTGTTGCTCAGATGATCCTCACCCCGGATCACATGGGTGATCCCCATCTCGAGATCGTCCACCACGTTCACCAGGTGAAACACCGGCTGACCGTCCGAACGCACAATCACGAAATCCGGGTCCAGCGCCTCCCGATCCGTCAACTCCCGTCGCACGGTGCCCACCACCTCGTCCGCGATGGTCACCGGCTCGCGCGTCATGCGGAAGCGAATCGTGCCGTCGCGTTCATAGGCCAGTCCCTTGTCCCGCAGCTCTTCCACCCGCCGACGGTAACGCTCCATCCGGCGCGATTGAAAGTAGGGCCCCGCGTCGCCCCGGCTCGGATCGTCCGCATTGCCTGTCGTCGGCCCTTCATCCCAGTCCAGCCCCAGCCAGCGCAGCCCGTTCAAAATGACTTCGACCGCCTCCTGCGTGTTCCGAGCGAGGTCGGTGTCCTCGATCCGCAGAATGAACTTCCCGCCGGTGTGCCGGGCAAACAGCCAGTTGAACAAAGCCGTCCGCGCGCCGCCAATATGGAGGTAACCGGTCGGACTCGGGGCAAAACGAACACGCACATTCATGGCTCAATCAGCGGCGCGAAAGCGCCGGCACATTGCCGCTCACCATACCGGCCCGGTCGTGGCACTGGCAAGCACCGGGAGTTCGGACGAGTTGCGTGCCGGCAACCGGGGAGTTGCCCCCCCTTAATCGCAAACTTAATCGCAAACTCAATCGCAAACTTAATCGCAACCTCAATCGTCATCCCGCATCGTCAGTTTCCGATCCAAGCGCGACGAAGGTCACCCTGGAAACCCCCTTGCCATGAACCGAGCGACGAACGTAGTCTGCCCCGGAATCAACCATGCAAATCCCGCTCGTCATGACGATCATTGGGCCGGACCGCCCCGGCCTGGTCGAACTCGTCGCCGGCATCGTCGCCGATCACGATGGCAACTGGCTCGAAAGCCAGATGGCCCGGCTCGGCGGTCATTTCGCCGGCATCCTCCGCATCCAGGCCCCCGCCAATCGCGAACCCGGCCTTACCGAGGCCCTGCGATCGCTCGCGACTCAGGGCCTGACGGTTGTGGTGCATCCGGATCGACCCGACGCCCCCGCCTGCGCCCAGTTCAGTGCTTTGCTCGAAATCATGGGCCAGGACCGGCCGGGCATCATCCGGCAGATTTCCCGCACGCTCGCCACTTTCGGCGTGAACGTCGAGGAACTGCACACCGAGTGCCTCAGCGCGCCCATGTCCGGCGAAGCCCTGTTCAAAGCGGTGGCCAAGCTCCGCCTGCCCGCCGACCGCGACGCCGCCGAGCTGCGGAAGGCCCTGGAGAAAATCGCCTCCGATCTTCTCGTCGACATTTCGTTCGCCGAACTGACGGCGGTCAAACACCGCGCGGCGCGTTCCGCGGGCGACTGATCGAGCCGGGCCGGCTTGCCGGCGTCGCGTGCCGCCGCGGCTCCGGACCCGATGCCAACCATCCATGAACACCGCACCGCCCCAATCCGAGCAGGGTGACCTCCGGTACGTCGCGCTGGTCTGCGGCGTCGCCACGCTGGGCGGCTTCCTGTTCGGCTACGACACCGCGGTCATTGCCGGCGCCATCGGTTTTCTGCAGCAGCACTTCGACCTGACACCCGCCATGAAGGGCTGGGCCGCCTCGAGCGCGCTCCTGGGTTGTGTCATCGGGGTCACCTTCGCCGGCCGATTCAGCGACCGAACGGGTCGGCGGCGGGCGTTGATCCTGGCCGCCCTCCTGTTCCTGGTTTCGGCCATCGGCACCGCCTTTCCCAAAACCTTCGAGATCTTTGTCATCTTCCGGATGCTGGGCGGTATTGGCGTGGGGATCGCCTCGATGGCGTCGCCGATGTACATCGCCGAAATCAGCCCGGCCCGGTTCCGCGGACGCCTGGTCTCGGTCAACCAATTTGCCATCGTGACCGGCATGCTGGTCATCTATTTCGTCAATTACTACATCGCCGGGCAGGGCAAC